>CAYNWK010000149.1:0-10272 GCA_964400875.1 uncultured Anaerolineaceae bacterium | reverse complement strand
CCCCCGTCCGATTCGCCCAATTTCTGGCCGATAAAATAGCGGAGGCCCGCCTCGAGTTGATCACTCAGGCCGGGCACATGGTCATGCTAGAGCAGCCGGTACTGACGGCGAACCTGCTGAGCGATTTCGTCAGCCGGTTGAAATTTTGAGTCGGGAGGATGGCTCGGTCAGCCAAGCAGCCGAACCACACTCCCAACTACGAACAGGGATGGTATAATGTGGGCCGTATGGGCGGTTAGCTCAGTTGGTTAGAGCGTTGCGTTGACATCGCAAAGGTCGTTGGTTCGAGTCCAATACCGCCCACAAAAATCGCTTGATATGTCCATCGAGCGATTTTTCGCATCATTACGCTTCGATCAAAGGGAAAAGCTCGATCAATTAAGGATTGAAATTGGCATTTATAATTGAAAATAGCTGCTTTTTGTTCGAGTCCAATACCTTAATTTAGGATCAATTCGCAATCACGCGTTCGAATCTCAACAGGGGTACTCGCCACCCAAGATGTCATCTGTAATCAGGTAGGTGACATCTTTTTTCACTTTTTATCCACAGAACAGTCAATATGATCAGTAATACAAACAATTTCATGTTGTGTCTTAGGTCTTTAACAATGCCTTTGGAGCATTTGAGCTCGACCCTTCAGATGTGGTTATGGATTTTTGGTTACAGTTCAACTGGTAATTGCTACTGCAATTCGTTGGGCTCATAACCTCCGGTTTATGAGTTCCAGTCTTGTGGAGCCTAGGGTTGACCCAAACCCTGAGTAGTTAAGCCGACCGACGGTCATCAGTCATTAGCAATAGATCACTTGCAAATTTCTAAATGAAAAAGTATAATTTTCTTAGAAAAATCTAATCGTGTGACGAATATCGTCACAAATTGGCACAATTTTAATATATCGCGTAATCATGTCTCGCCCTCTTTCACCTTTAGAATCAAAACTCATTCTTTATCTGGAATGGGAGAAAAAGCCCATTGTTACTATAGAAGATGCAGCTCGTATTTTGAATATCTCTAAAGACTATGCCCGTAAGGTACTCCAACGTTTAAAACATAATAAATGGCTAGCTCCCCTCACACCTGGTAAATATGAGTTAATTCCTGCTGAACGAGGAGAACATGCCTTTACAGACACAAATCCTTTGTTCATCGGCAGTCATCTGGTTACTCCATATTACTTTTCATATGCGACAGCAGGTTATTATCACGGTTTGACTACCCAGGCATCGCATACCGTTTATATTGCTACAAAAGGAGGTAAAACACGTCAAATGATGGTTCGGGAGAAACACTACCAAATCATCCGGCAGCCCGAGCATCATTTTTTTGGTTTCGAAGAGTTAAACGCGTATGGCAGCAAAGTCATGATGGCATATCCTGAGAAAGCACTTCTCGATTCATTGCACCGACCCATTTACAGCGGTGACATTCCGGAAATTGCTACCATGATCTGGCGTGGGAAGAATTCTCTGCAGTGGGATCGACTAAGAGATTTCGCTTTACGCTTCAACTCAATATCGCTGAACCAACGTGTAGGTTACCTGGTTGAATTACTTACCATCACTGCAAGCGAATCGTTCCTAAATGAGTTATTAGCCAGTATTGGTAATAATACTTGCTACTTGGGTCAACCTTCGCGGTGGGGTAAAGGTGGTGATTTTAATCAAAAATGGAAAATTGTGGACAATATCCCTCGTCATTTGTTGAGGGTTGAGATATAGGTAGTTCGATGATTGAAAAACGATTAGTGCAATGGTATGCATCTGATGCTGGGATCGATTTGGATATCGCTGAACGCGAAATTGTTCTGACCTATGTTTTACGGATAATGGCAAACCGAGATCATTTATCTCACCTGGCATTTAAGGGCGGTACAGCAATCCGGAAGCTGCATCTTGGTAGTCGAGGTCGTTTCAGTCTTGATTTAGATTTCACTGCGGTAAGTGATATTGATCCAGAGACACTCATTTTGGATATCGCGGGGGCATTCCAAAACCAAACTTATTATGGCCTTACATTTTCAATTCCATCTTCTGACTATTATGCCACTCCGACATCGGCAGGAGCAGAGATTCTCTATCAACACGATTGGGTTACCGATGGTAGATTTGGAATACAAGTTAGCTTTAGGGCAAAACCTATACTCCCCATTAGAGAGATGACATTTCTCCCAGAACGCTACTTTGACTGGCTTGATATCGATCTGCCAAAAATCCCATCATTGGATCTTCATGAAATCATTGGGGAGAAAGTCAGAGCTGCTGCACAACGCAACCGGGTGCGTGATTTATTTGATCTATATCAATTCGCTACACACCGGTTTGACCGTTCAACTGTACGGAGAATTGCGGTATTAAAATGTTGGGAAACCAATTTCACTTTCGATCCAGAAAAATTTCTAGCTAGTCTTCGAGACGGTAATTTTGATTGGCTTGACCTACGTAGGCTGATCCGACGCGGTTGGGATATCCAGCCAGAAGAGATAATCAATCATGTTCAAGCAGGGTTTGGTTTCCTAATTGACTTGACATCAGAAGAGGCAACCTTAGCACGGGATCCCTACAACCGGCAGCATGAAATATATCGCCTTTTGGTAGATGGAATGCGCAGTTCTTAAAATGAGTAGAATCGCGCAATAAATATATTATAAAGGTAACCCAAATTTTTTTGTATCACCTACAGATGAATAGGGAATCCAATGGCTACTTGGTTTACTGCTGATACTCATTTTGGACATGGAAATGTCATACGATATTGTGAGCGCCCCTTTGCTTCAGTAGAAGAGATGGATGAGGTGCTGATCGAGAACTGGAACTATGTCATCAAGCCCAAAGACACTATCTATCATTTGGGAGATTTCACATTGACTGGGAAAGAAAAAGCAAACGATTACTTCTCCAGTCTGAATGGGAGGATATCATTAATTCCCGGTGGCCATGACAAAAGATGGATTCGGCAGGGTGAGTATCGCTCAAAATCTGGTTATCCCATCAATATCTTACCCGCACTTCGCACGATCAAGTTGTCAATTTCCGATAATGAACAGCTTAAACTGGTTGTCTTATGTCATTATTCAATGCGAGTTTGGGATCGATCGCATTATGGAAGCTGGCATTTGTTTGGTCATTCGCACGGAAAACTATCACCTCTGAAGAACAGCTTGGATGTTGGTGTAGATTGTTGGGAAGTTACTACTCAGGCTACGGTCGCCGGCTGAGCATCCGCGACGAAAGGAGGCACAAAAGGCGTTTCCATCAAGGCCAAGTGCAGAACATCCAACACATTTTGGCCATTCTTACGTGCGGTCGAGATATAACTGCGTATCTGGCAGAAGGTTTGAGCGCCATCCTCAGTCCGAAAGCAGCCTGAGATTTTCTGTTTCAACTTGACCATGCGGATATCGCGTTCCGCCTGATTGTTGTCAAACGGCACCTTAAAATCGTACATAAAAGCCAGCACGCCCTGTTTGTGCTTGTGGAAGCGATCCAGCAAGTTCTTCGCCGGGCTTTGTTTAACCCGCCCTCGCTTCTTGGGCTGCGTGGGATCTGGTTCCGGCGGGGGATTGGCTTGCAGTCCTAAGGTGATCAGGTTATCGTAACAGGCTTCGAAATGAGCGACCTGATCTGGGAGCAGACTAGTCTGGCCCCTGCTTTTGGCCTGCTCAACTTGCATCTTGATTTCCATCAGCAGGGCAGCCATCTGAGGAGCCCATTCCTGCTGGTAACGCTCTTCGATGAACTTCAACTCCCGCAGGTGATGGGCGTTGCACAACCCGTGGCGCTCATTCTCAAACTGGAAATAGGAAGCGTAGTCATCGTGGACCGGGGTGCCTTTGAGATGGGGCAAGATCCCGATCTCCCGCAGCGCTTGGGAACCTCGTTTGGCGTGAATAGCGTAGTAGGTCAGGAGCGCGGTGCTGATGGAGTGCAACCAGTGCAGAGCACCGGCCACCCGAGCGCCGCTTTCGTCGAAGTGGGCGACATCTTCTTCCCGAGTTAGGTGCACTTTCACTTGTTCATTGACCGGCATGACCTGCTGCTCGACTTCCCGGCAAGCGGCAATCACAGTGGCTGCTCCCAAAGGATGGTCATACAGATCGCCAAAGGCCTCGCTCACCCGTTCCAGCGGAATGAACTGGTACTGGTTGAAATACACCGCCTGGGCTTTGACCCGCGGACCATATTGCACCGGTTGAGTTACCCCGTCCGGGAATTCGGCCTTGTTCATCTGCCCGCACCGAGGACAGCGCTTGATCTCCGCCTGATGTTCCGTCACTTCCACTCGCACCGGGGGTAGATCGAACACTTGCCGTTTCTCGTGGGCCTTCGGCTGCACCCCTTCCAGAGAAGTCTGGCAGTGCCGACAGCGCATGACCCGATGGCTCTCCACATGCTGGGGATCAGCCACCATTTTCAGGGTATGTCCCTTGTGACCAGGTTGACCACCGCTTTTCTTGCCGCTGGATTTACGCAGACTGCGGGTGCGAGGTTTCTTCAACCCATCGCTCGAAGGTGGTTTGCCACTGTTGCGGCTGTTTTTGGCGAGCTGATCTCGCAGGGCTTGCACCTCGGCGGACAGCAATGCAATTGCCTCAACCAAACTGCTCACCAGGTCAACTACTGCATCCTCCCCTTCCCGGGCTGCGGCACGAATTTCTTCTTCTGTCGGCAAGTGAAGGGGTTCCATACCTATATTTTCGCTGGCTTTTGCGATTTTAGCAATGTTAATGTTCGTCAGGCCCTATGCCTGAGTAGATACGTTGGGAATATAAACCCATATCCATCGAAACTGTTTACCATGCGATTCAATCCAATAACAAAAAACTTGATCAGAGTGTCGACTAGTTTTCAATGCTTTCGCATGAAATCTCCAATCCCCATCTTAGGAGATCAATAATTAAACGAGATTTGTGGTATTAAATAGTGAGATTCGGGTATAAATTTGTATGGGCTCATAACTCAGAGAACTCAGAATTAAGTTACAAGATAGGAAACGCCGGATCTCTGGGAATCGCCGTGCTCAGGGGCTGGTTGTTGGCCAGATGCGGGGGTGCGCATATCCTGTATCCCTAAATCTGGCGGGTTCTGAAGAAAGTTATGTCAAGAATCACGGCAAATCCCAAAGAACCGGAAACGCCAGCACTCCTTGACGGTTCTAGTTTCAGATTATGATTCTGGTACGCAATTTTGACGTGACTCGTTTTCCCCATTGATGATACTTTTACAAAATCATAGGGATGGCAGTTTGGGTTACGTCCAATACCGCCCACTTAAGTCGTTCGATACTCCTGTCGAGCGGTTTTTTGCTTTCTTACACTTTCTGTGTAAGGGGAGATTCGACTCAAGATTCACAAGACCGTATTCCAATTGAAGAATACGCTCAAAAGTAAACCAGCGATCAATAACAAGCCACAAGCCAGGTGCAGTTGAATGGTCGCGGCGTTCGCGCGGATTAGGCTGCGCTGATCGTATTCCCTCACCGCGATGCGACCGGCATAGAACGCCAGCGGCAAGCTCACCAAGATCAGCAGCGCCGTCAACGGCAGCACACCTACCGCGAGCCAGTAAAACAAGGAGCCGAAGGCAGCTGCCAATAACAACAGATATCCCCACCGGGCGCGTTTCCTCCCCAGCAGGACGACCAGGTTAATCTTGCCGGTTTTCCGGTCGGAAGCTACGTCCGGGAATTGGTTGATCCACAGGATAGCCGTCGTCAGCAGGCCGATGGGCAGCCCGATCAGGAAGTCGGACAGTGTGACGCTACCGGTCAGGGCATAAACGGTCCCGGCGGTGGCTAAGGGTCCGAAGTTCAAGCCGATGAACAGCTCGCCAAGGCCCTTGCGCGCCGCTAAGCGCAGCGGAGGCGCGGTGTAGAAATACGAAGACAGCGCGCCGACCAGACCAAAAAACAGAACGGCCGGACCACTGCGGAAGGCCAGGATCAGGCCTAAGGTGCTGGCGATCAACAGAGAAATCGAAGCGACACGAAAGAGGGCTTCGGCGCTGATCAAACCCAATTCGATCGAACGGCTGCCCCCAGAGTACGGCATGAAGTAGTCATTATTGGCCTGGTCTGTGCCGCTCTTCCAGTCGAAATAGTCATTGAAGGTATTGGCCGCCACGTGCAGGAAGATCCCGGCAAACAGGGCCAATAAGAACAGGTCCCACGTGAAGTTCAAGGATGGATTTCTGTACGCGACCCAGGAGGCGCCTACCAGGATGGGGATCACAATGGCGGTCAGGAACGGCGCCCTGGTGATCACAAACCAAGAGAAGACGCGCGTCATGAAACTGATATTGGGCGCCACTTCGGAGGGCTCCACATCCTCCAGGACCTCGGTCACCCCGCAGTAGCCAATCTGCTGGCCGTCCTTGAAAGTGGGCGTGACGCGGATTTCTGCTGCGACTGGTTGGCCGTCGCGGTTGAGAAAGACGGTCTTTGTGCGGTACTCCCCTTGCTCACTGGCAGTTTTCAGCCAGTTTGGAACGTGTTCCAGGACGGTCTGGCCTGGGGAGAAGAGCGATACCCGCTTATTTCCAATCACCTCATCAGCCCGATAGCCAAAGATCTCTTCAGCTCCTTGGTTGAACGTTTCAATGCGCCCCTCCAAATCGCACGTGATCACGCTTTTGGTTTTTCGCTTGCTGTTCATTTTGACCTTCCTACCTTTCACTAGTACGAATCACAATTTATTGAGGATACGGGTAAATTTTATCCAATAAGAGGGTTGATCCTATTCCTTCAACAGATTGCTTCTGTCTTTAATATTGTCTCGAGGTTGGCGCGGGCAATCAGGACTGAGGTTAGTTTTACGCTTTGCGTTCGACGATAGTATCGGCTACGGAAATTAACGCCTCGATATATTCCGAGTAGGGGAGCGTTCCAAGCGCTTGTTTTCCGAGAGCGACCAGGTCTTTGGCTTCACCTTTTGCTTCGTCGAGCACGCCGGATTTCCGGATGGAGTCGATTAAATCTGCCGCCGCCGGATGAGCTCCATCCTGCACGTCCAACAGCAATTGAAGGTCTGGATCGTGCTGATTGCGGCCAGCATAAAGTATTGCCGGCAAGGTGAAAAGCCCCTGGCGCAGATCGTTGCCGACCGGTTTGCCTAACTGAGTCTGTTGGCTGCTGAAATCAAGCACATCGTCAATGATTTGGAAAGCTGTACCAACATAATATCCGAACCTTTCCATCGCCATCAGGTTTTCCTGGCTGGCTCCCCCTAAGGTTGCAGGAGCTCTGGCTGCTAAGACGAACAGATCTCCGGTTTTCGCATAAATTCGTTCGAAATATTCCTGGCGGTTTACCTGCCAGAGGGAGAACCGTTGGGTGATCTCGCCATTTAAGATGGTCATCAAGGTCCTGGCGAATTGATTCATGATATCGACGTTATTGGCTTCTGCAACCAGGTTCGCCGCACGGGCGAAAAAGTAATCCCCGATGAGGACGCTGAAAGGCGCATTCTGACCGGCGTTGATGGTGGGCTTGCCCCTGCGCAGCGCCGATCCATCGAGGAGATCATCGTGAATCAGCGTGGCAGTATGCAGCATTTCAACGCCGGCGGCTAAAGAGATGGAGCTTCCTCGTTCAGCCCCAAATACTCCGGCGGACAACAGGCAGATGGCCGCGCGGATGCGCTTGCCGCCGGCCTTGAAAAGTTGTTCCGCCGAATCGGTCAGTAAACTGTGTTGGCCGGGCTGTTCGGCTAACAAGTGCCGTTCGACCTGATCCAACTTGTCCTGGATCAATCCGTATGCCTCGATCTTGGCGGGGACATGGATGGTTTTCAAAGTGTCCATATTTGCGTTAATCATTGCATTGAATCTTGTTTACTAGCGATTTCCACATACTCACTTCCGGGTTGCTTGCTCGACGATACCGCTGAGTTTATTGCCCATCCGGAAAAGCTCTTTCAACCGCGATGTGGGGATCCTCTCGTACTGCTCGTAAACCGCGGTGACGGTCTGGAAAAAATCCAGCATGTCGGTTACACGCTCTTTCACGTAGGTTTGATCGGTGGGCTGTCCTTCGATTTCCTCCACGCTTTCTTGAAGGAATTCGAGCGTCGGGTCGATCTCGCGCCGTTTGCGTTCATCCAATATCACCCGGAAGATCTCCCAGATATCGTTCATCGTGGTGAAGTGGTCGCGGCGATCCCCCAGCACGTGTACGACTCTCACCACACCCCAGGTTTGCAGCTCGTGTAAACCGGTGCTGACCGTCGAGCGGGCGATGGAGAGTCCGGCGCTGATTTCATCCGCAGTGAGCGGGTCGGGGGCCAAATACAGCAAGGCGTAAATTTGCGCAACAGTGCGGTTGATACCCCAAGAGGACCCCATTTCTCCCCAATGGAGGATGATTTTTTTCATGATTGGCGTCAAAGTAGCCATTCGCTTCGAATCCTTCTGTTTTTTCGGATTTTACCGAAATTAGTGAAACTTGTCAATGGTAAAGACGATGATCTTGTTTTTACAAATGCCCAGCAGTTTGAAATTTCAATCGATCCAGTTGTTCGTTTGCTATTTTGTGACAAATGTCACTTGAATTCGAGGCTGGGAATGTGTAAGATAATTGCATAATTGGATTAAATTCGGGGCGGAATGACTGAAAGTAGAAACTGGGGTGGGCTATCTATTTTTCTCACCAACAGAACGATTTAATCAAGACTGAACCGGCATTCGCACAGCCAATTGAATAATCTACACAAGTGGAAGCGACGATTCAGGGATCATATTTGGTCGCTTAACCTTCCATCAATCCGCACCACGGGTGGGAAGGGAAGATCCCTGAGGAGCGAATAGCGAAACCGGCCATTGTGCCGGTTCTTTTAATTTTTAACCTTGACTTCGTTCAGCCAAGCAGTGAAAGCAGCTCGACCAAGGAGAAAATCATGTTCAGGAAAATGCTCTATTCGAGAATAAATCGAAAGAAAAGGGAGATTGGCGCGTATTTATCTCACTTCGGTTACAGTTTGTTGCTTCTTGCCTTAATCGCTTTATTGACCGGACAGCCAACCTTCAACGTCCATGCATCCGTGCCCATGAACAACTCGCGAGAAAAGGAGAGCTCGGTTTTATCCAGTGACGCGATAGGGCTTGTGTCCGATGACTTTGACCAATGCAGCCTGGATACAGGGGTTTGGACCTTTGTCAATCCGCTAGGAGATGGGACGCTTTCGATAGAAGGGGGCCAGGCGCATCTGTCTGTACCGCAAGGAACGATGCATACCGTTTGGGGAACCAATGCAGACGATTTTTACAACACCGTTCCCCGTCTCGTCCAAGGAGTGGAGGATGATGATTTTGAATTGGAGGTCAAATTCGAAGCGTCTTTGAGCCAAAGGTATCAAATGGAGGGGATACTAATCCAACAGGATGAGAATGATTTACTGAGAATTGAATTTATCCATGATGGTACCAGCCTGGAGGTGCGCGCGGTCAGCCTAATCGAAGGCCTGGCAACGATTGTTCATTCAGTTCCTATCACGAACGGCAATCCATTGTATATGCGCGTGACCCGGGTGGGTGACGAGTGGACGCAGTGGTACTCATATGACGGGGTTGGATGGACAGGAATGACAAGTTTCACGCATACCATGACGGTTTCTGAGGTGAGTGTTTACGTCGGGAACGAAATTGCAGCCAATACAGTAGCCGTGGATTATTTCTATGATACTGCTTCGCCTGGAGATGGTGATGAAGCACAATTCGCGCTTACATTGGATAGTGTGGGGAGCGGCGTGGTGTCGAAGACGCCGGATAAGTCTACATATGTCTGTGGTGAATCAGTTACTTTGTCTGCAACTGCCGACCCGGGGTGGGGTTTTATGAACTGGAGCGGCGACCTGTCCGGCAGCAACAACCCGATATCCTTATCCATGAATGGGAATAAATCCGTCACAGCCAATTTTGAAGAGGGAAGTGGATACACGCTGACAGTGATCGTCGATGGATCTGGGAACGTTACGGTTAATCCACAGCAAACCTTGTACAGCCCTGGTCAAGAGGTGACATTGACGGCAACGGCGGAACCAGTTTGGTCTTTCTCCGCATGGAGCGGTGACTTGGCCGGCAGCAGCAACCCGGAGACTTTAACCATGACGGGGGATAAAGTGGTTACAGCAACCTTTACGGCTGGAGGGCAATCGGTAGCGTCGGATGACTTCGACCAGTGCAGCCTTGATACAGCTGTGTGGTCCTTTCTCGACCAGGCAGGCGATGGAGAGTTATCAGTAGCAGGCGGCAAGGCGCGTCTATCTGTCCCGGCAGGGAC
>CAYNWK010000148.1:2002-10378 GCA_964400875.1 uncultured Anaerolineaceae bacterium | reverse complement strand
GCACGGACGCCCAACTGAAACAGCAGTTGGCCCTGGTGGGCGCCATCGGCGAAGCCAAGACCGACATCCACCTTGAGGGCTCGGTCCAGGTGCGCGGCGAATTGTGGACCGCGCACAGCAAGCAGCGCATCCCGGAGGGAGCGATTATCAAGGTGGTCGGCCGGGAGGGCTTCATGCTGGAAGTCGTCGAAGTTAAAGAGGCAGGATGACCCGATAGGAGAGACTACATCGTCGCTGAAACTCCATCCAAAGAAACTGTCGCTGCGAGTCACCGGAGGTGGCGTGGCAGTCCCTCATGTTACACGAGATTGCTTCACTTCGCTCCGTTCCCAATGATGATTTTTGCCGGATCGGATTGCGCCCGGCACAGTGGAGTTGCTCGCAAAGACGCCGTAATAAGGTTAGGCGTCGAATTACCTGGTAGACATCGAACTACTTTGCACAGGAGGTCTTCATGTTATTCTCAGTCTTAGCACAGGTCGCGCCCGCCGGCATCAGCGTGGTGGCCTGCCTGATCGGCGCGCTGGTCATCGTCGGGCTGATCCTCGTCGCCAGCGCCATCCGCATCATCCCGGAATACAACCGCCTGGTGGTCTTCCGCCTGGGGCGCTGCATCGGGGCCAAAGGTCCCGGTGTGATCTTCCTGATCCCCGTGATCGACCGCGGTGTGCGGGTTGACCTGCGCGAGCAGGTGCGCGAGATCCCCCACCAGACCTCCATCACGGAGGACAACGCCGCCATCTCGGTGGACTTCATCTGGTATTACCGGGTGCTGGACCCGACCGAGAGCGTGCTGGCAGTGGGCAACTTCGAGGCTGCGGCCCAGGGCATGGCCACGACCACGCTGCGGGCCGTGATCGGCGGCATCTCGCTGGACGACGTGCTCTCCAAGCGCGAGCACATCAACAACATGCTGCGGGGCCGCCTGGACGAGGTCACCGAGCGCTGGGGCGTCAAGGTGACCAACGTGGAGATCCGCGAGATCATCCCGCCGCGCGAGATCTCCGACGCCATGAACCGTCAGATGTCGGCGGAGCGCAACCGCCGTGCGTTGGTGACCGAGTCCACCGGCCAGCGCGAGGCAGCGGTGAACGTGGCCGACGGCGAAAAGCAAGCGGCCATCCTGCGGGCGGAGGGCGAGAAGCAATCCTCCATCCTGCGGGCGGAAGGCGAGCGCGAGGCCCAGCTGCTGCGCGCCGAAGGTTTCTCCCGCGCCCTGGAGCGCATCTATAACGTCGCCCAGACCGTCGACCCCAACACGATGACCCTGCAGTACTTCGAGACGCTCAAGGACATCGGCGCCAGCCCCTCGACCAAGTACATCTTCCCGATGGAGTTTACCGGCATGCTGGAGAGCTTCATCAAGGGGCGCAACTCGGAATAAGGACGGTCCACTCAGCGGATGCAAACAGCCGAGGTTCACGCGCCAGGTAGCCAGGCGGGGATCGTCCCGGCTACCTGGCGTGACTTAAACGACCTGCGCCAGCTCGAGCGAGTGTGCTTTCCCAAGGATTCCTGGCCGATCTGGGACCTGATCGGGGTGCTGACCCTGCCCAGCGTGGTGCGCCTGAAGGCGGTGGCCGACGGGAAGATGGTGGGCTTCGTGGCCGGCGACGTCCGCCGGGCGGAGGACACGGCCTGGATCGCCACCATCGGGGTGCTGCCGGCTTACCGCCGCAGGGGCATCGCCTCCCGGCTTTTGGCCGGCGTCGAGCAGCGGGTCAAAGAAGCGCGCATGCGCCTGAGCGTGCGCATCTCCAACCAGCCGGCTATCAAACTGTACCAGCAGCTGGGTTACCAGCGGGTGGGCGCTTGGCCGGGTTACTACCAGGATGGCGAAGACGCCCTGGTGCTGGAGAAGTACCTGGGGAAAGAGTAGACTATAATAATCCCGACATGCAAGCCGCGAAACTACCCAAACCGATCATGGTCACCACTCCCGAGGCGCTCCAACGGCTGGCGGCGGCGCTGGCCCGGGAACCGATCGTGGCGGTGGACACCGAATCCAACAGCCTGTACGCTTACCAGGAACAGGTCTGCCTGATCCAGTTTTCCACGCCGGAGGCGGATTACCTGGTGGACCCGTTGGCGCTGAAGGACCTGGCCCCGCTGGGGCCGATCTTCGCCAGCGAAGAGATCGAGAAGGTCTTCCACGCCGCCGAGTACGACGTGATGACCTTGAAGCGCGATTTTGGCTTTGAGTTCCGCCGGCTGTTCGACACCATGCTGGCGGCGCGCATCCTGGGCTGGAAGCACATCGGGCTGGGTTCGGTGCTCGAGGTGGAGTTCGGGGTGACGGTAAACAAGAAGTACCAACGGGCCAACTGGGGCAAGCGCCCGCTGCCGGAAGAGATGCTGGCCTACGCCCGGCTGGATACGCACTACCTGATCTCCCTGCGGGACCGCCTGCTGGAGGAGCTGCGCGCCGCGGGGCGCTGGGACCTGGCCCGTGAAGACTTCCGCCGCCTGCGCGAGGTGGACGGGCACCAGCCGGCCGACGACACGGCCTCCTGCTGGCGGGTGTCGGGCGCTTACGATCTGAGCCCGCAGAAAGCCGCGGTGCTGAAGGCCTTGTGCGAGTTCCGCGCCGGCGTGGCTCGATCCATCGACCGCCCGCTGTTCAAGGTGATCAACGACCGCTCGCTGCTGGCAGTCGCCGAACGCTGCCCGCACAACCTGCGCGAGCTGGAGCGCATCCCGGAGATGAGCCCCAAGCTGGTGCAGCGCTACGGCAAAAGCCTGCTGGAGGCGGTGGAGCGCGGCCTGCGGGCCGCTCCGCTGCGCCCGCCCCGCACCCGCCGTCCCGACGAGGCCTACCTGGAACGGCTGGATGCGCTGCTGGAGTGGCGCAAGCTGACCGGCCGGCAGCTGGGCGTCAATTCGGACGTGATCATGCCGCGCGACCTGCTGACCGAAGTGGCGGCGAAGAACCCCATGGGCAAAGATGAACTGGGCGAGATCCTGGCAGAGATCCCCTACCGGTTGGAACGCTTCGGCGGGGATATCCTGGCGGTCTTGAGGGATGCTCTCAGCTAGCTGGGTCGCGCGATTGAAAGTGAAACAGGGGTGTTGGGGTAACCAGCGCCCTCAAGTGATTCTTTTACAAATAGTACGATGACCCACGAATTATCCGATAAAGAAAAAAGAATGAAAGCCAAGATGGAGCGGCAAATCGCCGGCTTGGAAGCTTCCTGGAAGCCTCGCGGTCGCAGGCTGCTCGGCATACTGCCCAGCGACCCGAGGTGCACCTTGTGCCTGATGCCCTTTGAGGGCGTGGGTGGAAGCCTTGCCAGGGCGGTTTTGGATAGAAGACCGTCCAATTACAACCCCCTGGTATGCAACTACTGTGAAGAGCAGGCTAGGAAATTGCGGATGAGCGTGGAGACCGAAATGAGCATGGTCTTTGCCGATATCCGTGGTTCCACCCAGCTGGCGGAGGGGATGAGCCCGGCTGAATTCACCCAGTTGATCGATCGCTTTTATACCGAGTCGACCAGCGTGCTGATCCATCATTTAGCCGTGGTGGACAAGCTGGCCGGGGACCAGGTCTCGGGCTACTTCCTGCCCGGCATTGCGGGAAAGGATTACGCTCGAAAATCCGTCGATACAGCCCTGGAACTGCTGCGCGTATGTGGCTATGGGGACGAGAACGCTGCCTGGGTGCCCGTCGGCGTGGGCATCAACACCGGTAAGGCTACCTTCGGGTTCGTCGGTGCGTCGGGACGGATGACGGAAGTCACCGCCTTGGGAGACGAGGCCAACGTGGCTGCCCGGCTGGGTTCCAAGGCCGCCGCCGGCGAACTGCTGATCAGCGAAAGCACCGCTCGAGGGGCAGAACTGGACACCAGCCAGCTGGAGAAACGCACGGTCGCATTGAAGGGCAAGAGCGAACCGATGGATGTGTGGGTGATGCAGGTTTGAAACGAACCCGGTTGGACTGGCCTGGTTCACGCCCATTGGCGATGAGAAATGGAGAGATCAGCATGTCCGAGCAGGTCCTGTTCGTCGGCACGTATGACATCCCCGAGGGAAGTTTCGGAGAATTTAAACAAGCCAACCGGGAGATGACCGAGTTTGCCAGGGCGAACGAGCCCCGGGTGCTCAGCTTCAACACCTATGTCAACGAGGCTGGCACCGAGGCTACCAGCATCCACCTGCATCCCGACTCGGTATCACTCGAATATCACCTGGAAACGGCCAGCCAGCAGATCAGCAGGGGCGTGCAGATGTTGCAGGTGAAACGGATCGAGCTGTACGGCAAACCCAGCCAGCGCGTGGTCGCTCAGCTGCGCCGTGTCTCGGAGCAGGCCGGAGGTTTCCCGGTGATCGTCAAGACACCGCTGCACGGATTTTTCAACCTCCGCGGCGAAGAGACTTAGACGCGGGGGCGCCATGCCAGACAAGGTTTTGCCGGAAAACCTGCAGCGCCGCTTTAAAGTTCGCACGGTGAACGAGATGTGGCGTAAGAACCTCACCGAGGGCAACGTCCGCATGCGGCGCTACCGCCACCTCTACGGTATGCTGCCCTCCAACCCGCGCTGCGTCAACTGCCACCGTCCGTTCGCCGGCATCGGCGGCGCGCTCTTGCGCCTGCTCCAGGGGACGCAGCGGTCCACGAAGAATAACCGTTACTGCGCTGCTTGCCACTGGTTTACCCGCGAGTCCCCTGGCGGCGCCGCGATCGAACTGACCATGCTGTTCGTGGACGTGCGCGGCTCGACGACCATCGCAGAGCACATGAACGACACCGAGTTTGGCCGGTTGATGAACCGCTTTTACGAAGCGGCAATCAATGTGCTGGTGAACGCCGATGCTTTCATCGACAAGCTCGTGGGGGACGAAGTCACCGCCCTGTTCATTCCCGGCTTTGCCGGTGAGGTGCACGCCCGCCGGGCGGTAAAGGCCGGGCAGGGCTTGCTGCGCGTCACCGGGCACGGCGATCCGGAGGGCCCCTGGGTGCCCGTCGGTGTGGGGATCCATACGGGCCATGCCTGGGTCGGTTCTATCGTGGGGGCGAGCGGCGAGGCCGCCGATTTCACCGCGCTGGGCGATAACGTGAACGTGGCTGCCCGCCTGGCTTCTGCGGCTGGCCCGGGTGAGCTGGTGATCAGCGAGGCGACTTACCAGGCCGCGGGGATAGAAACCGAGGGCTTAGAAAAGCGCGAACTTGAGCTCAAAGGCAAGAGCGAACTGGTCAGCGTGAGGGTACTGCAGGCCGGGTAAACGATATCTCCACATGAATCCCGACGATTCGCCATCCAAAAGAGAGCAGCTCGAACGAGCCATCGCCGCTCAGGAGAGCCTGCGCGGCGTCCTGGACGAGGACATCGTCGATGCGACCATCGCGGCGCTGCGCAAACGGCTCGCCGAACTGGAACCGTCGCCCAGCTTAGAGCAGCAGCGCAAGTTGGCGACGGTGCTTTTTATGGACGTGGTCGATTCGACCCGGCTCCTGGGTGAGCTGGACCCGGAAGAAAACATGGCCATTATGGATGTAGCCCTCCAGCAGCTGGCCGCGCCGGTTGAGGCGCACGGGGGACAGGTAACTCGCTTCATGGGAGATGGCTATCTGGCCGTGTTCGGCTTGGGGCGCGCCAGGGAAAATGAACCTGAAATGGCGGTGCGGGCGGGACTCGAAGTTCTAAAAACCGCCCAGGACATCGCCAAAGCGTTGGAAAAAGATTGGGGACTCAGCGGATTCAAGGTGCGGGTCGGCGTGAACACCGGTCTTGTCGTGACTGGCGGCATCACCGAGGCTGAGGGCACGGTGATGGGGGCCGCCGTCAACCTTGCCGCACGCCTGGAAAGCTCGGCCCCCCCCGGTAGGCTGCTCATCTCCCAGCATACCTACCAGCATGTGCGCGGCCTCTTCGACCTGGAGCCGGGGGAGGCAATCCAGGCCAAAGGGTTTGCAGAGCCTGTCCAGGCTTATCTGGTAATTCGGGCTAAACCCCACGCTTTCCGCTTGAAGACCCGGGGCGTTGAAGGCGTCGAGACCCCCATGGTCGGTCGGGAGCAGGAGTTAGCGGCGCTTCAACAGTCGCTGGAAGGCGTCGTCCGGACCCGGGAGAGCCGCTTCATCACCGTCGTAGGGGACGCAGGTCTGGGCAAGTCACGCCTGCTGGATGAGTTTGAGCGCTGGTTGGAACTGGGAGACCAGGCTGCCATGCTCTTCAAGGGCCGGGCCACCCTTGACACCCTGGTGCTGCCGTACGCGCTGTTCCGCGATCTCTTCGCCGGGCGATTCGAGATCCTGGACGATGAGGCGGTCGACAGCGTCAGGAAGAAGTTTGTCGATGGCTTCAGGCAAGCGCTCGGAGAGGTTGAGAACCTGGAAAGGAACGCCCATTTTGTAGGTCAGCTGTTGGGTTACGATTTTAGCGACAGCGCCTATCTACAAGAGGTGCTCGATGCTCCCAGGCAGCTGCACGACCGCGCCGTAGTTTACCTGAGCGAATACTTCAAAGCGCTGGCCGAACGAACGCCGGTGATCGTCTTCCTGGATGACCTTCACTGGGCCGACGAGAGCTCGCTGGACATCTTGCTGCGTTTAAGCCGTGAACTATCCAACCAGCCGGTCTTTTTCCTGGCGCTGGCTCGTCCCTCGCTCTACGAACGCCGGCCATCCTGGGGGAACCAGGTTTCTCACCAACGGATAGATTTGCAGCCGCTTTCCCTGGCCGACAGCCAGCGCCTGGTAGCCGAAGTTCTTCGGAAAGTGCGGGCTGTCCCCGAAGTGCTGAGTGATTTAATCACCCGCAACGCCGAGGGCAACCCCTATTACCTCGAGGAGCTGATCAAGATGCTCGTCGAAGACGGGGTGATCGTCAAGAGCGAAGATGTATGGCGGGTGCAGGCTGATCGACTGGTGGCTGCGCGCGTCCCGCCCACTTTGACTGGCGTAGTCCAGGCCAGGTTGGACGCGCTGCCCGGGGATGAACGCACGGTGTTGCAGCAGGCCTCCGTGGTGGGCAGGGTCTTCTGGGATGCGGCGGTGGCCTACATCCACCAGGAGGCCCCGGCAGACCCGGCGAAGGGCGAGCCGGCAGTCATCCAGGAGATCGCCCAACAGCTGCATGGCCTGGAAAACCGGGAGTTAATTTTCCAACACGGGGCCTCGGCTTTTTCCAGCGCAGCTGAATTTACGTTCAAACACACGATCTTACAGGACGTCACTTATGAAAGCGTGCTGAAACGCAGGCGCAGGGTTTATCATGCCATGACAGCGGATTGGTTGATCGCCCACAGCGGGGAAAGGGCAGGAGAGGTATCCGGGCTGATCGCCGGACACCTGGAAAAGGCTGGCAGAGCAGCGCAAGCGCTGGAATATATGTGCCGGGCAGCCGAAGCGGCGGCGGCGAACTTCGCTACCGAAGAGGCAGCCGAGTTCTACGCCCGAGCACTGGCGCTTGCCCCGGAAAGCGATCTCGAAAAGCGCTATGCGCTGTACCTGGGGAGAGAGCGAGTGCTCGGCATGCTGGGGAAACGCGAAGCGCAGGATGAGGCGCTTGCATCACTCACCTCGATCGCCGAAAAATTGGGGGACAAACACAAACAGATAGAAGCGCTCATTAGAAGGGCCTGGTACGCTTACTGGTTGAGCGAGTTCACGGATGCGGTCTCCGCGGTGCAGAAGGCAATCTCCCTGGCGGAGTCTGCCGGCGAGCAGGAGCTGATCGGCCAGGCTTATTATGCGTGGGCCTGGTCAGACTTTCAACAAGGTGATCCCGGCAGCGCGTTGGTTCACGCCGAGCGTGCGCTTTCCTTGGCCCGGCAAACAGGCGATCTGATGGGTGATGGGAATACCCACAATATCATGGGGATGATCAACATCAGTGATGGGGATTACTATCGCGCACAGGGTTTCCTAAATCAATTTTTAGCCATCGCCCGAGAGATCGGCGACAAAGACCGCCAGGTCACTGCGCTCAATAACCTCGGCGTGACGATGACCCTCCTGGGAAATTATCCGGCCGCGCGGGATTACTTCCTGCAAATTTTGAGCATTGCACGGGAGATCAGCAGCCGGGTTTTCGAAGGAATTACGCTGGCTAACCTTGCCTGGCTCGATTCAACCCAGGGAGAATGGGCATCCGCCGTTAAGTATGCCGAGGCCAGCATCAAAATTAATAGAGAAGTCGAACAAATTGAATCTGCAGCCGAGGGCCTGATCTGGTTGGGGAACGCCAGGCTGGGCCTGGGGCAGCCGGTTGAAGCCAGCGCAGCTTACCAGGAGGCCTGGAAAATTCGCCAGGAGTTTTCCAAACCTCATCGCGCCATGGAGGCCCTCGCAGGGCTTGCCCGTGCTGCCCTGGCTCGAGGCGATCAGCAAGCCGCAAGCGAACGGGTTGAGCAGATCATCGCCTATCTGAGCAC
>CAYNWK010000148.1:0-1902 GCA_964400875.1 uncultured Anaerolineaceae bacterium | reverse complement strand
GCGATCAGCAAGCCGCAAGCGAACGGGTTGAGCAGATCATCGCCTATCTGAGCACAGGCGGCAGCCTGGAGGGCAGCTGGGAAAAGCTGCGTATTTACCTGACTTGCCATCAAGTTCTGCGCTCGGTCCAAGATCCGCGCGCCTGGGAGATCCTGAAAGAGGCTCATACCCTTCTCCAAGAACAGGCCAGGCGTATCCCGGACGCGGAAGCTCGACGGCTGTTCCTGGAGAACGTGCCGTGGCACGCCGAGATCGTCAGTCAGTGGCAGGCGACCAAAGAAATCCATTGAGCAGGTCCGGCGCAGGACAGCGACATCCTGCGCCAACGTTTCTCGCTGCTATGCGCCGAGTAGCCTCTGGATAATCAACATCCCGGGAAATGAATTAATCATCGCGTGAGCAAGCATCGAAGCCGCCAGGCTGTCACCGGCGAACGCGAATACGCTGCCAAGCAGTACTCCGAGCGGCAAACCGGTTTCCGCGGCCGCGCGAATTGAGCCGAGCAAATCGTTCTGAGTCCCCCAACCTGGGGTGTGATAAGCATACGGAATGTGATAAAGCGTGAAGAGCACCGCCGTCGCCCCGATTGCCAGGTATTGAGATCTGAAAGCGAGCGACAGCCGTTTCTGCAGCACGCCACGAAAGAAAAACTCCTCTGTCCCGGCAGCGGTGGCGACCATTAGGATGAACGACAAAGGCCACAACCAGAGAACCTGACCAGAATGGATCAGTCCCTGAATGGCCTGTCCGTTGCGACCGGCGAGCTGAAGATAACTCAGCACTCCCCCGACTACCAACGCCAGGGCGATGCCGGGGAAAGAGGGGCGTACTCCTAGTCCGACGGCTTTCAATAGGCTGCGCCAGGTCGTTTCTTGATTTTTCCCTCTTCGAAACTGGCGCAGCAGGATGAGCGGAAGGGCCACCAGCGTCATCCAATGAAGCAGCTCACCTTCGGGACGCCATGCGAGATAGGCAAGGTATATCAAAAAATAGAGGACGAAGGTGATAGCTTCCTGTATCGCAATATTCATCCAAGGATCCCCATCCGCGTCACGGCAACACTATCATATAGAAGCCAGGTTCAGCTGCAAACCCACCATACGCTCCAATTATTAGATACGCACAAAAATCGAAAATGGTTTGGATAAAACCTCAGGGGAGGCACAGAGGCTCGACTGGCTGGGTTATCCACTCACGAAAGGGAGAACAATTTCAGGACTGGGGTCAAGTATAATTCCGGCATGCAAATAACCTTTCATGGCGCAGCGCACACGGTGACCGGCTCCCAGCACCTGCTGGAGATCAACGGTCGCCGCCTGCTGCTCGATTGCGGCCTGTACCAGGGCCGCCGGCAGGAGGCTTTCGAGCGCAATCGCAACTTCCCCTTTGATCCGGGCTCCATCGACGCTGTGATCCTGTCCCACGCCCACATCGATCACTGCGGCAACCTGCCCAACCTGGTCAAGAAGGGCTACCGCGGCCCGATCTACACCACCGAAGCGACTGCCCACCTGGCCAACCTGATGCTGATGGATTCCGGGCACATCCACGAATCCGACGCCGAGTACGTCAACAAGAAACGCGCCCGGCGTGGCGAGCCGCCAATCGAGCCGCTGTACACCCTGGAGGATGCCGGGCAGGTGGCGCAGTATTTCCAGCCCAGCCGCTACGACCAGCCTTTCGAACCGGTCCCCGGTGCCCAGGCCATGCTGGTGGACGCCGGACATATCCTTGGTTCGGCCGCGGTAGCGCTGGACATCGAGGAAAAGGGAAGACAATTCCGCCTGTGGTTCTCGGGAGACATTGGGCGGCGCGATCTGCCGCTGCTGCGCGACCCGGTTCTGCCGTCAGAGGCCGAATACCTGATCATGGAGTCGACCTACGGCAACCGGCTGCATTCGG
>CAYNWK010000147.1:0-10426 GCA_964400875.1 uncultured Anaerolineaceae bacterium | reverse complement strand
ATCGGGTTACGACTTATAAAAGTATAACAAAGTTAGGTAAAGGAGTCAAGCGGTAATTCAACTGAGTTGCAGGTAAAATCGAATTGAACGCTGCAGTAGGGAGCGCCTGGAATGTCCTCGAAAAACGATCCAACACCCGCAGTATCCGGCCAGATGCGCATTGGGCAGCTGGCGGATTTACTCCGAGTGTCCACCAAGACCATCCGGCATTATCATAAACTCGGGCTGATGCCCAAAGCCAATCGCTCGAAAAAAGGCTACCGCTTGTACGGAGTGGCGGATGTATACCGCCTGAAGATCATCTTGAGGCTTAAAGAGCTTGGTTTCTCCCTCTCAGACATTGGCGGGATTTTGCAGGCCAAGGACGCGGACGCGGCATTAAAAAAGCAGCTTGAACTCCTTGCCGAGGATTTGACGGCGAAAATCGAAGGCTTCAGCCAGCAGCTTCAGCAAGTGCATGACTTGATGGAGGCAAGCGCCACGCTTAAACACATCGAACGACCTGCCAGGGATGCTCCCCACGTATCTGAGATCCTCATGGAGATCTCCATGGTTTATCCTGAAAACGTCTCCGATTTCGCCCAGCAAGTCGATGAGCAGCTGCTCGCACGTCTGGAGGAATTCAATTGGGGCGTGGGCGCGCGGGAATACTGGATGGCGCTTACCCAAACCTTGTCTACCGAAGGAAATTATCTATCCGTTCTGGGGAGACACCTGCAGCAAGCGGTAGACCTGGAGGTTGGCGATCCCAGGCTTGAGCTGATGGCGCATGAAATTGCGGCGGCGCTCAACCCTCCGGCTTCCTTGCCCGAGGCGCCGCCATTGGATGAGCCTGTGCAGGCCGTCTTCCGACAGGTGCTCTCCGACTCCATTCACGCAATTCTCAACCCGGCACAATTACGCCTGCTGGGCTTAATTCAAATTGAGCTCCGGGCTGAAGGAAAACGCCAGAATCCCCCTTGACCTTGCCCTTAGGGCAACCTGTATACTCCTGAGTGAACGTCTTCTGACACACTCAGGGGTTTTTTATGAACTATGCCATCCAATGGATCGTACCGCATCGCGTCCTGTACGTCGCTGTTGCGGGAGATCAAACCCTCGCCGAATTGCGCGGCTTGATCGAGCTGGAAATTGACACGATCGAGGCCGAGGGGGATCCCCCGGTTCACTTGATCGTGAATAATACCCAACTCGGCGAAATTCAAGGTTCCCGCAGAGACTCAATGGAAACTTTGAACCGCGTAATCAAACACCCGCAGGTCGGTTGGCTCATATTTGTCCACCAAATTTCGACGTTCCGCCAGTTGATCGGAGCAATAATACTGCGCATCGCCAGGATAAGCTGGCATAACTGCCGGACAATCAGAGAGGCCCTGGATTTTCTAAACAAGCAGGATGCCAGCCTGCCTGATCTCAAAGCGGTCGATTTTGCTCAACCCATTCCCGAACGAGACTTTCAAACCGGATGACCCCCTACCCATGGGTTCAATTCGGCGTCTTGTTCGGCTGGGGGGTTTTCGGATATGCTGCTGCGCTTCCGTATGGAATAACGCTCGGCCGGGACCGCATCGAAAACGCGTCCATTCCGAGGCGAGCTATCCTGCTGATCTCCATGCTGCAAAACTCGGTCCTGGTAGCCTTTGCGACGGGCGCGGGTTTGCTGCTTGCGGAGGCAGTCGGCCTGGGCGCGCCGTTATTAACGCGGGCGCTGGCCGGTGAAGATGTCTCCCCGGCGCTTCTCAGGATTACGCTGGCGGCGGCAGGGTTGGGCGCGGGCGCAGCCTTGCTCATCATTGGGTTAGATATCGCCTACTTCAGAAGCGCTTTACCACCCGGCGTACATCTGAAGGTTGCGGAGACAGCAACCTGGAAACGTTTCTTGGCTTGCTTCCATGGGGGGATCACAGAAGAGATCCTGCTGCGCTTGTTCACCTTCTCGCTGCTTGCCTGGCTGCTCGGTTTCATCTGGCGCGCTCCGGCTGGAAACCTTCCCGCGGGCGTCTACTGGGCCGCCAACGTCGGCGCGGCGCTCTTGTTTGGAGCAGGCCATCTGCCTGCCACGGCTGCGCTTACCCCTCTCGGCCCCAGGGTGATCGCCCGGGCGCTGATCTTGAATGGGCTCGCCGGTCTCGCCTTCGGTTATTTATACTGGCGGTATGGATTGCTGGCAGCCATGATCGGGCACTTCACCGCTGACATCATGCTGCTCGTGCTGGCTTCCCCCCTGCTCCGCTCCTGGGATCTGCGCCTCGCGGCAAGCTTTCCGGAACATGCTGAACGCCCGAATCTGCCCCCCTTCAACAGCGACTAATCATCCCCCTCAACCGGCAGGCCTTCTAGGCGCATGATCTTCAGGGCGTTGGTGGTCGGGCTGGGGCCGGGGTGGATCTGGTAATCGAAGACCAGCCTGCCGTCGCGCACCTCGTCGCGAAAGTGGAAGTTGCGCACCAGCGGGCTCTGTTCCGCCAGGTTGGCCAGCTCGAGATCGTGGGTAGCCAGAAAACCGACCCCGTTGCCGCCGATTAGGGCGTTCAGATAAGCACGGCTGCCGATCAGGCGCTCCCGATTGTTGGTGCCGCGAAAAATCTCGTCGATCAGGTAAAGCAAGGGTCTGCCCTCGGGTTCTTGATATGCTTCCAGAAGGCGCTTCAAACAGGTTACCTCGGCGTAGAAGTAAGAAAAGCCGTCCACCAGCGAATCGGTGATGCGGATGCAGGTATGCAGGCGGAAAGGAATGGAACGGTATTCCCTGGCGTTCACCGGCCCGCCGGCGTATGCCAGGCACTGGTTGACTCCGACGGTCTTGATGAAAGTGCTCTTGCCGGCCATGTTCGAGCCGGTGATCACGGCGATCGAACCGAGCCGATCCACGGTAAAGTCATTGCAAACCTTGAGCGCAGCGGGGATGAGTGGGTGCCCCAGCCCGCGGGCTTCGAATACGATCCCTACCGAAGCAGCGACCTCAGGGAAGATATACTCCGGGTTCAAATGCGCGAATCCCGCCAGGGAGCTCAACGCCTCCAGGTTGTACCAGGTATCGAGCCAGCCCGGCAGCGCGGCCGCCAGGGCTGCCCTCTGGCGATCGGCCAGGTAGGCAAAGAACAAGTCCCAGGGGATCAGCAGGTTCAATATCAGATTCAGCACCGGGTTCATCCGCAGGCCGACGGCGGCGGTGACGAACTTGACCCGCCGTAAACGGGACGAAGGCAGGTCATCCCGGTTGCGGAAGGGAGCGCAAAGGTCGGCCAGCTTGGGCGTTCCAGCGTAGGGATATGCTTCCAGGTAGCGGATGATCGCCCTGAACTTGTCGAGTTCGCTGTCCAGATCGACGATCGCCTCCAGGAAAGGGTTCACCGCTGACAGATTACCATAGTAGAAAAGCAAGTAGAGAAATAGAGAGGCGATCCAGTAAGCGGGCAGCGCGCCGGCGGCGCTCAGGCCGAACAGGGTCAGGTTGAGCAGGGCGAGCACGGCCGCCAACGGCAGCGCCTTGCGCAGGCGCTCCGAAGGGAAGTCCGCATGCAGCCAGCGCAGCAGGTTATCCCCCCGCAGATCCGCTCTGGAGACCAGGCGGAAGTTGAGCAGCAGCCGGTCCCGGAAGCGCGAGAGCGGCAGGAGCTCGCGCGCCAGGTCCTGGTTGCGGCGGATCAAAGCCAGATCGGGGACCGGCTGGCTCAACCAGTCGGCCAGTAGCTGGCTTCCGCCCGCCGAGACGGCCGTATCCAGCAGGTGGTGCAAGGAGCGCGGGCCGGTTAGATCCAGGTCAAGTTCGAGGGAACTCTTAGCCGGCTGGAGCTGCGCGGACGGCGCAGGGATGCCCTCCCAGGCCAGGGTCAAGCGGGCCAGCTGTCCGGATTTGAGCTCGCTATACAGGGAAAATTTTTCGATCCAGCCCGCCAGGTGGCGGTGAAGGTACACCACCGCCACAAAAGCCAAAATGGTAATGATGAAGGCTATCCAGACCGCCTGGCCGCCCACCAGGCCGGAGGCGGCCCAGATCAGCATCCCCCCGAGCACTATGACGCCCAGGCGGACCCAGACAAAACGGCGGCTTACCGCCTCCAGGCGGTCGATTTGTTGGGTGAGCTTGCGGATCAGTCGCTGCAGGGTTTGTTCGCGCGTCGAGGTTGGCGGCTCAGGCAAGGTTTTCTCCCCGGTAGGTGTTTTGGTGAAATCGATGCATTACTCGGATCACTGGGAAAGATGGGGTGATTCTACTATACGGCGACCGCACCGCCGGGATGCGCGACGCCCATCTCGCCGCAAGAACTCTAGCGCCGCCCCCTCGTATGGGCAACACATGGTATCATAGCGCGCATCCCGATTGCTCCGAGGAGATTGCATGGAAACAATGGTTGCAGTGCGTGACCTGGCTAAAACGTACAAACTGCCAGACGGGAGCGAAGTCCAGGCGGTTAAAGACCTGGACCTGGACATCTATAAGGGGGAGATCTTCAGCTTGCTCGGCCCAAACGGCGCCGGCAAGACCACCACCATATCGATGATCAGCGGGCTGCTGGAACCGACCCGCGGCGACGCGACCATCGGAGGCCATTCGATCACGCGGGAGCCCCTGGCAGCCAAGCGCCTGCTGGGCGTTGTCCCGCAGGAGATCGCCCTGTACCCCAGGCTGAACGCCCGCCAGAACCTGAACTTCTTCGGTAAGATGTACGGGCTCGGCGGCGCCGAACTGGACCGGCGGATCGACGAAGTGCTCGAGTTCATCGGGCTGACGGACCGCCAGGACGACCGCATCGATACCTATTCCGGCGGCATGAAACGGCGTGTGAACATCGCCGTCGGCCTGCTGCACCGCCCGGCTTTGCTTTATATGGACGAACCTACCGTCGGCATCGACCCGCAGAGCCGCCGGCGGATCCTGGACATGGTGATGCAGCTGCGCGACGAGCTCGACATCACCGTGCTGTACACCACCCACCTGATGGAAGAAGCTCAAGAGCTCAGCGACCGGGTCGGGATCATCGACCACGGTGAGATCATCGCCCTGGGAGCGCAAGGCGACCTGATCGAGCAAGTCGGCGAGCAAGACCGGCTGGTCTTCGACGTTGGCGAACAGCCAGTGGACGAGAAGCTGCTAGGGCGCATGCAGAGCGAGATCGAGGGGATCACGGTGGCAATCTACGACCCCCCTGGCGAGGGCGGTGAAGACCCTGCCAACACCAGCGGCAAGATCGTGGTCACCGCTCGCCGCGGGCGCAAAGCGCTACCCGGGCTGATCCAGCTCGCCGATGACGCCGGGGTGGAGATCCATTCCGTCGCGGTGCGCGAACCGGACCTGGAAGCCGTCTTCCTGGACCTGACCGGCCGGGCGCTGCGGGACTGAGATGCTCAAAATCTGGACCATCGCCTGGAAAGATATCTATACCAGATTCACAGATCGCAATTTAATCTTGATCATGCTGGCCACCCCGCTGGCCCTCGCGACCATCGTGGGGCTGGCCTTTGGCGGGCTGGGCGGGGGCGACGTGCCCGTTCAGGATATCCCCATCGCCATCCTGAATGCAGACCAGGGTATGGCCCAAGGATTCAACTTCGGCCAGGTTTACCTGGACCTGCTCACGCCGGCAGAAGGCCAGGACGGGCAGGGCGCGGCGCTGCCGGGTTGCAACCTGCCGTCTGGGGAAACCGCCGGAGCCGATCAAAGCGAACCTGGCGCGGGCGTTTCCCTGCTCGATCTTACCGATGCAGTGGCATTCGATGACGCGCTGGCCCGCCAGCTGGTCTCATCCGGAGCGGTAAGCCTCACCGAGAGCACAGCGGCGGGGAGCGAAGAGGGCGCAGAGTTCGCCCGCGCGGTGGCGCGGGCGGCCGTTGACCAGGGCGTCTATACCGCCGCGGTGTTCATCCCGGCGGATTTCTCGGCTCGCCTGAACCAGATCGACGCGGAGGAGCAGGAGGCGCCGGTGCAGGTCTCGATATACGCCAACGGCGGCAGGCCAGTCGCCGCTGGGATCGTGCGCAGCATCATCGACGGCATCACCAACCAGTTGTTGACCGGCAACATCACCATTGCTGCAACCTTCTCCCAAATGGCGGCAACCGGGGCTTTCCCCTCCCCCGACGGCAGTACAGGCTCCCTTGACTTTGAGGAGAGCTTCGCCTGCGCTTTCACGCCGGCCAGCAACACCATCACGCTGGAGACGCGCACGGTGCAGGCGGAAGAGCAAAACATCACCTCCATCATCCTGGTCTCGGTCGGCTCGTCCCAGGCGATGTTCTTCGCCTTGTTCACGGCCCAATTCGGGATCTTCAGCATGTACGACGAGCGCCGCAACTGGACTTTACAGCGCCTGCTCACCTCCCCAACCCCCAAGTCTTACATCCTGGCAGGCAAGCTGATCGGCGTGTTCATCACCGTTATCGTGCAGCTCCTGCTTTTAATGATCGCGCTGAGCCTGGTTGGCAGCCTCCTGGCGGGCCAGCTCACCCTGATCTGGGGGACGAACTACTTGCTGATCGCGCTGGCGCTGTTTGCGGCTGCCCTGGCAGTCTCCGGGTTGGGCATGCTGCTCG
This sequence comes from uncultured Anaerolineaceae bacterium, assembly GCA_964400875.1. Taxonomy (GTDB): domain Bacteria; phylum Chloroflexota; class Anaerolineae; order Anaerolineales; family UBA4823; genus CAYNWK01. The sequence continues at coordinate 3,892 of CAYNWK010000147.1, read as the reverse complement.
CCGGGGTCGCCTCCACCCCGGAGCAAGGGCAGGTCTTCGGCTCCGTGCTGAATATCGCCATGGCTGCTTTGGGCGGCGCATTCGGCTTCACCCTGCCGCGTGCCATCTCGGCCTTCTCCTTGCTCTACTGGGGGCGGGACGCTTTCGACCAGCTGGCTGCCGGGCAAACCGATATCGGTTTGAATGTCCTGGTGCTGGTGGCCATGGGGGTGCTGATGTACTTGATCGGCTTGCTGCTCTTCAACCGCCGTTTTAAAATCTAAGGGATCGTCAATGCGCCAGACCCTCACCATCGCCCTGAACGACCTGCGCATTTTCCTGGTCGATCGCGGCAACTTAATCAGTTTGCTGCTCGTACCCATTGCCATGACTTTGATCATCGGTTTCGTCAGCGGCGGATCTACGGACAGCGGTCCCGAGCGGGTGCGGGTCGACCTGCTGGACATGGATCAGAGCGAACTTTCGCGGGAGTTCACCGCTGCCCTGCGGGAGGCCAACAGCGCCCTGGCGCTTTGCCCGCTGGACGACGCCGAGTTCTGCCAGATCGGGGACGACGCCGAGTTCGACCGGGATTGGGCGCTGTCCCGCCTTCAGGAGGAGACCTCCCTGGCGGCGATCGAGATCCCTGCCGGGTTCGCACAAGACGTGCGCGCTTTTCGCTCGGTCAAAATTATTTTCTGGTCCCTGGAAGACTCTATCGCGCCCGGCTACATCCAGCAAGCGGTCGAGGCGGCCATCCAGCAAATCAACGGCGCGGTGGTCGCTTCGATGGTCGGTTCGGAAGCGATCGCCAGCTTCCCGGGCGTCAACCTGGAAGCCGCCGGGAGGGAGGATCTCCAGCGTGTACTCTACGACCGCGCCGCCGGTCTGTGGGCGGAGGAGTCAGTGGCCATCGATTACCAGCTCTCCGGGCAGCCTGAAACGCCCACGGCGTTCCAGAACCTGCAAGCGGGCCTGGGCCAATCCGTCCCCGGGATGGGCGCCATGTTCGTCATGTTCACGGTCTTCGGCGGCATGACCGCCCTGATCGAAGAGCGCAAGCAGTGGACTCTGCCGCGCCTGGCGACGCTGCCGATCTCCAAAGCACAGCTGTTGGGCGGCAAAATCCTGGCCCGCTTCACCCTGGGCTTGCTGCAGTATTTGATTATTTTCCTGGTCGGCGCGCTGCTGGGTATGAATTTTGGCGATGACCCCCTGGCGCTGGTCCTGCTGGCGCTCACCTATACGCTGGCGGTCACGGCGCTGTCCTTTGCGCTGGGTACCCGGCTGGAGAATGAATCCCAGGCCAGCGGGTTAAGCCTGCTGCTTTCCCTGATCCTGGCGCCCCTGGGCGGCGCCTGGTGGCCGCTGGAGATCGTGCCGGAGTTTATGCGCGCCATCGGCCATATCTCCCCGGTCGCCTGGGCGATGGATGGCTTTACCGCCTTGCTCTTCGAGTCAGCCAGCCTGGCCGACATCTGGGTCCCCATGGTCGTCTTGCTGGCCATCGCGCTGGTGTGTTTCTTCCTCGCCATCCGCTTGTTCCGCTATGATTGATCGGAAAAGGAAATCCCATGAACGCTAACGAACTGCGCGCTGAATTGATCGAGCTGTTCAAAGAAACCGGTCACGTCCACCACCAGGCATTCATCGAGGCCGACGGGGCGGACCCGGAGTGGCCGATCTGGTACGCCGAGTACGCCCAAGCGCGGCTCAACCGGCTGCTCCAGACGCCTTGCTCCAAAAGCGAGCTGGTCTACCTGCTTGTGACGGTAGAGAAAGAGCGCGCACAAAAGGCGCCGGAGGCTTTCTGGGCGGAATATTACACCGACTTCTTCCTGGAGCGCTACGCGCCGATGCACGGGCGCATGCCGGAGGCCCCTAACTCATGAAAGTGAGCATCTCATTTAATTAAAACGAACGATGGACGTACCAGTGTTTCGCGGGGAGGTCCCATTCGTAGATACGAACCAGATGCGGGCAGTGGACCGGTCGATGATCGAAGATTACCACATCGACCTGATCCAGATGATGGAAAACGCCGGCCGCAATCTGGCTCACCTTGCGCGCCGGCGTTTCTTCGCAGGCGATCCGCAGGGCAAGCGGGTCGTGGTGCTGGCCGGCGCCGGCGGCAACGGCGGCGGCGCGCTGGCCTGCGCCCGCCGGCTGCACAATTTTGGCGCCGGGGTAAAGGTCTATACGACCAAACCCAAAACCGGTTTCGCCGGTGTCCCCGCCCACCAGTTTGAGATACTGCTGCGCATGGGTATTGAAGTTAGCCTCCCGGTTGAGTTAAGACGGGCCGGGAACCCGGACCTGATCGTCGATGGGGTGATTGGCTACAGTTTGCGCGGGTCGCCGCGCGGCGCGGCCGCCGAGCTGATCCGCTGGGCCAACGCGCAGCCAGCGCCTATTCTGGCCCTGGACCTCCCCTCCGGGGTGGATGCAGCCAGCGGCGTGGTCTACGATCCTGCGATCCGGGCGACGGCGACGATGACCCTGGCGCTGCCCAAGGTTGGCTTGCAGGCTCCGGGCGCCAGGGGAAACGTCGGCGAGCTGTATTTAGCCGATATCAGCGTACCGCCGGAACTCTATTCCAGGCCGGCTCTGCGGCTCGAAGTCGGGCATATTTTTGCAGCAGGTGAAATCGTACGTCTATGGTGATGAAGGTGGATGACCATGGAAGGTAACGTCTTGCAGTTATATCCTTTGCCCTCTCAGGAACTTCCCTTGAAAGGGCTTTACCTGGCCCACGATCTGCGCCAGTACAACCGCAGCACGGGACCGGCTTACGTATACGCCAACTTCGTCGCCAGCCTGGATGGGCGCATCGCCATCCCTCGCCCGGGCGGCGGTTTGAAGGTGCCCGAAAACACGGCGAACGATCGCGACTGGCGGCTTTACCAGGAGTTGGCGGCCCAGGCCGACCTGATCATCAGCAGTGGACGCTACCTGCGCGATTGGGCGGAGGGACGCGCCCAGGAGATCTTGCAGATAGATGACCCGCGCTTCGCCGACCTGCGCGCCTGGCGGAAGGAACGGAACCTCCCCATGCAGCCTGACATCGCCATCATCAGCGGCAGCCTGCGCTTCCCCATCCCGGAGGTGCTGACCGCCGGGGGGCGCAAGGTCGTGGTCTTCACCAGCGGGGAGCCCGACCCTGAGCGCGTCGCAGAAATCGAGGCCAAAGCCGGGCAGGTGATCGTCGCCGGGGACTCGGGCGTCGAGGGCGACCAGATGGTCGCCCACCTGGCGGGATTGGGCTACCGCACCGTCTATTCGGCCGCAGGGCCGCGGATCCTGCACCTGCTGATCACTGGCGGGGTTTTGAACCGCCTGTATCTAACCTATGCGAACCGTTTGCTCGGAGGTGATCCCTTCGCTACGATCCTGGAAGGGCCGCTGCTGGAGCCCGCGGTGGGGATGAAAACCAACACGATTTACTTCGACCCGCACGGCCTGGGCGGCCTGGGGCAGCTGTTTCTCTCATACGACCGGGGGTAGCGAGCCAGCCTGGATCGCGGGAAGGCGCCTTCCCCCATTGATTCAGGCTCAAGGGATAGGAGCGGATCTATGAATAACCGGGATGTTCAAATCGCTTGGGACTACCATGACGGCACCAAGCATCCCGGCGGCCGTTTGTTGAACCCGAGCCATCGCTACGGTCCCCACCAGCGGCCCGGTTTGTTCAAAATCTACCCGGATCTGCAGCCCATCCCGCTGCCCCAGGAGACCGGACTGGCGGATGTTGAGCCTCGCGTGACGGCGCTGCAGGCCATCGTAGGTGGTGATGGCCCTGCCAGCGGGGATGTGGACCTCGATCTTCCTTCGCTGGCGCGCCTGCTGCACTATTCGGCCGGAATCACCAAGCACATTCACAACCTGCCGTTCCGGGCGGCCGCCTGCACCGGCG
>CAYNWK010000146.1:0-10502 GCA_964400875.1 uncultured Anaerolineaceae bacterium | reverse complement strand
TAGAGCGGGCGGCTGTTAACCGCTAGGTTGTAGGTTCGAGTCCTACCCGAGGAGCTACAGACGCTTATTTCAGGGGTTTTAAAGAGGCTGAGCCGCCAGTAAAACCTCTGGTTTGTTTAATGGATGATAAAAAAAAAACGGCGCTTGCACGCGGCAAGCGCCGTTTTCGCGTTTACACTTTTGATAGGGGAGCCCCGATAACTAGAGAACTGCGTGACTCCTAAAACTATTACTCACCCGGGTCCTCAGCTGGCAGGGTGAAATGCATCAGCCGGCTGTTGCCTGTATCGCTTACCCACACGCCGCCAGCATGATCCGAAGCGATCGCCCCGGGTAAACCGAAGCTATCGTTCCCTTCTCCGAAATCCCCCCAATATCTGATGATCTCGCCATCCGCAGTAAACTCAAGTATGCGGTACCCTTCCGGGTCTGCGGCGAACACGTGCCCGGCTTCGTTAGCCGCAATGTAGGGCTTGTTGTCCAACGATTCACCGAACCAGCCGAAGATTTCCCAGTCGTTGACCGGGACGTAGCTTCCGGTGCCATCCGGTATGAAGGACTGGATGCGCTGGTTCCAGGTGTCGGCGATGTATAGGCGCCCCTGGTCGTTGATTGCCAGACCAACCGGCTCGTCGAATTCACCCGGACCGAATCCGGCTTCTCCGAACTGGGCGATGAAATTGCCCTCGCCGTCGAAGATGGCGATCCGTTTGTTGCCCGTGTCGGTAACCAGCACGTTGCCTTCCCCGTCAACGGCGACGTCACGCGGTCCCCAAAACGCATCAGGCGTTTCGGCCTGTCCGAAAAAGCCCCAGGTGGTGATAAATTCGCCTTCGGAGGTAAACTTCTGCACCCGGTGGTTCCAGGTATCGGCGACATAGACCGAGCCATCCGGTCCCAGCGCGATTCCCCAGGGCTGGTTGAAGGTGCCGGGAGCCGCGGTGTTAGGGTCATCGCCGCTGAAACTGCCCCAAACTTCCAAAGCCGTGCCGTCGCTGGCAATATGCTGGATGCGGTTGTTCTCCGTGTCGGCTACGTAAAGGCTGCCATCCGGCGCCACGACCAGATCGCGCGGGCGCTGGAATTGGCCTGGCTCGTTTCCGGCAAGACCGACAATCTGATCCGCCTGCAAGCTGGCTTCGTGGCCTTCGTACGGGTCGGCGACCACCTCCTCTGGAGAGGGGCCGACGCCGTAGTTCCAGACCTGTGCGGCGACGTCTTTGCGCACGTACATGCGCATTTTATCTGCCGGGCTCCAATCGGTCAGTGTGACTTCGCTGCTCTTATCTGCGACCTGACCGTACAGCGTATAGTCGCGATTCAGCCAGATCTGGAAGAGCGCCGCACGCCATTCAGGCTGACTGATGGCATTCCAGATCCGTTCCCAGGTGAGGTTGAAGTAGTCTTGGTTTGGCCACCACATGCGAATATGCTCGAAGCCGTAATACGCCTGTCCAACGACCGGTTCGAGCTTGCTGAAGTTCTTTTGACCTACAAGGATGACCGGGTAATCGCGTAAATCGCGGGTGGGGTTATCTGCGTAGTAATGCTGGTTATCGAAATCGCGCAGGTACCACCAGAAGGGGTAGGTGGTTTCGTCGTCGTATGCGACCTCCAGGGCCATCCCATCGGTGATGCGTTCGGAGAGGTCGACGATCTGGTTGTAAACGAGTTTCGATCCAGCTCCGGAATGAGCGTAGACCAGCAGCTCGTTAGCGTTGTTGTAGTTGATATAAGCGGCGGTGAAAGCCGTACGCGCCGTTATCAGAGCCAGGAAGGCGAAAAAGACCAGCGCGAACAACCGGGTGAGCTGCCCGGGCGCCCAGGGCCTGATCAATCTCGCCAGTCCCCAGCCGCTGGCGATAGCCGTGATGATTGAAGTCAAGAAGGTGCTGGTGGCTCGCAGCTGATCCAGCTCTCTGCCCTGAAAGGGTAGATTCGATCCTAGCAGCGAAGCCAACCCCGCGATCAGGCTGATGAAGAACACGATCGTCAAACCAATCACGAGCAAACCCCTGCGGACGCGGAAGGCCGACCAATCGATGCCCTCGATCAGCTGCCCGAACGCCCAACCCGAAAGCAAGATCATCGGCCATGTAATGTGCACGGTCAGCCAGGGCATCTTCTCGCCCGCATAGGTATACGCCAGGATGCTGGTGAGGATCCAAAATCCCAACAACGCCAGGGTCAACCTGCCTACCTCCGGACGGGCGGTCCTCTCCTCTTCCTCTCGCACCTCAACAGCCGGTAGGCTGCCTGGTTCAAGCTCGTCTTCCGGCTCCGCTTTCTGTTCTACCCGGGCAAAAGATTTCAACAAGCTGTTGCGCGAGGCTATTCCAAAGCCCAAGGCTAGCAAACTGCCCAGGGCCGGGAGGAATTCGTAAACGGGTACCTGGATCAGGAAATAGTAATACCAGGGCTGGTTGCCGCGCTGGACGCCCTGTTGTTCCAACCAGTAACCCAGCGAGCCGACCAACCCGGTGAAGAAGCCGATCCCGTTGGTAAACAGCGTGGTGTAGAACACGGTAAACACCAAATAAAATAATGCAGCATTGGCGATCCATAGCCGCCCATTCCACCACAATCCTATGCCGATCGCCAGCAGCGCAAGGGGTACCAGGAAGATGGCGGTGCGCAGCATGCCCTCGGATGTGTAATCAGTGGGGTTCCAGCCGAGCATTTTGACCGGGAAAGGGGCCATCATCGGCAGCACCAGAGTGAAGAGAAGGATCAACAGGTCGAACGAGCGCTCTTTGCGCAGACGCGCCAGTGTATAGCCGCGCAGCAAGAAGAAAACTGCCGCAACCATCACCAGCCCGGCCAGGGCCAACAAGATCAGCGCCGGTGAGAGTGCCAGTCCAGGCGCAGCCGCGGGCAGCTCCTGACCGGGGACGGCGGGTTCTGCGGTTTCGGTCGCGCTGACCGTCGCGTTCTGCCGGTTGAGTATGGCCGCGCCGACTCCGCTGGCGAGCAGCAGACCGGCGATCAAGAGCGCGGCCAGGAAGCGCGCCCGGTTTTCTGGTCTGGCCCATTCGGTTTGCGAAAGGCGGACGACGAGATAGAGCGCTAAGAAGATCATCGCCTGGGCGGTGTAGATGAAAGCGGTTTCCTTGGCGGTAAAGTGCAGCACCGTCGCAGCGGTCAGCCAGAAAATATATTGGTGCGAGCCGGTTTCCAGATAACGCAAGATGGCCCACAGGGTGATCACCCCGAATAAGGCCACAAAAGCTTCGTTGCGGGCATACCGCGCATAGTACAGCATATAAGGAGAGATCAGCATCAAAGCTGCTGCGATCACAGCGCCTATCCGCCCCAGGTAGCGCCGGTAATTCCACAGGAAAGCGATGGTAGCCACGCTGAAGAGTGCCATCGGAATCCGGGCGGTCAGGTCGTTATCCCCGAAAAGGAAATAGGATAATGCGACCAGGTGAAATTGCAGCGGCCCGTGCGTCACCGGATCGTGGGAGTAGCCCTGGCCGGTGTAGAGTCGCCACGAAAAGTAGACGTGCGAGGTTTCATCGTGGCTCATCGTCCGGGCGCCCAAATCGTAAAAGCGGGTGACGAAGGCGAGGATCAATATCGTAGCGAAGAGCACCGTTTCCCAATTAATCGAAATCGCGCTGGCCAGTGGGCGCTCCAACCAGGATGGTCTTTCACCGTACTGAGCGGTTGTTGTAACATCCATAAGCGAAAACCCGTTTAATTCTAAAGCGATGATGCGGGTGATTCCAGGTGCGGCTTGACGATGCTGACGGGGATCACCCACACCTGGGGATCTATCCTTTTGATGGCGCTATTATATGCTTTTATCCGAATTAAGGAACGCTTGCGATCGCAGACTTAAGATCTTTAATCTACCCCTAATTCTAATCGGAATTAGTGAGAACGAGGATGACGGGGCGATTGCATCTGCACTGTTATCGCAGTCACCGTCCTAAAAAGTTGGTGGGTACTAGTCCATCTGCTGTCATCATTGGCCTGAATGTAGTTGGTGGATTGGCCTGCCAGTCAACCTGTTCGGAAGCGGGGTTTTGTAAGTTGACGGTCGTTCCGAAAATTGCTAAAATCTTACCAGAGATAGGGTCGATCTTTATTGTTATGAACCTGGATGGTATGTGACGGGGAAAAAGAGAATTAGCGGCGCGGATTTTAGGGCGGTGAACGAGGCTGCTGATCCCTGGTCACTCGAACAGCAAATCTTGGTGACAATTGAAAACATTGCATGAGGCCTCTGCGAACAAGGCGGTCGATATGACAACTCATTCTGAGCGCTTCGACGAATCTCCCGTCATTTCTCAGCCGGTGGGTAAAACATCACCGCTCGGATCCGTGTTGCTCCTGGCGTGGGTGATCTTCATGGCTGAATTAGCCTCGATGTTCGTCTTGTTCCTCTTGGACATACCGAATTACTTCTTATTCTCATTGTTGGATGGGCTGATCATGGTTACTTTGATCCTTCCCGGTCTGTACTTCCTCCAGTTGAACCCGCTCCAAAAGCAGATCGAAGAACGGATTCAAGTGGAACGCAGCTTGCGCGCCAGCGAGGAGTTGCTGAAAAAAGTAGTGGAACTCCTGCCGGTCGGAGTCCGCATCGTCGATAAGAATAGCAGGGATACACTCGACAATCCGGCGATGCATAAAATTTGGGCCAGCAGTGAGCAAGATGCCCCCAGGGCAGCCAGAGTTCTAAATGGCTGGCGGGTCGATACAGGTGAGCGGATTGATCCCGATGAGTGGGCAACTTCCAGGGCGATCAAGCTGGGCGAAACCACCTTGAATCAGGAGCTCGAAATCGAGGCTTTCGATGGTTCTCACAAGATTATTCTCAATTCAGCCGTTCCCATCCTCGATGAGCGGGTGGAAATCCGGGGAGCCGTCGTAGTCCAACACGATATCACCGAAAGGAAGTTATCGGCGGAAAAGCTCGAACGCCAGAATGAACAGCTGCGGGAGTTGTATCAGGCAGAATCGACGGCTCGACAGTTTGCCGAAACCTTGAGCGCCGCTGCGCAGGCGCTTACCCAGGTGTTGGAACTGGATTACGTGATCGAAACTTTGCTCGATCATCTACATCGTGTGGTGCCTTCCAATACCGCCGGGGTCACTTTGCTCGAAGCCGAAGAATATCCTACCATTCACTCTCAACGTGGCTATGGCGCATGGGAAAAACGTGGGGATATCCCTTCGATACCCTATGATGGGATGACGGATTCGATTTTGCGGAGGTTGAATTTATCACGCAAGAGTCTTGCGCTTCCAAACCTTGCTACCCCTTCCGATCAACCCAATAAAAAAGGAGCCGAACAGATTCGTTCCTGGTTGGTCGTACCGATCATCGCCAGCGATAAAGTTATCGGCTGGGTGGAATTGGGAAGCGTCGAGGCCAAGGGCTTTAACCAGGGCGACGCCCGCTGGGCCGAGGCTTTGGTTGTTCAGGCTGCGGTCGCTCTTCAGAACGCCTGGCTGTTCGAGCAGGTGCGTTCCAGCAGCGAAAGACTGCAGTCGCTGGCCCACAAGCTGGTCAAAGTCCAGGAAAATGAGCGCACCCATATCGCCCGCGAGCTGCATGATGACGCCGGGCAGGTTTTGTCGTCGTTAAAACTCAGCCTTGGCCGGTTGGAGCAGGACCCGGATTGCACCCAGCGCATGCGCCGCCAGTTGGAAGAATTGAAGCAAGTGGCAGATGGGGTATTGGAAAACTTGCATCGCATGGCCATGGACTTGAGACCGGTGACGCTGGACCGCCTTGGATTGGTGGCTGCATTGGAACAATACGTGAATAACCTTAACTCCGAGGAGATTGCCATCCAATTTAAAATCATAGGTTTTGAAGGTTACCGTTTGAATGTTGAGGCGGAAGCATCCCTCTACAGGATTGGGCAAGAAGCGATAAATAACGCGGTATGCCACGCGCAGGCCAGCAGCGTTGGCGTACTTCTGGAAAGGCGTGGGGATGAGGTTAAGCTGTTCGTCGAAGATGATGGCGTAGGTTTCTCACCGGAATCAGTTGATCAAAAGGATCGCCTTGGACTGGTAGGCATGCGTGAACGCGCGGAAATGCTGGGGGGAAAATTGACGATAGAAAGCGCTGAGGGTCAAGGAACAGCGGTTATAGTGGAGGTGCCTGATGTCAATACGAATCCTTCTGGCGGATGATCATGGGGTCTTGCGGGCAGGCTTGCGCGCCATGCTCGAGACCGAACCCGGCATCGAAGTGGTCGCTGAAGCCGTAGACGGTAAGGAGGCCTTGTATCTGACCGGGGAGCACCAGCCTGATATCGTTATCTTGGATATTGGCATGCCTGGATTGGACGGGATTGAAGCCACCCGCAAGCTTAAGGAAAGGTCTCCCCAAACGAAGGTGCTCATCCTGAGCATGTATGAGGAAGAGAGCCTGCTTCGCGAGGCGATCAAAGCTGGCGCTTCAGGTTATGTAATCAAGCGGGCCGCTGAAGAGGAGCTGATTGCCGCGATACAGGCAGTCTCTCGTGGTGATATGTATATTCACCCGGCGATCACCCGCTTGTTAGTGAAAGATATCTCCTCCAAGGTTGACCTGCAAAAGAGCGCGCTCGATAAATTGACCCCCCGGGAAATGGAAGTGATGGGATACATCGTCCGTGGATATACCAACCGCCAGATCGCCGAAGCTCTGTTCATCAGCGTGCGGACCGTGGAGGGCCATCGCGCCAGCCTCTTCGGGAAGCTGGGCTTAAAAAACCGGTTGGAGCTGGTTGAGTTCGCCGAGAAATTTGGCTTAGAGAGTTAATGTAGGTACTACTCGCGTAGTTTAGATCAATTTGTCTGCCTCTACGCGGGGGTTTGAACGGGGGAAAACGATTACCCGCGCGTAATCTCCACAAAAAAATCGCGTCTAAAACAGCGAATATCTACGGATTACACGATGAGAGGTTAACGCTATATTAACCTTGCATTTATGCAAGCTGATTCGTATCAATGGGAGGGAGAGGGTCGCTGTGGTTCCGGAAATCTTTCCACCAATCCCTGCTGACACTGTGGAAGCAGCCCGATCGGTTTTTGGCAGAAGAAATTTCTACCTTGCGACCGGCGACCAGGTCAACAGCTTGTTTTCTGGGATGGATCTAGTTAATCCGTTTGGGCGGGAAATTTATGAACCCCGTATGATCGCCATGCTGTATCTGATCACCATCTTCCAATTCGTAGAAGCCCTCCCGGACGAACGGGCTGCGGATGCTTTGCGGTTGCGCGTAGATTGGAAGTACGCCCTGCATCTGCCAGTGAATTATTCCGGGCTGAAAGTTTTGCCTTTCTGTAGATTTAGAAAAGATTTGCTCTCCGAGCGGGCGGCCAAGCAAAACCTCCAGGCGCTGATCGAACGCCTCTCGGAAATCAAGATGGCGATCGGGAAATCCTTGTTCAACCTATCCTCTGATGATCTCATCCAAAACGTATGTTTGCTGAGCCGGCTGGCGCAGCTCTGGGAGACGATGTGCCAGGCGCTTGAAATTCTGGCCGCGAAGGATCCGGAGTGGTTGCGCAAGGTAAACCTGCCGTATTGGTACAAACGCTACGGCAACCACCGGAAGACGATAAACCTGGCGGCAGAAAGCTCCAAACAAATCGCGCTGGCGGAGTCGATCGGAGCAGATGGGTTTCACTTACTCGCCGCGGTTTCTGAAGCAGAAACCCAATCCCTGGCGCATTTGCCAGAAGTCGAGGCCCTGAAGGGCGTATGGGCCGATCAATTCGAGTTCGAGGAGGGACAAATAACCTGGAAAACTGATGCCTGTATCAGCTGTCTGAACCCTAACGAGGAATTAAGGATCCGGTAGTTCAACTTAACAATGGCTGACCAACAAGGAGGTCATCATCGAGAGATCAAATTTGCGAGTTAGTAGTTCCATTGAAGCCAACTCTAGGCAGCTGTCGGCTGCCATCAAACATCGAGGAGATCCATCATGACAATCCGCAAGTTTCTACATCTCACTTTCTTCCTGCTGATTGCCGCTTCCATAATTATTGGAGGCAGCCTTCAAGTGCAGGTGAACAGCCTGGCTGCGCCGGCTGGCCCCACGGATGAGTCCAAGGTGCCTCATTACTACGGGCCCTGGCCAAACTGGGCCACCAGCCCGCTGACGCTGCCCGATGCCTTCGTCGTCATCACGGGCAACGGCAGTGGAGCGGAAGCCGTTGCCAGCGTCGGCGCCGATGGCGCCGTCACCGGCATCACGGTCACCAATGGCGGCACGGGCTACAGCAATGCCAAGGTCGACATCATTGGCTCCGGGACGGGCGCAACGGCCAAGGCGACCATCATCAAGAAGGGCGCCGTGGTTGCCGTCACCGTGAATGCGTTCGGTTCTGGGTACACGGCGCCCGTCGTGAGCTTCAGCGGCGGCGGTTCCGGAGGCGGCGCCACCGCGACCGCCTACGGCCGCGTCGACCAGGTCACGTTCACCGACGGGGGTTCAGGTTACACCTTCCCGACGGTGGACTTCGACCTGCCCGATCGGCCCGGCGGCGTCCAGGCCCAGGGCCACGCCGAGATGGATGCCAACGGCACCATCACGGCCGTGATCGTGGACAGCCCTGGCTCCGGCTACTCGCATGCGCCGGGAGTCGCCATCCACAACGGTACCCTGTTCGACCCGGCTGCACTTAATCCGGGCGGCTCGCTGGCCACGGCGAGTTCGTCGCTGTCGGTCACCGCCATCGCCGTGAACAACCCGGGCGCAGACTACAAGAATGCTCCCACGGTGACCATCACCGATTCGAACGGAACGGGCTCGGGCGCGTCGGCTACCGCCGCGATCGATAACGGCGTCGTATCCGTGATCGAGGTCACCAAGCCCGGCTCCGGCTACGTGAGCGGCGGCGGGATGCGCAAGTTCGTGGATGGGCTTCCGGGTCTTACAGAGGATGGGGCAAACAATCTCGGTCAGTACCTGCCCATCGCGCAGCCCGACACAACGACCTTCCCCGGGACGGACTACTATGTGATCGCCTTGGTCCAGCACGCGGAGCAGATGCACTCCGATCTGCCGCCGACCATGCAGCGCGAATATGTGCAGCTTGAAACATCTGTCGTTTCGGGCAAGCATGTCGCCCTGCAGACCGATCTACTTGACGGGTCAACTCCCTTCATCAGCATGCCCGACGGCACGCAGGCCTATGGGGTGGACAATCCGCACTTCCTGGGGCCGGTCATCGTCGCCCAGAAGGACCGGGCGGTCCGCATCACCTTCTACAACCTACTGCCCACCGGCGCTGACGGTGACCTGTTCATGCCGGTTGATACTAGCTTCATGGGCGCTGGCATGACGGCCAACGTCGCCGAGGCATATGATCCTACGCCAATGGACGGCGGCACGGTCATGGATGACGTGCGCAATCCGATGTGCGACGTAGTGGACAAAGACCCCGACAACTGCTACACGGACAACCGGGCCACGCTGCACCTGCACGGCGGCATCACGCCCTGGATCAGCGACGGCACGCCCCGCCAGTGGATCACCCCTGCGGGCGAGAACACCAGCTATCCGGAAGGCGTCAGCGTGCGGAGCGTGCCAGACATGATCGATCAGGCGGCGATCGACGCCGGCGTTCCCGACTGTTCGGCGGACTACGACGGCTGCTCGACTTTCTACTACACCAACCAGCAGAGCGCCCGGCTGATGTTCTACCACGATCACGCCTGGGGCATCACCCGGCTGAATGTGTACGCCGGCGAGGCAGCGGGCTACATCATCCGCGACAAAACTGAGCAGGACCTCATAGACGCCGGTTTACTCCCGAATGGGGCCCAAGAGATCCCACTGGTCATCCAGGACCGCACTTTCGTGCCGGATGACTCGCAGATGTTCGATCAGTATGATGCCAATGGGAACCTCGTCAGCTACGGGCAGGACCCGACCTGGGATAAGGCCCGCTGGGGCGGTAAGGGCAGCCTGTGGTACGAGCACGTCTACATGCCGGCCCAGAACCCGAGCGACCCGAGCGGCATGAGCGGCTATGGGCGCTGGATGTACGGGCCGTGGTTCTGGCCGCCTGCCACCAGCACCAAGTACGGGCCGATCGAGAATCCATACTTCGATCCAGCCTGCAACCTGGACGACCCGGCAACCTGGCAGTACGACACGGACCCGTTCTGCGAGCCCGCGCTCATTCCGGGCACGCCGAACAACTCGGCCGGGATGGAGCAGTTCAACGACACGCCGATCGTCAACGGGACGGCTTACCCGACCACCACGCTCGAACCGAAGGCCTACCGCCTGCGCATCCTGAACGCGGCCAACGACCGCTTCTGGAACCTGCAGTGGTATGTGGCCGATTCGACCGGGACCGAGGTTGCCCTGAACGCCGCTGAAGTGGCGGCCGCCCAGACCGACCCGAACATCTTCCCGACCCCGGACACTAACCTCAGCCCGGTCGGCCCCAGCTGGATCCAGATCGGCACCGAGGGCGGCTTCCTGCCCGCTCCGGTGGTGGTCCCCAACCAGCCGATCACCTGGATCATCGAC
>CAYNWK010000145.1:0-10549 GCA_964400875.1 uncultured Anaerolineaceae bacterium | reverse complement strand
AGGTAAAGCAGCGAGCCCTCGAATCGCTTGGCTATTCCAGCCGCAAAGAACTTCCCGAGCTAATCGAGCGGGCCTTCGCCAGCGGGGAGAAGGAGTGGATGGCCTCCGCTCTGCTGGCGATGGGGCGTTCCGTCGATCCGCGCTGGGAGGACCGGGTGCTGAACAGCCTGCAGGATAAATGGCCCCGCCTGCGCGAGGAAGCTGCTCGAGCAGCCGGAGAATTAGAACTATCAGAAGCGGTCGAGAGCCTGATCGAATTGCTGGACGACACTGAGAAAAGCGTACGCCTGGCAGCGAGCTGGTCGCTCTCCCAGATCGGCGGGGAAGGCGTCCGGGAGGCGCTGGAGCAGTTGCTGAAAGACGCCGATGACGACGAAGAGATCGCCCTGTTGGAAAACGCGTTAGACAACCTGGCATTCACTGAAGAAGTCCAGCTTTTACCGCTCTTCGATTTCTCGGAAACTGATTCTGAATATGAACCGGATAGCGATGATTTGCTGGTGGACGATGAGGACCTGCTCGATTGAGCGCCTATCTGGGATTGTTTTCCAACAACATCCTGCCCATCTTCCTGGCTGCGGGCGCAGGCTTCCTTCTGGCAAAGTTCTTGCACGTTCAACCGCGTCAGATATCCCAGGTTGCTTTTTATATTTTTAGCCCATGCTTGCTTTTCTCGATACTCACCAAATCTCAGCTCAACAGCGCCGACGTCACCCGCATGGCCGGTTTCACCGTCACCATCGTGGTCGCCATCGGGATACTCACCTGGATCCTAGCCCGCTTTATGCGCCTGGAACGGCGTATGCTCGCTGCGGTGTTGATCACCGCCATGTTCAGCAACTCCGGCAATTATGGGCTCTCGCTGAACCTGTTCGCCTTTGGGGAGGAAGCTCTGGCGCATGCCAGCCTCTATTTCGTGATCGTCGCCATCCTCACCTATACCCTTGGCGTGGTCGTCGCTTCGATGGGCTCAGCCAGCCTGGGCCAAGCGCTCTGGGGATTGCGCAAGGTACCCGCCATCTACGCGGTAACGCTGGCGCTGATCTTCATCGCAGCCGGCCTGAAACTGCCCCTGTTTTTAGACCGGACCGTTTCGCTGCTCGGAGAAGCGGCCATCCCGCTGCTGATGGTCTTGATGGGCATCCAGCTAGCCCATGCAACCTGGGACGGGCAAACCCGCGCGCTTTCGCTGACCAGCATCATGCGGTTGATCGCCGGACCGGCCCTGGCGCTTAGCATGAGTTTACTTTTTGGACTGCAAGGCGCCGCCCGCCAGGCTGGCGTGATCGAATCGGCCATGCCAACCGCTATCGTTACCACCGTACTGGCGACGGAATACAACGTTGAACCGTCTTTTGTGAGCACAGTCGTGTTCATCAGCACCTTGCTCAGCCCGTTGACGGTGACTCCATTGCTCGCTTACCTTGGGGCATAGCATGCGCTCGCGGACCTTCATCCTAGCCCACCTGCTCAGCTTGCTGGCGCTCGCCATACCCGGATTGGCGTACGCACAAGGAAGATCACAAGTCATCTTCTCCAATGTGCAGGCGGATTATGAATTTGGCAGCCAGCTCGTCTTTCGGGCAAAAATTGACGCTTCGGCCCCGATCCAGGAGCTCGCCCTTTTCTTGCAGCCGCAAGGCGAAACCGATGCCAGAGTGATCCCATCGGGGGTCGGTCAGAACGGCCAAGTTAAGGTGGTCTATAATTTAGAGAACGAACACCTGCGCGCCTTCACCAACCTGCGGTACTGGTTCATTGCCACCCTGCAAAACGGCGTCGAAGTTAAGAGCGACGAATTCGGGCTGTATTACGGCGATGACCGCTTCAACTGGCGCACCCTGGAAAGCGAGCCTTTCGTGGTGTACTGGTATGCTGGAGGGCTCGACTTCGCCCAGAAGATCCTGAACGTCGCCCAAGCCGGCCTGGAGCGCTCCATGGAGCTGATCCCGCTCAGCCAGCCTGAACGCGTCCAAATTTACGCCTATGAAAATGCGCAGGACTTGCAGGAGGCCTTGTTCTTATCCGGGCAGAATTGGATCGCCGGTCACGCCGACCCCGATCTAGGGGTGATCCTGGTTTCCCTGCCCGCCGGTCCCGAGCAAAGCCTGGAGATGGAACGGCAGATCCCCCACGAATTGATGCACGTTCTGCTGTACCGTCGTTACGGTCCGGGCTACAGCCAGCTGCCAGCCTGGCTCAACGAGGGCCTGGCTTCGGCCAACGAACTATACCCCAACCCGGATTACCAAGTGCTGTTGGAAAACGGTTACCGAAGGGAAGCTTTACTTCCCATCGCATCCCTGTGCCAGGTCTTCCCGCGGGACGCCTCCGGCGCGCTGCTGGCTTATGCACAAGCTGCTTCATTTACCAGCTACCTTTACCAGCAGTATGGCTCGCCAGGGATGGAAAATCTCATTGGCCAATACACATCTGGGGTTGCCTGCGATCGGGGCCCGGAGCTTGCCTTTGGCACGCCGCTGTCTCAATTGGAAATCCAGTGGCGCCGGGAGATATTCTCCGAAGATGCCGGAGCCGCCGCCTTAGAAAGCCTGCTCCCCTGGATGATTGTGCTGGCAGCTATGTTGGCAGTCCCCCTCGGATTGAGCCTTGGAAATTTCCGTAGGAAACCGGAGATGAAGGGATCCTTGTGAACGAAACAAATAGCCCCCGTTTGCACGCCATCGTCGAAGGGCACGTACAGGGCGTTGGTTTTCGCGCCTTCGTCATCCGCCGGGCCTCAAGCCTGGGGCTGACCGGGTGGGTTCGCAACCGCTGGGACGGCACTGTGGAGGTCGTTGCCGAAGGAGAGCGGCCTGACCTCGATCAGCTGGCTTCCGCGCTGCAGCGCGGCCCAGCCTCCTCCAGGGTGACGAAAGTACAAACCGATTGGAAAGAAGCCAGCGGGGAATTTACCCGTTTCTCGGTGAAAGCGACCGTTTAAAACCCAAGCCCTCGCTCTTTGAGGGAGACGTACCGCCCCCCTCCGATCACCAGATGGTCTAAAACTTGAATATCCAGCAGCCGCCCCGCCTCCACCATGGCGCGCGTCACAGCTACGTCATCCGGGCTGGGAGTCGGATCGCGTAGAGTAGGGACAGAGACGCCATACATAGATTGCTCTATGCGGTTTTCTCCATCCCTCTCTCCGAACCGGACGTGAGACTTTCGCCTCATCCGGCTCTCCGTTGAGTTCTAAGTCTGGCGATAGCCATGTTCAGCGTGATGGCATTTCTGGCACAGCGTTTCCAGGCCTTCCATGCGGTGTGACTTGGTACCATTTCTGTGGTGGACCCGGAGATTTTCGGTTGAACCACAGCGTACACACTTAAAGTCGTCTCGCATCTTCGCCCGGAGCTTTCTTTCGGCCATATCCAGCGGTTCCTTGCGGTTCTTCCTGCCGCATGTCGCGCCAATTGTGGCCGTGTAGATACTTTCAGTTGGGCCAGTTTCACCCATCGGATAGTCTGCCGACGAGAGCATATCTTGCTCACCGGGCAAATAGGGATGGGGAAATCCCGCTTTGCCCTTCTGCATGTACTTGCTTCGCTTTAGTTCTTTCCGAGTGGGCAGCCATTGATACGCTTCCAGGGTGATGGCCCCTTCACGTATCTCCGCCGTCCAGCGAGTCCTGTTGTGGATTGCCTTGGTCTTGGAGCGGATGAGTTCCTGTTTCCGACTGCCTTTGTGCTTCTTGAGCAGCCAACCCAGGTATCGGAACCAGGTGTAGCGGGTGATTTCTTCAATGTCTTCGAGCAAGCTGGTGTGCTTGTAGTACTCCGCCCATCCTTTCACGATGGCATTGAACGTTGTCATCCGGTTGTACTCATCCATCCAGGTCCATGATCTGGTCGTGAGGTCTTTGATCTTCCTTTTGACTCGTTCCTTGGCCTTGTCTGAAGGTCGCAAATGCACCACCCACCGTCCTTCCGGCTTGCATCGCTGGATGTGGAAGCCCAGGAAGTCAAAGCCCTCATTGACATGGGTGATGTGCGTCTTCTCTTCAGACAGTTCCAGGTGCAGTTCGTTCGTCAGGAAGTCACGGATCGCTTGCTTGGCCTGTTTCACGCCTTCGATGCGGTCATTACTGAGGACAACGAAGTCATCCGCATAGCGGATCAGCCGGTAGTTTCCCTGGCCAGCGTATCTCCTTCTGCGCTGTGCATTCTGGTCGAGGTGCCACTTTGCTTCTGCCCACTTGTCAAATTCGTTCAGATACACGTTGGCAAGTAAGGGCGAGATCACACCCCCTTGCGGTACGCCGGTCTCTGTTCGAGCAAACAGGCCGGCTTCCATCACGCCAGCTTTGAGGAGTTTCCAGATCAGGTTGAGTATGTCTCTGTCGGCGAGCCGTCTCTTTAGGATACTTAAGAGTTTGCGATGATGGACATGGTCGAAGTAACTCTTGATATCTCCTTCGATGGCATAGTAGTATCGTTGCATTGGGCCGGTTAGAGACATGATGACCGCGATGGCATCCATTGTGCGGCGCCCCTTTCGGAAGCCATAGGAGTGCGGCCTGAAATCCGATTCATAGATCGGGTCCAGGATGGCTCTCAGGGCTTCCTGCACAATCCGATCCCGGAGGACCGGAATTCCCAAGGGACGCTTCTTCCCGTTGCGCTTGGGTATGTACACCCTGCGGACAGGCTGCGGCGCATAGGTCTTTGTTTTCAGGCTCTCGACCAGCTTACGGATTTCTTCCTGGTAGTTGGCCTTGAAGTTGTTGCGAGTTGTGCCGTCAATGCCTGCCGTTGTGCTTCCGGGTCGTGCCAGGACCGCTTGGGCTGCACATTCAATCCAGTAGCCCCAGTGCATCAGACTGTACAGGTTGGTGAACCGGTGCGCTGGATTTTCTTGTGCAGTTCTTGCCAGTTTCATCTGCTTTTGGGACATCTTCGTTTGGTTCATACGTCCTCACTCCGTCTTAGTTCACAAATGACTTGGGCAAACTCAACTGCCTTCCTTCGCCCTGTGACAGGTTTTCCCTGTCTCCGACTACTACGAAGGCTCCGCCCCGTGTAAAGCTTCTGGCCGCAGGTTAGCCTACTCCATCGCTGGAGAGCTTTACACGGTTCACAAGTTCACATAGATAGCGTTGTCACGTTGCTTTAGGTCCTGTCTATACGCCTGGCTCGGCTCGTTGCCTCGCTCGCCACCGGGGAAGCCGGGTTGTCCTCGGAGTGCCGTCTTCCTGCCCATCGAAGACTGTACCTACCCTAGCGAGGTAAGTATTCCGGTGGCTCCACCCTGGCCCTACCGTCAAAGCGGGTGGTCCAATCTGCGACGCGTCAAACGACAGTTTCTTGCGTGACCCTGGCAACGCTCTGGCTAGCAGCCTCGGGAGAGTAGGGTCTCCTTAGCTACATTGTCAGGAGGGCTTCGAACGCGGTTCTACCTCGGGTCCCCGCGCCCGCCTCCCTAGCCACTCTGCACACTCCTTGGCAGGGTTCCTTGGGGAACTTTCTATCTACATGCTTCTTGTCGCACCGCTGGGGTGGTTGTGCACCACGATCACGGCCGCTGCGTTCCGCCGGATGGCCGCTTTGAACAGCTCACCCACCCGCACTTGTGAGGAGTTCAGTGAACCGCGATAGACCTCTTCGATGTGCACGACCCGGTTGCGGGTGTCCAGAAGCAGCACGCGCAGGTGTTCTTGCTCAAGGCCGCTCATTTCGAACTGCACCAGGGCGGCGGCGTCCGCCGGACTGTGGATGGTCGGCCGCTCTTCGGGGGAGAATACCGTCATGCGGTGCCCCAACTCAATCGCGGCTTTGATCTGGGCGGCTTTGGCCGCGCCGATCCCGTGTTGGCTGCAAATCTCGGTGATAGGAGCGCGATGCAGCCCGGTCAGACCATTAAATGCCAGCAGCAGGCGCTGGCCGACCTGCACAGCGTTTTCCCCGGGCACGCCCACCCGCAACAAGATCGCCAGCAGCTCGGCGGTGGTCAGCGCTCCAGCCCCGTGCTTAAGCAGCCTTTCGCGTGGGCGTTCGGATTCGGCCAGATCTGTGATCCGGTAAGTGGTTTCTTCCCTGTTCATCTCCGCTCCTATCGGAAGAGAGGTTATTACTGAACCGGCGCCACACGGCAGCCGGAAACTAAAATTTTTAAGTAGGACTGTCGCACTCAACCTACGCACTTGATGGAGGAAAGGGGGTGTTTGGGCCGGATTCGCTTGCCCAAACAGGCTCGCTTTCTCGAAGAGCTGCGTAACTCCTGTGAGAATGAATATACATGATGGCGCGGAAATGGACAAACCATTTAAGGGCTACCTGAACGAAGTGTAAGGATGAAACTCGACCTTCGGAACTTCCGTGCTATAATCCCCGCAACCGGACCCAACCGACCGGAATTAACCAATCATGACCATTGACCCTGCCGCGATCAGCAATCTGCTCCTAATCCTGACCGCCTGGGGCGCTGCCTTTATCGCGGCCCTGTGGTTAAGCCTGATATTTTGGACCTACCGTGATATCCGCGCCCGTGCCCGCGATCCGTTAGCCCGCATCCTGGCGATCCTGGTGGTTGCCGTGCTCTTCCTCCCTGGCATCGTCATTTACTTGATCCTTCGGCCAAGCCACACCCTGGAGGAAGAATACCAGCATACCCTGGAAGAAGAAGCCCTGCTGCAGAGCGTCGAGGAAAGCCCGCTTTGTCCGGGCTGCGGCCGGCGCATCCGGGAAAACTGGATGATCTGCCCCACCTGCCATACCAAGCTTAAGAAAAACTGCCATAAATGCGGCAAATTGATGGAACTGCCTTGGAACTTGTGCCCTTACTGTGGCACGCCGGCGCCTGGTATGCGCCGCGAACACCTCACCCTGGATGAGGCTCTACGCCCCTTACCCGTCGAGGAAGAACCTGGTGAGTTGAATATACCGGTTGGTGAAACCATAGGGGAGCAAGTTTCCGAGGAATACGTTCAGGGAGAACTTACCCAGGATGTGCAAGCGCCTGAGAAACAGGCTCTCGACGAGCAAACTCCCGAGAACCTTGCTGATCAGGGAGAAAAAGAAGGTGAATTAGCGGAAGGCCCTTAAGGTTCTACACTGCACGAATTAAAAAGACCCGTCGTCTAATCCAGCCGACGGGTCTTCTATTTGACCTCAAAAGATCAGCGCCGCAACGCCCCCCAGCCGGCGTATACGCCGATCTCGCCCAGCTCTTCCTCAATGCGCAGTAACTGGTTGTACTTGGCCACGCGATCTGAGCGTGCGGGCGCTCCAGTCTTGATCTGGCCCATATTGAGCGCCACCGCCAAGTCGGCGATAGTAGCGTCTTCGGTCTCGCCGGAGCGGTGCGAGGTGACCGCACGCCAACCAGCCCGTTGGCAGATTTCCACCGCCTCGATTGTCTCGGTCAGCGAACCGATCTGGTTGAGCTTGACCAGCAGGGCGTTGGCTGACTTCTCTTTAATAGCCCGGCGAACGCGCTCAGGATTGGTCACCAGCAGGTCATCCCCGACGATTTGGGTCTTGTCGCCGATGGCCTCGGTAAGCATAGCCCAACCCTCCCAATCGTCCTGCGCCAGACCATCCTCAACGGAAACGATCGGGTATTGTTCCACCCAGGATTTCCAAAAGTCGACCATCTCTGCGCTGGTCAATTTCTTGCCTTCGGTGCGTAAGTTATAGCGCTTTTCTTCAGACTCATAGAATTCGGAAGCTGCCGGGTCTATGGCGATCGCTACTTGCTCGCCAGCGGTGTAACCGGCTTTCTCGATCGCTTCCAGGATCACTTCCACGGCCTCCGAGTTGGCCTTCAACGCCGGCGCGTAGCCGCCCTCATCACCGACCAGGGTAGCATAACCGTGCCCCTTTAGCACGCCCTTCAACGTGTGGTAGATCTCCGCGCCCCAGCGCAAACCTTCCGCAAAGGATTCTGCTCCGAGCGGCATCACCATGAATTCCTGGGCGTCGGTAGACTGCCAGCCGGTGTGTGCGCCGCCGTTGAGGATGTTCATCATCGGGACCGGCAACACGTGAGCATACACCCCACCAATGTAGCGGTAGAGCGGCAACCCCAGAGATATCGCCGCCGCCTTGGCGACCGCCAAACTGGCGCCCAAGATGGCGTTGGCACCCAGGTTAGACTTATTCTGCGTGCCGTCCATCTCGATCATCGCTTCGTCGATGGCTTTCTGGTCGGTGGCATCCCAGCCGATCAGCAAATCGGCGATCTGTTCGTTGACGTTATCGACTGCCTCCAGCACACCTTTCCCGTCGTAGCGGTCTTCCTCGCCGTCGCGCAGTTCCAGGGCTTCGTGCACGCCTGTGGAAGCGCCGGAAGGCACCGCGGCGCGCCCCAAACTGCCGTCGATCAACATCACCTCGACCTCTACGGTTGGGTTGCCGCGCGAATCCAGGATCTCGCGGCCGATGATATCATCGATTATCGTTTCCATATTTCACCTCGCTGGTTATTCATGTAAATCTGATTAGTCGGCGGACAGGTTGATCCGCGCACAAAATGGATGATCCTGTCCTTTGCCGAACGATGGACGAAACTATCGGTTTCTTGCTAACTCATCACGGTGTTCCAACGCTTATATTAAATATCATTCTGCCCCTCTATCAAGTATAAGCGATCATCTCAAGGCGGATTGAACAGGTAAAGCTCATTTATACGCTCACCGATTCGATCGAGACCTCTGTGCTCAGCCCGGCGCGAGCGCGCACCGCTTCCAAGAAGGCGATGAACAGCGGGTGCGGCCGGTTCGGCCGGGAGAGGAACTCCGGGTGGAACTGGGTTCCCAACATGTATGGGTGATCGACCATCTCGGCGATCTCCACCAGCCTGCCGTCCGGTGAGAGGCCTGAGAACCGCATGCCGCCTGCGTGTAACTTTTCCCGATAAGCGTTGTTGAATTCGAAGCGGTGGCGGTGGCGTTCGTAGATCAAGCTTTGCTGGTAGGCGCGCTGAGCATGAGTCCCGGGCTGTAGTTCACAGGGATACAACCCCAGGCGCATCGTCCCACCCATATCAGCGATATCCCGTTGGTCGGGCATCAAGTCGATCACCGAGTGAGGCGTTGAACGGTCGAACTCGGTGGAGTTGGCTTCCTCGTCCCCCAGGACCTGGCGGGCGAGCTCGATCACCATCAGCTGCATCCCCAGGCATAACCCCAGGTAAGGCACCTTTTCCTGGCGGGCGTAGCGCGCCGCCTGGATCTTGCCCTCGATACCTCGGCTGCCGAAGCCGCCCGGCACCACGATGCCGTCGGCGCTCTGGACCGTCTCCCAACCGCGGCCCTTTTCCAATTCCGCCGAATGCACCCAGGCGATGTCTACTTCCAAGCCCAGCGCCAGGGCGGCGTGTTTGAGGGCTTCCCGCACGCTCATATAAGCGTCGTGCAGCTCGACGTACTTACCAACCAAGGCCACCTTGACAGCCGGTTTCTCCCGGCGCACCTCGGCGACCAGGCGCTCCCAATCCCCCCATTCTGGTTTGCGTCGGGCCTTCAGCCCCATGCGCTCCAGAAGGTAATCCCCGACATGGGCTTTCTCCAGGACCAGCGGCACATCATAGAGGTTATCCGTGGTGACCATGGGCACAACTGCCCGCCGTTCGACGTCGCAGAACAAGGCGATCTTATCTCGTAAACTTTCGTCCACGGGGTGATCGGAACGGGCCATGATCATATCGGGAGCGATGCCGATGGAACGCAGCTCGCGAACCGAATGCTGGGTCGGCTTGGTTTTGAGCTCCTCCGTTGCCCCAATGTACGGCAACCAGGTGACGTGGATGTACAGGCTGTTCTCACGCCCCACATCGCTGCGCATCTGGCGTAACGCTTCCAGGAATGGCAGTGATTCGATATCGCCAACTGTGCCGCCGATCTCCACCAGGACGATCTCTGCCCCGGTCGTCTTGGAGACCAGCCCAATGCGGCGCTTAATCTCGTTTGTAATGTGCGGGATCACCTGGATGGTGCCCCCCAGGTAGTCTCCGCGACGTTCCTTGGCGATTACATCGGCGTATACCTGTCCGGTGGTCACGTTGCACACTTTGTTGAGGCTGGTATCGATAAAACGTTCGTAATGCCCCAGGTCCAGGTCGGTTTCCGCGCCATCGTCGAGCACGAAGACCTCGCCGTGCTGGTAAGGGCTCATCGTGCCAGGATCGACGTTGATATAGGGATCGAGCTTCTGCACGGCTACGGAGAATCCGCGCTCCTTCAACAAACGGCCGATCGCCGCGGCAGTCACGCCTTTACCCACCGAGCTGACCACACCACCGGTAAGGAAGATATATTTCGTCATCCTGTCTCTCTCCATCAAAAAATACCTGCTGAATACGAGGGTATCCCCATCAACAAAGGAAGTGGGGAGGGCCGTTTACCGGCGCCTCCCCACGGGGTTGCTATTCGTACGCTGTGGTTGGCGTTTGTTTTTTCATCCGACCACCTTCGTCAGGTCTTCCGCTGCCCGACGCATCTCCAGGAATACCAGACCGAGCTTCGCTTCTTCACGGGCCAGCGCCGTGAGCACGGCCTCTTCGCCGACCGCGGTGAGGATCACGTAGCCGCTGTCGCCGCGAATGTAAA
>CAYNWK010000144.1:0-10666 GCA_964400875.1 uncultured Anaerolineaceae bacterium | reverse complement strand
GAAATACGCGAAAAGAAATCCTGAAATCAAGACGATCGTATTTCACCACCTTTGCCCATTGGCGCGGGTGGACCTCGGCCAGTTCGGGGTCGTCCAAGGCCAGCATCATGTAGATCGTGTTGGCCCAGACTTCTTCGCAGCAGCGCAGGTGCGCCAGTATTTCCACCAACGACCACTCCTCATCGACGAGAGGAGTGTGCAGGCGTTCATTATCTAGATTGACGGTCAGGGAGGCTATTCGCCGGGGGAATTCCTCCAGGAGCGCGAGGATCTTCTGGATGTTCGTGCGAGTGGCTTTTGTCCCTAGCATGTTCACCTTGCGGTTTATACGGCCGGCGGACTTCACGGATAAAGGCCGGGGTATTCAAGCCACGTTCCAGGATGTAGGTCAGGTAGCGGTGCATGTGTTGTTCCATCTCCTGGTTGATCTTTGGGGTCAGCTGGGCTCGAACGACTTCCCGGTAAGTACTGCGCTGGTAATGGCGCAGGTATTTGAGGGCATTCAGCGAGATGGGTTCAGCGTCGGGGATGTTTGGCCCGCAGTTTGGACAGAGCACCCCGCCCAGAGCGGCGGAAAAATACTGGTCTTGCGGCAGGATCTCGGCTTCGCAATTCAGACAAGTGTACAGCTGCGGGCGGTAGCCCAGCTGGTCCAGCAAGCGGATCTCGTAGTAGCGGACGGCCGGTTCTACCTCGGATGCGCTGTTCAGGCGGGAGAGGGTCTCGGTCAGCAGGCGGTACAGGGCGCGGTTATCGTCGTTGTCGTACGTCAGGCGGTCGAGTAACTCGATCACGTAGGCAGCATAGCCGACCGTTTCGAGGTTCTCTCGCAAAGCAAGGTAAGCGTCTACGGTTTCGGCCTGGGTAATGATGAACAGATCGCGCCCACGGGCCAGCTGCAACGTGACCCGAGTGAAAGGCTCCAGATGTCCAGCTTTACGGGAGTGCATTTTACGCACTCCCTTGGCGATGGCGCGAACTTTACCCTGCTCGCGCGTATAGATGGAAAGCAGGCGGTCGGCTTCCCCTAAATCGTAGTGGCGCAGCACAACCCCTTCGACGCGCAGGGAGCGTCCTCTGTCAGGCATGTAGGCAATTATAAAGGAAATGCGTGGTTTATAATGGTTTTGGGGTGAGGGAACTGCTGGTGAGCACTTCAGCCTGGTTGAGCCGATCGAAAGATCCACTGATCGAAAGATCTACGTTGACGCTGATCCTCCCATCTGGTACAATCCCTTCGCCCGGTGCGTTGTACCCTTCGCCCGGGCGTGCTTTATGCACAAATCCAAGGATCTTCCTGGTCGCAAGAACCAGCGAGGACGAGTAGTGAAAGGGCTTGAGAGATGAAAGTACTTTTGATCAAAGATGTTTACAAACTGGGGCATGCCGGCGAGATCAAGAAGGTCGCCGACGGTTTCGGACGCAACTACCTGATGCCGCAGGGTCTGGCTGTTCTGGCGACGCCCGGCGCGCTCAAGCAAGCTGAGCGCATCAAGAAGGAAGCAGCCGCCCGTCGCGCCGTACTCAACCAGGAAATGAGCGGACTTGCCGAGCTGATCGAAGGCGTGACGCTGAAATTCCCGGCAAGGGCCAGCGAGACGGGCAAATTGTACGGCTCGGTGACCACCCAAATGATCGCTGAAGCGCTCAACGAGGAGATCGGCGCCGAGATCGACCGGCGGGATATCGACTCGCAACCGCTGCGCAACCTGGGCGAGCACAAGGTGCCGATCCGACTGACGGTTGACCTGGTTCCGGAGGTCAACGTGATCGTTTACCGAGAGGGCGAAGCGCCGCCGACCCCTGGCGAACAAGTTGAGGGTGAAGGCGCGCCCGAGGCTGAGGTTGAAGCGGTCGAAACCGAAGGCGCCGAAAACACCGACAGCCAGGAATCTGAAGACGTCGAAGAAATAAAGGCATTTGAGGCTGAAGAAGCCGAGGACGAAGTTGAGGAAGTGGAAGAACCTGAGAATGTCGAATCCGAGGAAGTAGAGGAAGTCGCGGCTGAAGAAGCGGAGGACGTCGAGGCGGAAGAAGAGGCTGAGCCCGAAGCGGGATAAACGCTTCGTTCAACGCGCATTGTCACCGGCCTGAGCGCAGCCCATTCGCTGCCGGGCCGGTGTTTTGCGTCTGCTGTATAATTATCGAGATGTCCACAACCATCGGCCAGAAGTTCCGCCAGGAACGCCTTGCCCGCGAACTGAGCCTGGAAGAGGTCGCTAAAGGGACGCATATCCGCCTGCGTTTTCTCGAGGCGATTGAGGAGGGGCGCTTCGAGCGCCTGCCTTCAGCGGTGCAGGCGCGCGGTTTCGTGCGTGTTTATGCAGGATTTCTGGACATGGACCCTGCTCCGCTGCTCGAGACCTTAAACAATGGCGAGGGCCTCCCGGCGGCGGTTGAAAGCGCTGCCGAGCCAGTTCCGCAAGCACACCCAACGCCGGAGCCGGGGACTGCCGAACAGGACGCCATCATGGCGGAGATCGGAGCCGGCTTGCGGGGGCAGCGGGAGATCCTGGGGCTCTCGCGGGAGGACGTGGAGCGGCAAACACATTTGCGCCCTCATTACCTCAAGGCGTTGGAAGAAGGCAGGCTGGATGGATTGCCCTCTCCGGTGCAAGGGCGCGGCATGCTCCACAATTACGCCCGGTTTCTGGGCCTGGACCCCGACCCGCTCTTGCTGCGTTTTGCCGACGCGCTACAATCCCGCCTGGCGGAGCAGCAGGCCACCCGGCCGAAGACAGAAACTCAGGCCCGGCGTTCGCTTACTTTGCCTGCGCCGCTGCGGCGGGTCATCTCCGCCGACGTCCTGATTGGTGGGGTCATGATCGTCGTGCTGGCGGGGTTCGTAATTTGGGGGGCGATCCGCATTAACGCCATGCGGGAGGTGGGAGAACCCTCTCCAACCGTGCCGTCGATCGCCGAAGCTTTGATCCAGGACACGGAAACCCCTGCGGCGGAATCCGCTGCAGGTGGCGCGGTTGAAACGACGCCGGTTAGTCAGGTGACTCCAACCGAGGTGCGCCCCGGCGGCGCGCCTCCCGCGACGCCCGAAGCGCGTAACACCGGCGAGGCGATCAGCACGCTTGAAGAAGAGATCGTTCTGCCGGAGGGAGAAGGCGGATCGATACAAATTTCCCTGGTCGTCCGCCAGCGCGCCTGGCTGCGCGTAACGGTTGACGGGGATGTCGAGCTGGAGGGGCGGGTGATCCCAGGGAGCGCATATACATTCTCTGGAGAACAAGAAGTCGAAATTCTAACCGGCAACGGCGCCGCGCTGCAGGTGTTCTTCAACCAGCAAGACCTTGGACCGATGGGTATCTTCGGCGAAGTCGTGGACCGGGTGTTCACACCCGAGGGCGAGGTGCTGCCCACGCCGACGATTACGCTGACCCCCACCACCGCTCCGACGGATGCGGGTTCCTCCGCGGCAACCGGGACGCCCGGCGCAGAGGCGACTCAAACTCCCCAGCCAACCCCGGCGCCGTAAGTTGTCAATGAACCCGGCCGGCAGCGCCCGCCCAAACTCCCCCACTTTTCCGGAGAACTGCGTAACTCCTACTGCTATTAAAGGTTGAAGGTATGGAAAAAGAGAAGACTTTTTATCTGGTTTCGCTCGGCTGCTCAAAAAATACGGTCGATTCAGAATCAATGGCCCAGCTGCTGATGGGCACCGGTTACAGGCCGGTGAACCAGGCTGACCAGGCCAGCGTGCTGATCGTCAATACCTGTGGATTTATCGGCCCGGCGAAAGAGGAATCGTTCCAGGTGCTCGGCGAGCTGTCTGCGGATAAGCGCCAGGACCAGGTACTGATCGCAGCCGGCTGCCTGACCCAACGCTATGGCGTGGAAGTCGCCAAGCAGGTTCCGGGCATTGACGGCATCCTCGGCACCCGGCGTTGGATGGACATCGTTGACCTGGTGGGCAGGCTGCGCCAGGGCAGGCATCCTGAACCTATTTACCACCTGCCGGAAGCCGAAACGGTAGGGACGGACGAACACGGCGTCGCACGCGTGGCGCTCCAGGGTGCCAGCGCTTACTTAAAAATCGCCGACGGCTGCCGGCGCCCGTGCGCTTTCTGCGCCATTCCCTTAATCAAGGGCACGGCGGTCAGCCGGCCGGTGGAAGCCATCCTGGCGGAGGCGCGCTACCTGCGGGACAATGGAGTGCGCGAGATCATCCTGATCGCCCAGGACACCACCGACTACGGGCACGACCTGGGCCTCAAAAATGGACTGGCTCACCTGTTGAAACGCGTGACCGCGGCCGTCCCGGAAGTGGACTGGATCCGCATCATGTACGCTTATCCCGGATACGTGACCGATGAGCTGATCGAGGTGATGGCCGAAAGCCCGCAGATCGTGCCTTACCTGGATATGCCCTTGCAGCACGCCCACCCCGCCGCTTTGCGGCGCATGCGCCGCCCGGCGAACGTGGACTGGGTCCACCGCACGCTGGAGAAGATGCGCGCCGCCATGTCAGATCTGGCCTTACGAACCACCTTCATTGTCGGCTATCCCGGAGAAACAGACGAAGAGTTCCGGACGTTGCTGGATTTTGTGGAAGCGATCCGTTTCGACCGTGTCGGCGCTTTCCAATTCTCCTTCGAGCCCGGGACCAGCAGCGAGCCGCTTGGCGATCCGGTGCCGCAGGAGGTCAAGCAGGCGCGCTGGGAGCAGCTGATGGAACTGCAGCAAGGTATTTCGTTGGAGACCAACCAGTCATTGGTCGGCGAGACGCTGGATGTGCTGATCGAGGGTCACGGGGATGGGCTTTCTATGGGACGCTCGTACCGGGACGCGCCGGAGATCGACGGCCTGGTGATCGTCGAAGGGGATATCCCGGATGGGGAGCTGGCGCCAGTGCGCATCAGCGGAGCGATGACCTATGACCTGACGGGAGTCATCGAGACCTCCCGGAACGTGATCGGTTTAGCCGGGGTCGAGCTGCCTTAGCAGGCCTTACGCGGCACAGAGCAGGGATTACAGGACGCAATTAATGCCCGTTGTGGTTGGCAGAAAAGGAAGTGGTGATGCTCGATTTAAATAACTTGGAGATCCGTTTTGTGATCGAGGCGGTTCGCCGGGCGGCCAACTTAATCGCGGTGGTGCAGCAGGAGATGATCACGCCGGCTTTGACCAAGGAAGACCGCTCTCCGGTCACCGTGGCCGATTACGCCTCCCAGGCGCTGGTGTCCAGGATGCTGCTGGACTCCTTTCCGCAGGATCCGCTGGTAGCGGAGGAGGATGCGGGCGCGCTGCGCAGCGCTGCGGCCAGTGATTCGCTGGAGCGAATCACCCGCTTCGTGCACCGCTACTTCCCCCGGGCCGTCCCGGACGAGGTCTGTGCGTGGATCGACCGGGGCAGCGCCACGACCGCCGATCGCTTCTGGACCCTGGACCCCATCGATGGCACCAAAGGATTCCTGCGCGGAGACCAATACGCTGTGGCGCTGGCGCTGCTGGTTGACGGCGAAGTCGAGGTAGCGGCGCTGGGATGCCCCAACCTGACCGCCGGCTACCAGCCAGACCCCGGTGGACCGGGCTCTCTGGTGGTCGCAGCTAAAGGCCAGGGAACCTGGACGATCACGCTTGAGGAAGCGCCCTTCACGGAGGCGGATTTCCAACGCTTGGAAGTCTCCGATAGGGAGGACGCCTCCCAGGCGCGCTTGCTGCGCTCTTACGTGGCCGAACACACCAACGTAGACAAGGTGGACGACCTCGCCGATCGCCTGGGTGTGTCCGTCGAGCCGGTGCGCATGGACAGCCAGGCCAAGTATGCGGTCCTGGCAGCCGGGCACGGCGAGCTCTCTCTGCGCCTGCTTTCCCCTAAGAAACCCGATTACCGCGAGAAGATCTGGGACCAGGCTGCCGGTTCGCTGCTCGCCAAGGAAGCGGGCGGTAAGGTGACCGACCTGCGCGGCGAGGCGCTGGATTTTACCCGAGGACGCACCCTGGCGCGCAACCGCGGCATCCTGGCCTCTAACGGCCGCCTGCACGAAGCTGCTTTACGAGCGCTGAGCGAGGTAGGCGCTGCCAGCTGAACCCTCCTGTTTCAAAGTAACTACAATGACCCGATCCGACCGCCTCGCCCTGCTGTTCAGCCTGCTGGCTGTCGCCGCGGCCTGGTTTGTCGCAACGCGGGTGTTCGAGAACATCGCACACCTGGAAGACGAGATCGCTTACGCCTGGCAGGCGGAGCTGATCGCCGGCGGGCAGGTGACCACCCCCTCACCGCCGCACGCGCAGAGCTTCCTGGTGCCCTTCGTGGTTGACTACCAGGGGCAGCGTTTTGGCAAATACCCCCTGGGTTGGCCGGCGACTCTGGCGCTGGGCGTTTTGTTCGGGGCGCGCGGGCTGGTCAACCCGTTGTTAGCCGGGTTGGGCGTGTGGCTGACGTACCGCCTGGGGGCTAAGCTGCTGGGCGACACAGCAGGCCTGTTCGCCGCCGGTTTGACGTTGACCTCGCCGTTCTTCTTGATGAACTCGGGCTCGCTGCTCTCGCACCCACTGGGGTTGGTGTTGAGCGCGGCGTTCGTGCTGGCCTGGCTGGACCTGACCGGGACCCCTGACGGCCGCATCCCGCCCTGGGTTTTGGCGCTGGCCGCCGGTTTGAGCCTGGGTCTGCTGGCCTTGACCCGCCCGCTGACTGCGGTAGCGCTGGCGGTCCCTTTTGGTCTGCATGGCATGGCGCTGCTGGGGCGGGGCAGCTGGCCGATCCGGCGGCGGGTGCTGGCGGTGGGCGCGCTGGCCTTGCTGGTGGGGTCGCTGAACTTCCTGTGGCAGTACGCCGCTACCGGCGATCCGTTTTTCAACCTGTATACTTTATGGTGGGATTACGACAAGATCGGCTTCGGCCCGGGGGTCGGGGTCGTCGAGAGCGGGCACACGCTGCGGCAGGGCTGGATCAACACGCGCTTCAGCCTGCGAGTCGGGATGGGCGACCTGTTCGGCTGGGCGCGGCTGTCGTGGATCTTCCTGCCTTTCGGGGTGCTGGCTTTAACCTGGCGGCGCAACTGGCGCGCCTTGCTGGTGAGCAGTGTATTTCCCACGCTGGTGGTGGTTTACCTGGCATATTGGGTGGGCTCCTGGCTGTTCGGACCGCGCTATTATTACGAGGGGTTGTTCAGCCTGACGATCGTCAGCGCGGCAGGGATCGCCTTCCTGGCCGGCTGGCCGCTGGCTCCAGGCGAACCCTGGCGCAGCTACAGCGGCTGGCGGAAGGCGCGCCCGCTGGCAGTGACCGCAGTCGTGTTTTTGTTGGTAGCGGCCAATCTGATCTACTACACGCCCATGCGCTTGCGCGAGATGCAGCATTTATACGGCATGGAACGCGCCGACCTGGCGCCCTTCCAGCAGGCCCAGGAAGAAGGCATGACGCCGGCGCTGGTGGTCGTGCATCCGGATATCTGGATGGATTATGGCGTGCTGCTGGAGCTGGAGGACCCCAGGCTGGATACCCCCTTTATCTTCATCATGAGCCGGGGGGCGGAATCCGACGAGCAGACGGCGCAGGATTTCCCCGGGCGGAAGGTTTACCATTATTATCCGGAAGAGCCGTACAAGTTTTATACGGGGCCCAGGTAGTCCGTTATGATCACGTGGGCAGGGGCAGGTCTCCCAGGATGATGATTAGGGTTGATCTCCTGCCAGAAATCAATCCGGATGGCAAAGGACCTTGCCCCTACGACGGGACATTTTCTACCCATACTGTGTTGTGAGTCTGTTTTGGTCACGAGGCCCTGGCCAGGGCGGTCAGGCCCAAGACCAGGACCGCCAGGATCAGATTTAAGCGCAGCAATTGGGTTTCGCGCTGGCCCAATCTGGCGGCTTCCGAAGTATCCTGCCCGGCGGCGCGGCGCAGCGCCAGGCGGCGCAACGCCGGCAAAACCCCCCAGGTAAGATACGCGCTCACCGCGATCATGGCGCCGAAGACCAGGTGCTTGACGAAGATGGCGACCGCCCAGCGATTGCCGATCACGAGGAAACCGGCATAATTCGGGCTGGCGCTCATCTGGAATAACCCCGTCGCTACCAGGACCGTCAGGCTGAGCCACCCCAAGGGGTCCAGCTTGCGGGTTACCCGGTCGAGGAAACCGGCGTACTCCTGTGGTCCAAGGCTGCTCTGCGCCGCTGGCAGCACGAACAGGACCATGGAGGTCAGGCCGCCAATCCATACCACCGTAGCCAGCATGTGCAGCCAGTAAGCCAGCGTCAGCGCCCACATCGGCATGGCAAGTTCGCCGGAGGTCATGGAGGAGGATAGGTCGTTGGTTCTTCGGTCGGTTCAGGTCCGGGATACGACTCGGGTGTAGCGGTAGGCTGCTTTTCGGGCGGCGGTGTGGGGGTATCTTTCCTGGGCTTGGGCTTGTCTTCCTCCTCACCCTTCTCGCACCGCTGCGCCACCCAGGAAGCGGTCGGTTGAGCTTCAGGGTCCGAACCGATGCTGAAAGCGTTTTCATATTGCTGTTGGGCCAGGCAGTATTCTTCGAGCCCTGCCAGGACATCGCCGTATTTGATCGAGGCGATGCGGTAGCGTTCGGTGGTGGTCAGGCCGGAGGCGTCGCGCAGGTTGGGCGCTGGTATAAGGATCTCCTGGAAATTGATCACCGCCTGACCCCAATCCAGCCCCCAATAGCTGGCGCCAGTTAGATAGAAATCGGACCAGGTCCGGTAATTGCTGGCCTCGATATCGAGGGGGCCAAAGCGTTCGGTCAGGGCCAGGTCGTAGGTGCCGCTTTCCAGGTCGCCCTCGTTGAGGATGCGCTGCACGCCGCGGTTGCGCAGCGCGACGTAAAGCATGCCGTCCACATCGATAGGATGGTAGTCCGGCTCATCTTTACGCAGTTTTAGCAGCGCGTCGATGGCATCACCCCACTGCTTATCGGCGAGCATCACCTGGGCCTGCGAGAACAGCTCCTCGGCGGAGCGCAAATCGGGGGTGGGCGTCAGCGTCGGCGTCGGCACCGAAGTGGGGGTGGCTGTAGTGTTGAGCTCCAGGCGCACGGCGGCAAGCTGGTCAATGACGCCGGGAAAGTTCGGGTTCAGGTTGATGACGTGCTCGAAACGCTGGCGGGCGACCTCGTAGCGGCCCGCTTCCATATCGGCGAGGCCCAGATCGTACTGCTTGCGCGCTTCGGAGGCCACCAGCGTCGATTCCAGGCTGGTGCGCTGGTTTATGCCGGAACGGTAACCGCCAAAGGCGCTCACCCCAGCGATAAATACCAGGGCTGCAAAGCTCAGCACGTACAGCCAGCGCCAGGGATTCCGGCCTGCTTTCACTTGACCGCTACCGGTTGGCGGGCCGCCGGCCGGGCCAGCGGAAGTTTCTTCAATTGCTTGTTCGCCAGACTGCTCGGGTGCAGGAGCACTCACAGCCTGGGTTGCGTCCAGCTCGGCAGGCGCAGAAAGCTGGTCTTTTTCGACCTGTTCCTGGTTCTCTGCCTCGTCTGGTAAGGTTTCATCGCCCGCATTCTGCGGGCGATGGTGTTCGAGGTTGGCTTCAGTCATGCGGCGTATTATACCGCAGAGGCATCGATGAACCAAGCCTGGGGAATCCTCGGCCCGAGGGCACAGAATAGCGAAAAAAGGCGATTCCACCACGGGGCAGGGTATAATTTTTACATGGCGGAATTTCGTTTTTACCACCCGATCGAAGTACGATACGGCGATTTGGACCCCCAGGGACACCTCAACAACGCAAAATACCTGACCTATATGGAGCAGGCGCGCATTAATTACCTTAAAGAGCTGGGCTTATGGGCAGGGGGCTCGTTTTTGGACGTTGGGATCATCCTGGCGGAGGCGCAGGTGACTTTCCTGGCTCCGGTCCAGTTCGGCAGTCCGCTGCGGGTCGGCGTGCGCGTTACCCGCCTGGGCAATAAGAGCCTGGGCATGGAATATCAGATCGAGGATGGAGACAGCGGACGGCAATTCGCGCGCGGCGCAACAGCGTTGGTAGCCTATGATTATCACGCAGGCAGGTCCATACCCCTACCGGAGGGTTGGCGAGAGAAGATCCAAACCTTCGAAGGCCTGACCGAAGAAAATTCTAAACGGAGCGACGCATGAATTTGCCCCCCATCGACACCGAGTACATGCTCAACTTATTAATCGAACTGCTGGAGATCCCCAGCCCGACGGGATATACCGGCGAGGCGATCACTTTTGTCGAGCAAGCCTTGATCGGCTTTTCCAACCTGGCGCTGGCCCGCACGCGCAAGGGAGGCCTGGTCGCCAACTGGTCCGGCGAGTTGAACGACGCGCCGCGCGGTCTTACCGCTCACGTCGATACCCTGGGCGCGATGGTGAAGGAGATCAAGTCCAACGGGCGGCTTAAATTGACCAAGATCGGCGGGTTTGCCTGGAACACGGTGGAGGGAGAAGGCTGCAAGATCTTTACTTGCCGGGGGGATGTGTTGCGCGGCTCGCTGCTGCTGGACAAAGCTTCCGGGCACGTGCACGGGAACAAGGTGAACGAACTCAAGCGCGAGGACGACAACATGGAGGTGCGGCTGGATGCCCGCACGACCTCGAAGCAGGAGACCCGTGAGCTGGGCATCGAGGTGGGGGATTTTGTCGCCTTCGACCCGCGCGTGGAGGTGTCCAACGGATTCGTGCGCTCCCGCCCCCTCGACGATTAGGCCTGTGTGGCTTGCATGCTGGCAGC
>CAYNWK010000143.1:0-10844 GCA_964400875.1 uncultured Anaerolineaceae bacterium | reverse complement strand
AGCTTCTCGGCGCCTTTCTTGGCGACGATGCGCCTGGCGATGATGTCGGCGACGACTTTGTCGGGCAGGCTCCTGGGCTGCTGCGACTGCCACTCCATGGCCTTTTGCCCCGGCTCGCAGATCTCGAGGAAGGGGCAGTAGCGGTGGGCCCAGTGGTCCGGGGGCAGCACGTCCTCCTCGGGGAGGACATCGGCCTCCAGGCCGTCCAGCATGGCCCGCACCCGCCCCAGCAGGGGCGCCATGTAATCCGAGTCGGGCTGGACCTCCAGGGCCAGGTGCTCCAGGGTGTCGCGGTTCTCGTAGTAGATGATGGCGCCCTGGAGCGGGACGGCGCCGCGGAAGTGGCGCTCCAGGCCCCACAGGTAGATCTGGGCCTGGCGGACGTGCTCTTCCTTGGGAACGCCGGCAGACTTGACCACTTCGAACTCCCGCGCCGCGGTGGTCTTGAACTCCAGCGCCCAGAAGCCGGCCCCCAGGTCGTCCTCCCCCTCGGGCTCCAGGTATAAGATCCCGTCGCAGAAGCCGTGGATGCGGTACTCGCGGTCTTCGAAGAAGACCTCCTGCCCCAGGCAGACGCGCGACAGGCCGCGCTGCAGGCGGCGGTGACCGTCGGTGCCCACCGAGAGGATGCGCCCGACGCGGGCGTCCAGCGGGGGCTTCTCCTCGCCGCGCAGCTCGAAGGCCACGTACAGCATGCAGCCCTTGGCCAGCGAGGAGGGCTTGATGTAAGGCTCTTTGGGCTTACTCCACGGGTCGGTATCCAAGACCTGCATGGCGAAGCGGGCGGCCCGGCCGGGTGCGCTCATGGTCTAACCCTCCTTTATGTTTCATCCTGAAAGAAATAACGCGTTTCGCCGGCGGTGTTAATATCCTCCAGGGGATCGACGGCGAAGATCAGCGGATACTGGGCGGTGGCGACGCCGATGGCCAGGGCGTGGCGCTGGCGAAGGCGGCAGACGAAGGCCTCCATGGTCTCGAAATCAGCGGCGGCGCCCCGCGCGACGTGGCGCACATCGTCTTCGAAGGGGATGCGCAGCAGGAACAGGTTGTCGGCCTGGCGCAAGATGGCCTCGTCGAGGCCCAGGATCATGTTGGTGACGAAGAAGCTGGTGATGCCCAGGTGGCGGGAGCGAGTGACGATATAGTCGATGCTGCGCCGCGAGACGTACAGGTGAGCTTCTTCGAAGAAGATGAAAGGAAAGCGGTGCGCGTCGTGGGCGATCTCCCACAGGCACAGGTCCTTGACCAGCTCGATGATGGCCTGGACGAAGCCCTCGCGGGCCAGGTTGGAGAGCGCGGAGATGTCGATCACCAGGGCTCCGCCGGCGCGCACCTGGCGGTAGGCCACCCCCAGGGAGGCGGCTTCGGCGGCTGTGCGGGCAAAGATATGCGTGTTCTTGAGCGCCTCCAGCCGCGAGCGGATGGCGTGGTTGATCACCACGGCGCTGGAGCCGCCGCCGAACTCGTTCTGCTCGGCCATCTGGATCAGCTGCTCCAGGCCGATGTAAGGTGGCTTGCCGCCCTTCTTCTCAATCGCTTCAGCTTCCTCCCAGAGGCGGGCCAGGCGGTTTTCGAAATGCAGGGCTGAGACCTCGGGCAGCCCGTAGCGCTGCATCAGGGTCATCAGCGGGGCCAGACCGAACTGGCGCACGCCCAGGCGGAAGTTGCCGCCCGCCTCCAGGTGAACGATGCCGCGCTGGCGGACTTCCCCGGTCCGCGCGTCGATTTCGGCCCTGGGCAGGTGAATGTACTCGCGGTTGATGTCGAAGACCAGGCAGGGCGCGCCCTGCTCGATCAGCTCCAGCAGGATCACCTTGGCCAGGTGCGACTTGCCGCTGCCCTTGACGCCGGTGATCACGTTGACCTTCTCCAGGTCCTGGCCTTCAAGGAAGAAGCGGTGCCCGCCCAGGGTCCGGCCCAGACGCAGGCGGTGGCCCAGGTCGTGGGTGGTGTTGTCGAAGACCTCGGCGTCATCGGTGCGGTAGATGTCCACATCGCGGGTCGGGATCCAGCCGTCCCACTGCTCCCAGCGGGAGCGGCCGGCGCGGCCTCCTCCCGGGATGGTCTTGCGGATCTTGGCCAGGGCGACCTTGATGTTGCCCAGTTCGATCGAGCGGCCGTTCGTTTCAGGGGCGACCAGGCTGTAGCCGAGGGAGTCCAGCATCGGCGAGTGCAGGATCTCGGGGCCGAGCAGGGTGAGCATCTGCTCCTGCACCAGGCTGGGGTAGGAGGCCGAGCGGAAGGCGATCACCTGGACGATCAGGCCCTTGGCGGCCTCACGCTCGAGCAGGGTCAGCGTTTCGCCGACTTGAAGATCGATCTCGCGCGGGTAGAAGAGCAGCTCCACCAGATCGTCGCCGATGCGGTAAACCTGGACGTTGAGCAGCTGCTCTCCGGCAGCGGCGGGGTTTGCGGCGCGGGTCTGCATCTCAGGCGACCGCCAGCGGCTGGACGGCGTATTGGGCCGCGGCCTGCCGCAGCTCTTCGGCGATGCGCTGGCGCAGCCAGCCGGGTTCTAAAACCTCTACCTGGGGGCCCCAGCTGCGGATCCAGGGCTGCATCTCCTGCGGCGCGCTGACCCGCAGGCGCAGGATGCAGCCGCCCTCCGCGGTGGGCTCGAGCTGCTGGGAGGCGTGCCAGCGGCGCTCGGCAACCAGCGGCGCGGCGGCCGCGTTGAAACGCAGGACCACCTCGCTGATCCTATCGCCGGTCATGATGCCCCAGCTGCTGGCCAGGTGCTCCTCGGCGTCGAAGTCCTCCGGGATGGTGTAGGGCTCGTCGAGCAGCCGGGCGGTCTCCAGGCGGCTCAGCCGGAAGGTGCGGATGTCCTGCGCCCAGTCGTCGTAGCCGATCACGTACACACCCGCGGCGGTCGGTTCGAGCGCGTAGGGCGCCAGCGCCCGCTGGCGCAGCGCCCCGCTGTTGGGCGATCGGTAGCCGACCTGGACCTTTACCCCGCCCCCCCAGGCCTCGGCGATCGCCTCCAGCACGGAAACCCCGGCAGAGTCGCGCCGGTAGGTTTCCATGCGGGCGGCGGCGCGCTGCAGGTGCGCGGCGGGCACCTCCGGCAGGGTGGTCGCCAGGCGGCGCAGGGCAGAGATCACGTGGGGGTTCTGCTTGTCCAGGGTACGGGTGAGCTGCAAGCCGGCCAGCACCAGCGCCATGGCCTCATGGTAGGAGAGGCGCACGGTCGCCAGGTAGCGGGCGCGCACCAGGCCGAACTTGCCTTCCTGCTGCCAGAGCGGGACGCCCTGGAAGGAGAGGAATTCGAGGTCACGGTAGATCGTCCGGCGGGTCACCCCTAAACGCCCGGCCAGCTCGACGGCGCTCAACCCGCGAGGGGCTAACAGGAGCAGCTCTTCGAGCTGGCGGAGCCGGGCCGTACGGTTGGAAAGGCGCGACATAGACACCACCTTTAATGGCAGACCACTGGCCAAATTTGGAAGTAATAGAGAGCTCAACGGCGGTTTGCTGGCTCACGCTAATGCGATTGGCCATACGTTTCATTGATATCCCTTCAGTTAATCCGGCCAATCGCCCAGAACATTTGTTCTTTTTAGATTCTATCACAGGCCTGTGACAGGTAAGGTCACAGGAAGTTTCAGTTCTAAGCAAGAGCTTCCGTGCCCGCTTATCTGACCTTGCAGAAATGAACGTTGACTCGACGTGAGTGCGGCTTTTTTCGTAGTATGCTTAGATGGAACCAGCCTTTGGGCGTCCACTTCACTCGGCGCCAGC
This sequence comes from uncultured Anaerolineaceae bacterium, assembly GCA_964400875.1. Taxonomy (GTDB): domain Bacteria; phylum Chloroflexota; class Anaerolineae; order Anaerolineales; family UBA4823; genus CAYNWK01. The sequence continues at coordinate 7,106 of CAYNWK010000143.1, read as the reverse complement.
TCTCCCGGCCCCCCGCTTATCCCCGGAGCTTTCAATGTCCAAACCCATCCCCATCAAAGACATCGCCTACATACTCAATTGCTCCGAGCGCGTGGTTCGGTCTTACCTGGTAACTGTTGAACCGCAAACTATCCTCCACACGGAAGATCCGGATGAGCTGATCCCGTACGAGACCATCCTCAAGCTGCGCGACAAATACGAAGGGACCCTGATTCACCAGCGTATCCGCGTCTTTTAGGGGAAACTCTCACGCTTGAATATTAGATTGATTTCGTTCCAGGTGTAACTTGTGGACAGGCCTGTTGGCGAACTGCCGGCTGCGCAGCTTCGCCCTGAGGTTTTTGGGACTCAAGGGTTATCTTTCCCCCCGATGTTGTGATCTTTAGCACTACAAGTGTATTTTTAAACCGGTTAAAATTGGCTGTGGAAGGAGTTCTGTAGGCGCATCAACCATAATACTTATCAAGGGTTGGCGAGATGCCCTGATTACAGCGGCCACAAGTATTGGGGGAATTGCTGGCTGCTTGGCAATCGTCTAAACTCACGGCTTCAAAAACAATTCGGGCGAAACCAGGGGCAAGATGACAGAAGGAGGCAATAAATGAAAACCCCAACCAGGTTTATTCGAATGCGCAGGGTGGTGCGGTGGGCGCTATCGCCGGGTTTGGCGATTTTGCTGCTCTTAGCTTTCCTGTGGATTTCGCGTGGCGTTTCCCCTGCCCTCGCTGACCCCGGCACGCTCTACGTGGACGGGGCTACCGGCAATGATACCGGTGATTGTCAAGACCTGGACTTCCCTTGCCAGACCATTGGCTATGCGCTCACCCAGGCGGTTGACGACGACAGCATCTGGATCGCAGAAGGTACGTATCTCGAAAATCTGGAGATCAGTGGTCTGGCCGTAACCTTGCGAGGGGGATATACGGTCTCTGGTTCCCAATGGATCATGGACACAGGTGAGACGATCGTCGATGGAAATGATGCTGACCGGGTGTTTTTTATCCACGGCGGCAGTGAGGTCTGGCTGGAATATCTCACCATTACCGGGGGCAGCGCTCCCGAGGCTCAATGTTGGGGAGGGGGCGTAAATGTAACCAACGGCGATGTGACCGTTCGCAACGCGCTCATCATTGATAATCAAGCCCTTTGCACCAGCGGCATGTCAGGCGGTGGAGCTGGAGGTGGCGTTAATGCCGTTTTTGATGAAGGCCCCGCTACTTTGGCGATCGAGGATAGCATCATTTCCAACAACGTGGCTGGAGATCATGGGGGTGCAGTGGGCACGGATCAGGTTACCGTCCTGCTCACCAACACCCTGGTCACCGGAAACTCAACCTCCTCGGGCACTGCCAGTTTCACCTTGCTCCACAACAGTGACATGACGGTCGTCAATAGCACCATCAGCGGCAACAACCCGCAAGGAGCTCAGGCGGTTCTCCTTCAGACGGCGGCGTTCACGATGACCAACAGCGTCATGTGGAACAATGCGCTCAATCTTCAGGCTGACCCAACCTGTCCTTCTTGCTTCGACGTAACCTACTCCGACATCGAGGGCGGCTGGTCCGGTACCGGCAACATCGACGCAGATCCGATGTTCGTCGATCCGGCCGGCAATGACTTCCGCCTGTCGCTCGGTTCTCCCTGCATTGACACCGGCACCGACACAGGCGCGCCCGATCACGATCTAATCCTGAACACTCGGCCCTTGGATGGGGACGGCGATGGCACGGCGACTACGGACATGGGAGCCTACGAGTCCCCGCTGTACCAGATCTACCTTCCCCTCTTGCTCAAGAGCCCTGCTGTGACCCCTTAGGATAGCGAACGCAGTTACCCCGCAGAATTCGCCCCTGGTTTCGTCCCGGTTTGTTTAAAAAGGTCGAGTTCTTTGCGGAAGATGCGCTAACTTCACAATATCAAACTGAGCTGCGCTGCCAGTGATGAGTGGCTGAGATCCACAGATTTCTTGGGAGATCCCAATCACCATTAAAAGCTGGTCTCGTTTGGACCATCAAGCGCTCAGGACAGATCACCCGCAAATCGCAAACTGACCAGGCTGACAGCAGCGACCCAAAGCAAAAGCAGCGGCAAAGCGGCATAGAGCAGCATGTAGAGAGCCGAGCTGCTAAGGACGAAGCTCAAACCTCCCAGGATCAGGGTGACAGACAACACCACACCCACCCAGCCGAGCCAGCGAGGCAGGATACCGGCGCGAAAAGTGAGCACGACCGCAGCGGCGATCAACAGGCTGAGCGCCAACAACTTGAAGGTGTCGGCAGCGTTCAGCAAAACGAAGATCGCGAAGATAGTATCTGAATTTCCAATGGCAAGTAAACCGCGATTGGCGAGGGCTTCGCCCAAGGCTGCCTGAATGAGGGAGATGCTGGCAGCCGCGAGGCCGGCCCCAAAAAGGATATTGGAGAGTATCTGAGTCTCCAGCCCCGACCTTTGAAAGAGGCTGTGCAGCCCGGCGGTGAAAGCCAACAAAGCTATCCCGGCGACTCCGTCAACCAAAAATGTTTGCACCAACTGGCTTTGTTGGTGGCTGCGATAATAGGAGCTCACTTCGACAATCGAGGCATTGGCTCCAGGCGACGAGGGCGCGATGATCAACCCGGCCAACCAGACCAACACAAATACGAAACCTGAAGTGAAGATCCACCATCTTTCTTTCATCATTGTCTCCAAAAAGCCATCAAGAGGCGATTAATTACGAACACGAGTCCAAGCATCCAAGCTAGTCTGGGCCTATCCACAGCGAACAGGCTTGCGGTCGCCAGGGCAAATACGCCTAACTCCATGACCAGGTGCAGCGCGCCGGATACGGGCACATCTGCGCCTGGAGCGACAAATACGCCCCAAAAAACCGCCACCAAAAGTGGGGCGCCAAGGCCCAAAATAATCTTGGTCAGTACGCTCCGGCCGGTATGGAAACCCCAGTAGCCCACCGCAGCCAGCGCGCCCAGCTCTAGAAGAAAACGCAGCAATAAGTTGATGATTTTTATGGCAGTCATCTCAACAAGATGCCTCCTCAATTGCATATCCGCAGAGATAGTTGGCGGCTTCAAACACCCCAGCCCAACGACGATCAGCGAACCACCAGGAAGGCCGCCAGGATAGCAGTCAAAGCGTTAGAGAGCCAATGCATCACCATCAAAGGCAGCAAGCGCCTGCCGCGGAAATAGAAAAGGAGCGTGATCGTGGCGGTTACGGGCAAGGCTGACAGGGCACGATAAAGAAGGTAGCGCCCATCGAAAATCAAGGGCATGGTGATATGCTGCAACGCCCAGAAGAACACGACCAGCAGCGCCGGGACCCAGGCGCGCCCAAACAACGCCTCCAGGCGCGGCAGCGCGTATCCCAGGTAGGTGGTTTCTTCGGTGAAGGCCCAGACTACCGGCCAGACCAAAATGCTGTAAAGGGCAGCCCAAAGCGGCAACCCCGCTGCAATAGATACCTGAGGGGGAGCAGGCGAACCAAAGAATATTTGAGTGAGCAGGCTGCCGATCAGGATAGCGGGAACTAACGCCACCGTGTAAAGCAGCCCCAGTAACAGGTCACGGCCAACTAGGGAACGCTGGATGCCAAGCAGATCGACGAGGCGAATCCCCTCCCGGCGAGTTAAGCGAATTAACAGGACGAGACAACCCAGATCGACCAGCGTACCGGTCACCATCCACCAGGAGGCGGCGGCTTGCCAGGGGTGTGAATCCTTCGTCAGCAGAAAGATCCCGGCCAGGAACAGCTGGGTGACCAGCGCCAGAGATAGGCGCGCCACCAACATCAGCGCTGGTCCGACAGCTGAAGAGCGCCCAAGGCGCAAGCCGTTCCGGGACTGGTTTCTGGGTGGAGAAATCGCTGTATCCATTTGATCACCTGCCTGTGCACGTAGCGGCAAATTGGAGTCTCACGTCACAAATACCAGGGTGGTGAGCTTGTTTCTCTCACTACCGCGGCAATCTGCGTAATTCCCGTGGAATGGATTTCAATTTTGGGATTATTGCTCGAATTCCAATCAAAATCATCCTACTTTTGGATGAGTTCTGAATGGGGCTTTAGGCGGGCAAATAGACGTCGTCCTGGTCAGGGTTCGATAGTTTGTGAGCTGGCGATTCCCCACCAGGGCGCTTGCACCTCGAGTTAGAATGCGTTAGAATGAACGCGGCCGGGAAGAAATAAAGCGGGCCCGTAGCTCAGCGGCAGAGCGGACGGCTCATAACCGTTTGGTCGTAGGTTCGAATCCTACCGGGCCCATATTTAGGAACCTCTGTCCGGGTGGTTTGGCAATTTTGGGTAACCGTCTGATCAGAGGTTGGGGGAATGACAAAAAAGGTCTACCGAAGTCCGGATGGTTGGTATATGATTGCTGCTTCTCTTGAGGTCAAAATAAAAGCCTGACCTGATATATTTGTACTAAACTGATATTGTCAGTACAGGCCTAGATGGACAGGAGGCAGCAAGGATGAACCTTTCACAGCGACTCCGCAAGAGCCTTCTCCTGGTCCTCAAGCACACCTTGAACCCGCTGACCCGCCGGATGGCGCGGTCCAACCTGGGCCCATTCTCCATCATTCGGCACGTGGGCCGGCGCAGCGGCAGGCATTACGAGACGCCCATCATCGTGGCGCCTGTTGAAGAAGGCTACGTGATCGAGCTCACCTACGGGCCTGAAGTGGATTAGCACAAGAATATCGTGGCGGCCGGGGGCTGTGTGGTGGTCTGGCATGGCAAAGAATACCCCATCAACCAGATTGAACCCCTGGAGACCCAAACCGGCCTGGCCGCGTTCCCGCCGGCGCAGCGGCTGGTCCTGCGCCTGCTCAGGAGGACGCATTTCGAGAAATTGAAGTTTCAGCCATCGCATCCAGAGAAAACGGCATTTTAATAATCCTAGAGCTTACGCACTTGGGTGAGGAAAGGGGGTGTTTGGGCGGGCTTCACCCGCCCAAACACCCCGACTTCCCTGTCGAACTGCGTAACCCCTAAATCCAAAGAGTAAACCAAAGGAAGTGCAATGAGCGAGAACCAGCAAGAAGAACTCGAGCAGCGGAAACAGAAACGCCGGGAACTGGAACAGCAGCAGGAAAAAGAACGAAAACTGCGGCGCAAGGAACGAGAACAGCTGGAGAGACAACAGGAAGCGGCGCGCCAGCAGCGACGAGAGGAGCAAGAGCAGGTAGACAAGCAGCTGGAAGTGGAGCGAAAACTCCGCCGAGAGGAGCAGGAGCAGCTGGATCTGCAGCGGGAGCAAGATAGAAAAACGCGTCAAGAGGAACAGGAGAACAAGAGCTAGCTAAAGATGAAACTCAGCTCTCTCGAAGGAGGCGTTCAACCGCCATGAGCCCAACCCGACTGTCCAGGCTAGAAGCGGCGCTGCGCGTGGTCCTGGATTTCAACGAGGCCTTCAACCGCCACGACGTCGCAGGCATGATGGCGCTGATGAGCGAGGACTGCGTCTTCGAAAACACCGAACCCGCACCCGACGGCGCCAGGTATTCAGGGAAGGGTGAAGTCGCCCAATTCTGGCAGGACTTCTTCCGCCAGTCGCCCCAGGCGCAGATCAAGATCGAGGATATTTTCGGCTTTGGCGAGCGCTGCGTGATGTGCTGGGTGTACAACTGGGGGGATGGGCACGTGCGCGGGGTCGATATCTTCCGGGTGCGAGGAGGGTTGATCCTGGAGAAACTGTCGTATGTTAAGGGATAGGGGAGAGGGAATAGGGTAAGAGAATGGCGAACCGGCGTGTACTGGGCTGGCCGGTTTTGTAGGCCGTGAGATCACAAGTTTGACTTTCTTTCGCAGAAATTGTATACTATAGCCGGAATATATGTCGTATACCTATCTATAAAGCGAGGTGGGGAATGTTTCAGAATTCCGGCAATACGGGCAAAGCGCTTCTGACCTGGGTCCTGGCGAATTTCATCGGATTCGGCCTGCTGGGGTTACTCAGCCTGGCGCAACCGGCGATACCCTCGAGGCTCTTTGGTACGATCGCTTTCCTGCTGAGTTTGGTCCCCCTCAGCCTGGCGCAGTGGCTCGCCTTGCGGCGGATCGCGCCGGTCTCCGGCCTGTGGATCCTGACCGTCCCCCTCGGCCTGCTGCTCTGGGGGGCGATCATCTTTGATCAGCTCATTCCGGATGCGTTCTCGCAAACCTTCGGCGACGAGTCCGTATTTTCGCTAACTTTCGGAGTCCTCTTAATCGGTTTGTTGGTTGGGTTGCCCCAGTGGTTGATCCTCCGGTCTCGCCTTCCGGGGTCCTCGCTCTGGCTGCTGGGCAGCGCAGGCGGGCTTGGTTTTGGTTTCTATCCGGTTCTGGCGACGGATCTGATCAACCGCTCCGGTATCCTCGCCTCCACCATCGTCGTCCTGGTCTACACCCTCACGACCGGGTTGACCCTTTCCGGTCTGCTCGCCTACCGGGATCGAGCTCCGGTCCAGGCAATTAACGCAGCCTGAGTCATAGTGGGAGCATCCAAGGGGCGCAGGGCCAGATCGTCGCCTGGCGACGATCTGCAGGCGAACAGAAAACCAGGATTTGAGGTTCCTCTACAAACTCTTGATCAGAGTGGGTCCGATCATCATCGGGTTTCATTTGTACAGGCGACAGCATGCCAGCCGGTTATCCCGGCTGGTCGAAGATCGCCCTGAACCCGCGGACAGTGGCGGCTGGCAACTGCAAGGGAACTTAAGAGGCTGGCGGGGGAATCGCGATACTACAAAAGAGCAAAATAGAGACAAAGTGTAATAAATATAGTACACTTGTGTATTTATGCAAGAAATACTATACGCGCGGAATTCCCTCCGATTCCGAGTATTTTTGTTCTCTCAGATAGCCCGGTGAGTCGAGTAAGGAGAGAGGGATCATGAAATACAAAGTTCATCGTTTCGATATCAGTATGAGCAAGGATCAGACTAAATTGGAACAATTTCTGAATAGCCTGGAGGGTGAAGTCGTGGCGATAATCCCGAACGTCACGATCCTGGCTTTTTGGGTCCCTCAGGTGAATTTCTTGCTCATCGTAGAGAAACTCGGGTGAGGGTCGATCTGCTGCTCACTCGTTTGGTTGGCGTTGTGTTCCTAACGAATAAAGTGGAGTTCCTATT
>CAYNWK010000142.1:0-11022 GCA_964400875.1 uncultured Anaerolineaceae bacterium | reverse complement strand
CTGTTCATTTAAATCACGCTGGATGCTTGAATATATTATATGCCAAACAGGAGGATGGGTGATAAGAGAATATATCTAGAAGATCTTGTGCTATTCCCAGGCCTGCCGGATATGCCGAGTACACGGAGAAGTTGCGATACAGGCTGCTGTCCTGGATCTGGTGAGAAAGATGGTGTTGGCGCACTGCCTAAATCCAGCAGATGCCGATCTGTTTCACTCTAGATACTTATAATGTACAATGTGCCAAACAGGAGATTAAGCATAAAAAAGTTCGCTTATTTACCAGTTAGGTGACTGGCTTCTCAAGCAAAATATTATCAGTACGGGGAGAGTCGATTCTTGGAGGAGATCATGACGAAGATAATGATGGCTTTTGCACTGCTATTGGCGCTAGCCTTAGCGTCGTGTCAGACACAAACACCCACACAGGTCGAGACGGATCAAGGCACTCCACAAGATACTGTCACCGTTGCGGTGGAGGAAGTTCCTCTGCCGACAATTACGGCTACGGAGCCACTTACTGCTGTTCCTACTGTAAACCCAACATCAGAGACAACAACCGTACTGAGTCTGCAATTGGAACTTGCCGATCCTGACTGGGATGGCGAGAGAATTCCAGATGGACAGCAATGCCAGAGCCAAGGAGGTGTAAATCCCTCAACGCCAACAATACTAGTCGGCGACATCCCTGAAGGGTCGGATGCAATTATTTTGGAATTCAGCGATAGATCCTACCGACCAATGGATGAAGGTGGACATGGCAAGATTGGCTTCATGATACCGGAAGGCACACACGAAACAGTGATTCATTCCGTCCCCGGACATACATTCGATCTTCCAAAGGATTTTTTCCTTGTCCACGAACACCTGGCTCCTGGCTTTGACACTGCTGGTGCCTATATGCCGCCATGTTCGGGCGGAGCAAACCACGCCTACTATGTGACAGTGAAGTCAGTTGAGCTGATATCAATGGATGACAAGACCTTTAATATCTTGGGGCAAGGCATTCTCGAGCTTGGCGAGTATTAGAAACCGTAGAATTACAATGGGCTAAGCGAACGAGGATCTACGCAATCGGGGATGCCGCTTACCTCGCGCTGGTAACAGCAAAAGCACGTAAGAGAGCCAAGTTCGAGGTTTGCAAACAGGTGGCTTCACCGGCAGGCTGATCCACGTTGATTAAACGTTTGTGTGGCAGAGCTCGTCCAGTGATTGAGGAGGGCGGATCTCCGGATGTCTAACCCGGCCGATATGAATGCGTCGCCAATCAAAGCGCTCCTTCCCCGGATCGTGAGCGGAGTAATCGGTCTGGCAGCCTTCGCCGCGTTGTGGTTTTGGGTTGCTGGACGGCTGAACTGGTGGCAAGGTTGGGCCTTCTTGCTCATCAGCACAGCATACGTATCCATCTTGACGTGGCGCCTATCCAAAATAAATCCCGATCTGGTTGTCGAGCGCAATCAACCCGCTGAGAAGGCGGAACCCTGGGATCGGGCGGTGATGGGCGTATACACAGCGACCCTGGTGATCTTGGTGATCGTGGCCGCGCTTGATGGTGGCAGGTACCACTGGTCGTCCGTCCCTTTAGGCATCCAATTGATCGGCTGGATCTTTTTGACCTTCACCGGCCTGATGATGTGGCACGTCATGATGACCAATGCCTATCTCTCGAGCTGGGCGCGAATTCAGGAGGACCGCGAGCAGGTGGTCGTCCAGGAAGGCGCGTACCGGTACATAAGGCACCCGATGTACATCGGGATCATGGTGGCATTTCTGGGGATACCGCTGCTGTTGGATTCCTGGTGGGCTGTACCCCCGAGCTTGGTGATCGTGGGGTTGTTTGTGTATCGAACCTATCGAGAAGATTTGATGCTCATCCGGGGCCTGGCCGGATATGCCGAATACACGAAGAAGGTGCGGTACAGGCTGCTGCCCGGGATCTGGTAAGAAGTGAGCACTTTCCCGATGAAACTTGCCGCTATCCTCGACAGCTTACTCGCTTACGCCGTTAGAACCCAGCCCGCCATTCAAGCCCGCCTGCAGCCCGGATACGACCCGGATACGATCGCCCGGATCGTGCCCTTCCCTTTACCTGCAGAGATCCTCGAACTCTATGCCTGGCACAACGGCACCCCCGATGAGCAAGAAACCTACGACGTAGATTTATTCTATTATCACCGGCTTCTGCCTCTCGAAGAAGCTTATGATACCTATCAAGGACTCATGCAAGTCAACCACGACATCGGTTTGGAAGGCTTTAATCCCAACCTGTTTCCCATCTTCACTTACGATAGGGAATACTACTCCGTGTGGTTTGGCCCGCCAGCGGAACATGCCGGGGCGATTTATTTTGTTTTTCAAGGGGAAGGGCAAGTCTACGATAATTTGACCAGCATGCTGAGCGCAATTCTAGAATGTTATGACACCGGCGCCTACCGGATCGTTGAGGGCAAGATCACGGTTGATGAGCCTCATGTGGCGGCAATTAAAGCGCGCTGGAACCGGTGCCGCATACGATCCGATGGGACCACCCTCAATTATCATCCATAACAGAAAAGCGGCACCCTGTTATCCGCTTTTCAGCATTCTCCGGGCGGAGGTGTAAGTGCTCGCTCACTCCGGGCCGATATAAGCCCCCGCCGGGATGACGGTGTTCTTGGGAACCACGACGATGCCGTCGCGCACCACCCAATCGCCGTCGTCGCTGTCCAGGTCGGCGCCGGCGGGGAACGGGCGGATCTCGACACCGGGACCCAGGCGCACGTTCTTGTCGAGGATGGCGCCAGCGACGGAGCAATCCTTGCCGAGGCCCAGGGGCACTTCTCCGGAAGGGTCCATTTCGTAATAATCGGCGCCCATCAGGATGGTGTCGCGCATCTGCACGCCGTCGGCGATCTGGCTGCGCAGGCCGACAATGGAGCCGCTGATCGAGGCCTGCCCGATGGTGCAGCCGTCGGCCAAAAAGACGTTCTCCAGCGAGCCGCCCCGGACGATGGACCCGGGCAGGTAGCGGGCGCGAGTGTATATCGGGCGCTCCGGATCTTTGAAGACGAAGGGCGGATTGGGCCGGGTCAGGGCCAGGTTGGTATCGTAGAACGAGCGGATCGTGCCGATGTCCTCCCAGTAGCCGTCGAAGGCGAAGCCGTAGACGGTGTGGGTCTGGATGGCGCGAGGGATGACTTCGCCGCCGAAGTCGTCGTCGGTGGTGCTTTGCAGCAGGTCGATCAGCACTTTGGTCTTGAACATATAGATGCCCATCGAGCCCAGGAAGGGGCGGTCGGGGTCCTCGCGGCTGACGAAGCGTTCCTGCAGATCGGGATCCTTGGGCTTTTCGATGAAATCGGTGATGTGGCCGCGAGGAGTTTGCTTGAGCAGGCCGAAGCGGAAGGCCTCCTCCCGCGGCACCGGCTGCACGGCGACGGTGATATCGGCGTCCTTATCCCAGTGGAAGCGGGCCAGGTTGCGGTAATCCATACGGTACAGGTGGTCGCCGGCCAAGACGAGGGTGTAGGGGGCGCTGGTCGCTTTAATCTCGATGATCTGCTTGCGCACGGCGTCGGCGGTGCCCTGGTACCAGGCGTCGCCGCGCGGGGTTTGTTCGGCCGCCAGGATCTCGACCCAGCCGCGATGGAAAGCGTCGAAGACGTAGGTGCGCGAGATGTGCCGGTGCAGGGAGACCGAGTTGAACTGGGTCAAGATGGCGATGCGGGTGATGCCGGAGTTGATGCAGTTGCTGATGGGGATGTCGATCAGGCGGTACTTGCCGGCGATAGGCACGGCGGGCTTGGCCCGCTCGTGGGTCAGCGGGTACAGGCGCGAGCCGCGCCCGCCGCCCAGGATCAACCCCAGGATGTCTTGTTGGGTTGGCATGGTTTATCTCCCGAGCTGGCCTTCTGGCGGGTGGGGGGTTAATTGAGAACATAATGTGGATGGCAGCTGCTGCCGTCCCTATTATAAAGCAAAGCCCTCCCCAAAGGCGGGGAGGGCCGGTGTATAATTTGATTGTGCCGAAGGTGGGAATCGAACCCACACTCCCGAAGGAACACGATTTTGAGTCGTGCGCGTCTGCCTGTTCCGCCACTTCGGCGCGAGTGTTTAAAGTATAACCGAATCCCCGCCTGCGGACAAGCTGACTAGCCGGAGATTGCCACACCCCTGCGGGTTGCAATGACGAATCTGGCAGCGCTGTCGAAAAAAAACCAGATTAGCGCTTATCGAACAAGGATCGGCAGGTAGACAGAAGGCACGTCTGCGGGGCAGGTCACCGTGCCGTAGTTCGCCGCGGTCAGGCCGCCAGTTTCCCGTGCACGGATGGCCCAGGCGTAGGAATTCCCCAGATCGGGCAACCCACCGGCGCCTTCAAGCCCGCAGCTCACCAGGAAACCGGGCGAGTGCATGCCGTTCGGAACGAACATCGAGGTCTGGAAAAAACCGGAATAGTACGCCCGCTTGCGGTTATCGATGGTGACGGTCATACTGATGATGTATTGGGAAGAGGAGGCGGATACGGACAGGTAATTCCACTGGATATAGCACCGGTCCGTGTTGCGCACCGGGAGGTAGCATTGGGCCGTTTGGCTGTCGATAAACGAGATCACGGGCCCTTCCGGGCTCTCGGCGCGGGCGCGATTGGCCGACCCATCGGGGGAGGTCTGGTCAAGCGGCAGGGAAAAGTCCGGGGTCGGCGTGGGACGCTCCGGCGCGCCCTGGGTGCCAGGCGCTGCGCCGGCCCGGCCCACCAACCCCCACCAGACCAGCGCCAGTAAAGCCAGCGCTGCCAGAGGGACCAACCCGCCGGAAAGTTTGCGAGACATCGTAACTGCCTTCAGCGCCCGCGGCTAGGGTTGAAACGCTGGGCAATAAACTGTGCCATAATTGGCCGCTTTGAGACCGGCGGAATCCCTGGCTCGAATAGTCCAGGCGTAGGCCTGGCCCAGATCCGGATGGCTCCCATCTCCCAGCGAGCCGCAGGAAACCTTGAAGCCACGGTCGTGCATGTTGTACGGGACGTACATGGAGGTCTGGAAGAAGCCCGAATAGCGCGCGACCGGCCCATAATCGTTGAGCGTAGCCGTCATGGTGATAATATAATTCGGGCTGGCGGAAACGCTCATGTAGTACCAGTTGATATAGCAGGTGTCGGTATTGGGATCGGGCTGGTAACAAGCGGCGGTGGGAGAGTCGATAAAGCCGATGTCCGGAGACTGAGGCGCGTTTTCACCGGCAGGGGAATAGATCTCGCGCACGCTTTCGCCTTCAGTTTCGCTTTTCAGCAATACCTGCCCGTCGGGCCGGTCCGGTCCCTGGCCGCGGGCTCGCTGGCCGAAACTAAAGACAACCACCAATAATACACCAGCGAGGATTAGAGGCAGCAACAGTTTACGCATATGTCACCCTCCCTAAAATGTGTACACCTGAAAACCGGATAGTTCCCCCGTACGATGGGTGAAGCTGGCTTGATGAGATAATTCTAATCCTATTGCTGAGATTACACAATAGATATTTCGAGAAGAGAAGGGAGCGAAACAAATGCTCACTTTCCAGAATCAAGATGTCTTGCTGCGGGCTATCGAACCGCAGGACGTTGAGGGACTGCTCACCTACCTCAACCATCCTGCGCTGACAGGACGGCGTTACCTGCCCTGGGGTTTTCCCGGAGAGCTGCCGCTCTCACGCCAGCAGGTGGAGAAGGCGGTGGAGAAATGGCGGGGCGAAGAGCGCGGCGCCCACCTGGCGATCACCCTGCGGGTCAGCGGTGAGCTGATCGGGCACGCCGCTATGACCTGGGGCTGGGACCCGCATTGCCCGGATGTAGCGCTGGTGATCGCTCCGGCGCACCAGCGCCAGGGATACGGTTCCGACACGCTGGCGATCCTGCTGCGCTACCTTTTCGAGAACACGCCGGCGCATAACGTCAGCAGCTGGATGGGAGACTGGAACGAAGCCGCCCGAGCCTTTGCGCAGGCGCACGGCTTCCAGGAGTGCGGCCGCTGGCGCCGGGACGGGCTGCGCCAGGGCGCGTACTACGACACGGTCCAGGTCGATCTGCTCAAGGCGGAGTGGCTGGCCCTGCAAAAGAAGGAGGTGGGCGATGGCGCTGGAAGGTAAGCTGGTGATCTTGCGGGAGGAGCGGCAGGAAGACCTGCGCCCACTGGTTGACCTGCGCAACGACCTTGACACCCAGGCGTGGAGCAAGACGCTGCCGCCCGATTACACCGAGCACATGTACCTGCAGCGCTACGAAGGGCGCGAGTTTTCGTACCAGCGGGACGACGGGCGCTTCATCATCGAGTCGAAAGAGAGCGGTGAATTCGCGGGCACGATCAGCTATACCGGTCTGGAGCCGCGCTGGACGGCGATGATCGGCATCATGCTGGACAAGAAATTTTGGGGCGGCGGATACGCCTTCGACGCCCAGGAAGTGCTGCTGGAATTCCTGTTCCAGGAACTGGGGCTGCGCGTGGTGCGGCTGTTCACGCACAGCGGCAACCCGCGCGCGGTCGGCCTGGCCGAGAAATCCGGCTTCCGGGTCTCCGTCCGGCAGCGGGAGTCGGTCTTCAAGGGCGGGCAGCTGTACGACAACCTGATGATGGATTTGCTGCGCGAGGAGTATTACGCCGCGCATCCCGACCTGGAGGACAACCTGCCTCCCGTAGATTAATCCCAAAGCGAACTGAAAATGTGGTATGTTTGGGCGGTTTACCCGCGCGGATATACCTTTTTCGGTCCTTGAAAAGTGATAACCGCTCTTCAAGAGTGATAGCCACTCTTGAAGAGCGATTGCCACGCCGCCTTCGGCGGCTCGCAAAGATCGCAGAGGGCCCGCCGGCTATGCCCGAAATTTCTGTCTTAGAGGTCCAAGGTCTTCATGCGTTTAGGCATTATCGGCCTGCCCCAGGCAGGCAAAACCACGTTGTTCAACGCCCTGACCCGCGGCGACCGGCCGGTCACCAGCGGCGGGGTGCGTTTTGCCGTCCACACCGCGGACGTCAACGTCCCCGACGTGCGGGTGGATCGGCTCGCCGGGTTATTCGACCCGCAAAAGACCAGCTATGCCAGGGTCACCTACCTGGACATCGCCGGCCTTGACGGCAGCGCCAAAGAGAGCTTTTCGGGCGCGCTGCTCAACCAGCTCTCCCAGGTCAATGCCTTCGTTCTGGTGGTGCGCTGTTTCGACGACCCGGCGGTGCCCCACCCTTTCGGCGAGGTCGATGCGCAGCGCGACCTGGAAACGGTTGCGGGCGAGTTCCTGTTGAACGACCAGCTCGCGGTCGAGCGCAAGCTCGAACGGCTGACGGAGGATAAGCATCGGGGCAGCGGGCGGGAGAAAGCCCAACTCGAGCGCGAGGCGGCCCTCTTCGAACGGCTGCAGACGGCCCTTGAGGCCGGCGAACCCCTGCGCGACCTGGACCTGACGCCCGACGAGCTCAAGACCTTGTCCGGCTATGGTTTCCTGACCCTCAAGCCGGTGCTGGTGGCGCTCAATCTGGCGGAAGGACAAACACCGCCCCAGGTGAGCTTCCCCCACCGGCTCAGCCAGGTGATCGCTTTGCAAGGCCAGTTGGAGATGGAGCTCGCCCAGCTTCCGCCGGAGGAAGCCCAGGAGTATTTACACGAGTACGACATCCAGGAGCCAGGCCTGGACCGGGTGATCCGGCTGTCTTACGATTTGCTCGGCCTGATCTCCTTTTTCACCGTCGGGCCGGACGAGGTGCGCGCCTGGACTGCCCGCCAGGGCGCCACAGCCCAGGAGGCCGCCGGGGTGATCCATTCCGACCTGCAGAAGGGCTTCATCCGCGCCGAGGTGATCGCCTGGGACGAGCTGCTCTCCCTGGGAGGCCTGGCGGCGGCGCGCTCGGCCGGCAAACTGCGCCTGGAAGGCAAGGATTACCTCGTGCGGGACGGCGAGATCGTGCACGTGCGTTTCAACGTATAGCGGAGGGCGGTTCACGATTTACACTGGCCCGGTTTACCGGCTCCCTCCTGGGGAGGTCTCGTCTGGGGAAGCCGCGCCGGTCGTGATGATATAATCATCTTAACAAGATCCCCAAACCCAGAGCATAGCCTGGAACTCCCCGCTCCCAGGACAGATTAATTGATGAAAGCTTTGCCAATCGACCAGGTGCTGACCGGCGACAGCCTGCAAGTGCTGCGATCCCTGCCGCCCGAGTCGGTCGACCTGGTCTTCGCCGATCCTCCTTACAACTTGCAACTGCGCGGCGACCTGTGGCGCCCCAACCTGACCAAGGTGGACGCCGTAGACGAGGAATGGGACCGGTTCGACAGCTTCGCCGAGTACGACGACTTCTCACGCGCCTGGTTGTCCGCCTGCCGGCGTGTGCTCAAGCCACGCGGCGCGCTGTGGGTGATCGGTACTTATCACAACATCTTCCGATTGGGGACGATCCTGCAGGACCTGGGCTACTGGATCCTGAACGATATCTCCTGGATCAAGATCAACCCCATGCCCAATTTCAGGGGTGTGCGCTTCACCAATGCCAACGAGACTCTGATCTGGGCGCAAAAGGAGCGCGGCGCGCCTTACACCTTCAACTACCAGGCGATGAAGGCGCTCAACGGCGGGCTGCAGATGCGCAGCGACTGGCACCTGCCCCTGTGTACAGGCAGTGAGCGCCTGCGGGTCGATGGAGAAAAAGCCCACCCAACCCAAAAACCGGAAGCCCTGCTGTACCGGGTGGTCCTGGCGACGACGGAGCCAGGGGACGTGGTGCTCGACCCCTTCTTCGGCACCGGCACCACCGGCGTGGTCGCCAAGAAACTGCGCCGTCACTGGATCGGCATCGAACGCGAAGCGCGCTACGCGGAGCTGGCCCGCCGCCGGCTTTCGGAAACTCCCACCCCAGGCGAGGACGAGCTGGTTTACACAACGCCCAGCCGGCGCAAACGGCCGCGGGTGCCCTTCGGGGCGCTGCTCGAGCAAGGCCTGCTCCAACCAGGACAGAGCTTGTATCTAGGCCGGCAGGGGGAGCACACCGCACGGGTGATGGCCGACGGAACCCTGGAGTATAATGGGCAGCGCGGTTCGATCCACCAGATCGCGCGCGCCATCCGCCAGGCCCCTTGCAACGGCTGGGACCAGTGGTATTATCAAGACCCTGAAAGCGATCAGCAGCAGCCTATCGACCAGCTACGCCAAACCGTGCGCGAGATGCGCCGCGGCCAGGCTGGAGAGGCAGACTGAGAGGACCGGATCGCGGCGCAACCAGCAATTGTCTTTCCCAACCCCTCTAACGGAGCTCATATGACCCTAAAAGATATCACCTATCAAAAATCACGCTGGAGTCTCGAGGATCTGTTCCCCGGATACAACAGCCCGGAGATCAAAGCTGCTTTCGAAAAGATCGAAGCCATGGCCGCGGATTTCGAATCCCGGCGGGAAGCGCTCAAGACGGATATCTCCCAGCAGTCCTTCATGGAATACGTCCACCAGCTGGAGGCGATCACCCGGGAGGCTTACCAGATTTACGGGTTCGCCAACCTGTGGTTCGCAGAAGATACCCAGAACCAGGACGCCCTGAACTTAATGGCGCGCGTGGACCAGTTCATGGCGGGCATGCAAAACCGCACCCTGTTTTTCAGCCTGTGGTGGAAGTCCTTGGAGGACGATGAGGCCGAGCGGTTGATGGAGGGGTCCGGCGATTATCATTACTGGCTGGAGGAAATGCGCCATTTCAAGCCGCATACCCTCACGGAGCCGGAAGAGAAGATCATCAATATCAAGGACGTCACCGGGGCCAGGGCGTTGGAGACGCTTTACGATTCGCTCACCAACCGCTACGCCTTCAAGATCGAAGTGGACGGCGAGGTACAAGAGCTGACCCGCGGCGAGTTGATGGTTTACGTGCGCGACAGCAACCCGGACCTGCGCGCGGCAGCCTACCAGGAGCTGTACCGGGTCTACGGGGAGGACGGGACGATCCTGGGCCAGATGTACCAGGCGCTGGTGCGCGACTGGTACAACGAACAGGTCGATTTGCGTAAGTTCAGCAACCCGATCTCCGCCCGTAATTTAATGAACGACATCCCGGATGAGGTGGTCGATACCTTGTTGGAGGTCAGCAACCGCAACGCCGTGCTCTTTCAACGTTTCTTCCGCTTGAAAGCCCGTTGGCTGGGCATGGAAAAACTGCGCCGATACGACGTCTACGCGCCGGTGGTGGAAGCCGACAAGCGCTACGATTTCGATCAGGCCGCCGAGATGGTGTTGAGCTCCTTCGACATCTTCGATCAACGCATCGCCAGCCACGCTCAGCGTGTCTTCGCCGAGGATCACCTGGACAGCGAAGTACGCAAAGGCAAGCGCAGCGGCGCATTTTGCATGTCGGTTCTGCCGGGCATGACCCCCTGGGTGTTGGTCAATTACCAGGGGCGTCCGGACGACGTCGCCACCCTGGCCCACGAGCTAGGGCACGCTATCCACGCCATGCTGGCCAGCGACCACACCTTGTTTACCTACCATTCTTCCCTGCCGCTGGCGGAGACCGCCTCCACCTTTGGCGAGATGCTGTTGGTGGATAAACTGCTGGAAGAGGAGCAGAACGAAGACGTGCGCCGGGATCTGCTTTTCCGCCAGGTGGACGATTCGTATGCCACCATCATGCGGCAGATCTTTTTTGCCCTGTTCGAGCGCCGCGCCCACGAGATGGTCAACGCCGGCGCTTCGGTGGAAGAACTGTCCAAAGCGTATGTCGAAAACCTGGAAGAGCAGTTCGGCGATGCGGTCGAACTCGGCGAAGAGTTCCGCTGGGAATGGGTTTCGATCCCGCATATCTACCAGGTGCCGTTTTACGTGTATGCTTACGCCTTCGGACAGCTGCTGGTACTCTCCCTTTACCAGCAGTACAAGGAGGAAGGAGAGGCCTTCAAGCCGCGCTACATCAAGATCCTTTCGGCGGGCGGTTCCGACGCGCCTGCCCGCGTGCTGGCGGAGGCCGGCATCGACATCCACAGCGCCGAGTTCTGGCAGGGCGGCTTCGACGTGATCGCCGACCTGATCGACCAGCT
>CAYNWK010000141.1:1925-11042 GCA_964400875.1 uncultured Anaerolineaceae bacterium | reverse complement strand
CTCTTCCAAGGCGTGCTCGACGATAACCAGAGTCTTGCCTCTCTGCTTAGCCACCTTGATCACTACATTTAAGACCTGCGTTCTGCCCACCGGGTCGAGATTCGCCAGAGGTTCGTCCATGATGTAAATCTCGGGGCGCATGGCATACACGGAGGCAATCACACAGGCCTGCTGCTCCCCCCCGGAGAGGCTGTGGGGCTCCCTGTCCTCGTAGCCGGAGAGCCGGGTCGCTGCCAGGGCTTCGCTCACCCGCTCGTTAATTTCCTGGCGCGGCACACCCAGGTTTTCCGGTCCGAAGGCCACTTCATCGGCGACGCTGGAGGTGACCAGCTGGCTTTCGGGGTCCTGGAAAACCATACCTACCAGGGAGGCCAGGCCGCCAATGCGGGATTTAGCGGTGTTATAGCCGCGCACCAGCACCTGTCCTTCCAGTTTGCCTTCGTGGTAATGAGGAATCAGGCCGTTGACACAGCTGCAAAGAGTCGTCTTTCCGCTTCCAGCCGGACCGGTGATCAAGACGATTTCCCCTGCTGTGATGGTCAAATTGATCTCCCGCAGGGCAAACGCGGCGGAGCCTTCGTATTGAAAAGAAACCCTCTGGAAATCGATGTCGTAAGTCACGCTGTTCCAGTCTACGCCTCAATCTGAAAATCGACCAAAGCCGCATCTTGAAGATCAAGTTGCGACCTGGATCGATTTTCAGTTGAACAAGACCTGCTCAAACAAGTATATTGAATGGATTAGCGGTTTTGCCGAAGACCTGTTGGAGAGTAAATTTACCAAAGCGGGCGGCGGAATCGCTCCGGCAAGGCGGCCATGATGATGGTTGTCACAATCGTGGTGATGATCGCCTCTGGCAGGGCGCCGCCTTCAAGCGCCCCTAGTAAAGCGACGAAACCGCCATATTCCGGATCGGGATAGAAGAAGATCAAACCGACGTCGAACAAGGGCACGACAATGAGGATGTAATAGCCTAAAACTTGCACAGCCCACAGAGCTAAAAAGGAGACCCTGTTCTCTCGAAAACGCCAGGCCAAATTCTTGTAGACCAGGCCACTGTAGATGCCGCCAATGATGTGGGCCAGCAAACTCGCCAGCGGGATGCCGGGCTCGGCGATGCCTGCCAGAATCCCGATGACGATCCCGCCGATCGGGCCGGTAAGCGAGGCCCCGGTGGTAGTGAAGATTTCGCGCGGGTCGGTGACGACAGGTGTTCCGGGGATCGGAATGGTGACACCGGCCAAAACCAGCGCCAGGGCCGCGCCGCCGAAGGCAGCAGCGACGCCCACCTGGCGCGCCGATAAGATCGGCTTTCGTTCGGTTTCGATACTGACTGAGGGCGGGGGTTGTGTGGACATGTTCTCTCCTTCCTTGAAATAAAGTTTCGAGCCTCTCACCTGGCTTTAATAACCCTGCGGACGCCCCCAGGTTGCGGTAATTTAGTCAAGTTTGTCATAATTACTTGAAAGGTAATTGTTTATTATATTCTTATATGCCCACCGTTCAGCTCCTCCATTGGAAAGAAGCACAGGCTATGAGCAAGGCCCGCACCTCTGGGAGGCAGGATTCGAGGTGTCCGCGAGCCTTCCCACTGGGTCGGGATTCTTCCGGGATCTGGAGATTGGCCCCGCACCCCTCTCACGCCCCAAGTTGACCGCCGCAAAGATGGCCGAGGCACTGCGCCAGATGGGCTCACCTGAGATGCGCGCCAAAGCCACCGAGTTAGGCAAGGCTATCCTCTGCGAACCGATTGGGGTGCAGGAGACGGTGAAGTTGATTGAATTGGTAAGCTAATACCTACCCGAAAAGGATCGTTAAACTATTGGAGGCGGCTCGCAAAAGCCGCCTCCAATCTCAATTCTTCATGCGACAGCTGACAGCAAACCCCTCGATGTCAGGGTGTGCCGGCCATATCGTGCATCATTACTGGGAAGAGGATGATGCAGTATGTAGATTGCTCCGAGCTGTTGTTGGAGAGATCGGGATCGACTACTCCGCTCGGTGGGGTAACTTCCGCTGCGTTGGTATAGATTGCACCACCAGGGACCTCCGTGTGGACAGTATAAGTAGCCACGCCACCATTTGGGAAGGTGCTCAGGGTGTCATTGATCGTGTTCCCCGAGCCGCTGGCAGCGCAGGTCGCGCCACCGGTGCCTTGACAAGTCCAGGTGACGCTGGAGAACTCAGAGGGGAAGGTCACTGAGACGACCGCTCCCGCGGCATCATCAGGACCGTTGTTGCTCACCACGATCGTGAAGATGTTATCGAAGAAGTGATTGGAAACGCTCTGGGTGATCTCCAGGTCAGCGATTTCCTCAGAGACGGTCACAACCACCTCGTCTGTCCCCATACCACCATCATCATCTTCCACAGTCACGGTTGTCGTGTAGACGCCCGCTGTCGGGTATGTGTGGCTGAGGGTGAAAGTTTTATTCAGCAGCACCAGACTAGCCGGACCACCACCGGTTCCATAGTCTACGGTTGCTGTCCAGGTGTCCGCGCCAGGATCGGTGAAACTGCCCATCTGGGTGAAGGTCTCGCCGACTAACACATTGGCGTCGGACCCGGCATCCACCACGGGCGCCAGATTGTTCACCGTGACCAGCAGCGAATCCTGGCCTACGCTGCCCAGCGTATCGGTGACCGTCAATGTTACCGGGAAAGATCCGTCATCCGGGTAAATGTGTGTTGGCGTAAGGGTGCCGGTAACCACACTGCCATCCCCAAAATCCCAGTGAATGAGCTCACCTGCCTGGGGAGCCAGGCTGACCGGCTCTCCGAAGGAACCGGAGAAGCTGAATTCGTCGCCCTCATCCCCCTCCTGATCCTCACCCGCATCTACAATCAGGACGGTAGTATCCGAATCGTAGCGCGCCAGGGCAAAGTCATTGTCGCTGGCGGTTTGACTTCTTCCCGCCAGGACGATCTTGCCGTCGGATTGGATGGCGACAGCACTGGCGCTATCGTTGATGCTTCCGATGGGTGTGGTGACTTTGCCATCCGTGCCAAAGCTGGTATCCAGGCTGCCGTCCGTAGTGTAGCGCACGACAGCAAAGTCCAGGTCGGTGGCGTTTTGACTACTCCCGGCAACGACGATGTCGCCGTCAGATTGCAGGGCGATCGAGGTGCCGTGATCATTCAAGAGCCCGAAGTCAGTAACCACTTTGCCGTCCGTGCCAAAGGTGGTATCCAGGCTACCGTTCGTGTTATAGCGCACCACCACAAAGTCATCGTGATTGCCAGCAGTTGTGATAGTGCCATACCCCGCCACAATGATCTTGCCGTCGGATTGGAGCGCGACTCCGTAGGCGAAGTCGTCTTTGTCTCGAATGGCTGTAGAAACGATCCCATCAGTATCGAAGTTGGTATCCAGGCTGCCGTCCGTGTTGTAGCGTATCACGGTAAAATCATAATCGACCGTGTTATTTTTGCTGTACCCCACTACCACGATCTTGCCGTCCGACCGGATGGCGATCCCATAAGCCTGGTCTTGGGCGCTGCCAACCTCTGTAGTGACCTTTCCATCCGTATCGAAGCTGGTATCCAAGCTGCCGTCCGTGTTGTAGCGCGCCACGGCAATGTCATTATTGACAGGGGTGGTGGAGTTGGCGCGGGCGTAGCCTGCCACGACGATCTTGCCGTCGGCTTGGAGCGCGACCGCGTAGGCCCTGTCGTGCAGGAAGCCGAAATCTGTAAATACGACCCCGTTCGTTCCGAAGCCATGGTCCAGGCTGCCGTCGGTTTCGTAGCGCGCTACGGTAAAGTCAAAGTTGCCAGGACTGTTGCTCTCCCCTACCAGGATGATTTTACCGTCGGGCTGAATTACCAGCGCGTTGCCGGTATCGGCGCTGCCAAAGTCTGTGGTAACCATCCCATCCGTATCGAAGCTGGTATCCAGGCTGCCATCCGTGTTGTAACGCACGAGGGCAAAATCATTATTGCTGCCGTTGTGACTGGTCCCCGCCACGACGATCTTGCCATCGGATTGGAGCGCGACCGCGCCAGCCAGGTCATTGCCGCTGCCAATAGGAGTAGTAACGATCCCGTCCGTATCGAAGCTGGTATCCAGATCACCAGGGGCCGCCAGGGCCATTAAGGGCACGATCAACAGGGCGACAGCGACAAAAACTGCCAATATGCGTGGAATAACGGTATGCTTGAACTTCATGAGCTTTACCTCCCTATAGAGAACGTTGTAGTGGAAGCATAGGCACCCCCGTTCGAGTGAACCCGTTGCTTACCAACTATACTCCCGATTCACTTCTAAGATCACAAAACTCAAATAAACTTGCAAAATCGTAAGGTAACGAAAGGCCATTTACCTAATGCAAGGCGGGGGTCGGCAAGAAAAGTCTGCTGTTTTTTGTCGCCGGCCATGAAGTTGCTCCCCCGCCATTGGCACCCACTGCGACATGCAACCTTACATCTCGCAAGGGGCGGCGAGATGCGCGCGAGAACTGCCGTGTTGGGCAAGGCCATCCGCCGCGATCCAAATGGGGTGCAAGAGGCGGTAAAATTGATCGAACTTGCATTGCACGAACGCTAGCACCTGTTAGAGATTGAGGAGGTTGAAATGACTAAAGCCGTGCGCTATTTGCTGTTTTTCGTCTCCGCCGTTCAGTTTTTCTTTGCTGTAGCCTTCGTCTTTCTTTGGCCACTTGCGATTAATCTGTGGCCGTTTCCGGGGACAACGCCGCTGACCTTCATTTTCATCGCCTCGATCTTCGCCGCGGCAGCTGCTCCAACGCTATGGGTCGCGGCCACCGAAAACTACGGCGCGCTGGCCGGGATCGGTCTCGACTACCTAACCATCCTGGCGCCTGTTGCTGTACTTTCATTCCAGCTCGGCTCAAGCCTTGGGGAGCCTCAGATAACCGCATTTGGCATCGCCTGCGTCTTTGGAGTTCTCTTCGGACTGGGCCTTTTCTTGTGGAGTGTTCGAATTCCCATCGATCCAATGCCTGCAATGCCCGGCCCTGTGCGGTGGTCATTCGTCATCTTCATTATTGCCCTGGTGATCGTGAGCGTGCGATTGATCCCGAAAACGCCCAATGTAATCCCCTGGGCGATCACGCCGGAACTCTCGGTAGTTATCGGCTGGATGTTTATAGGCGCGGCAACGTATTTTGCCTACGGCCTCCTGCGACCGAGCTGGCTGAACTCCGCCGGCCAGCTGATTGGCTTCCTGGCCTACGACCTCGTCTTGATCGTGCCGTTCCTCAACCGGCTGCCCACGACGCCCCCCGAACACCGCCTCGGCTTGATCGTCTATACGGTCGTGGTCATTTACAGCGGGCTGCTAGCGATCTATTACCTGTTCCTGCACAAGCCAACACGCCTGGGGACCCGCAGGCCGACTAAACTTCCAGCCAAGCTTTGAACGTGATTGAAATAAGACCCCTTACGCACCTTGACCCAGAAGATCTTCAGCACCTGATCACCGGCTACGTTTCCAATATGAAATACCAGGTGAGCGTGGCCGAATCAGAAGATCATTTTGTGCTTAACCTAGACCTAATTCTCCAGGAGACGCCTTACGTCAAACGGTACGATCATCTGGATGAATCAACACTCCAACACTATGCACAGCTGCCACGATACGGCCTGTCCTTCAGCGCCTACGAGGCAGGGCGCTGCGTGGGTATTGCTTTATCCGAACCGCGCGCGTGGAACAAGAGCCTCTGGGTGTGGGAGCTCCACGTGGAAGCTGCACTTCGCCGGCGCGGCATCGGGCGACAGCTGATGGGGATGCTAACGGAGCGAGGGCGCGCCGCAGGTATGAGGACTGTTGTCTGCGAGACACAAAACACCAACGTACCCGCAATCCGGTTCTACCGCAAACTGGGATTTCGGTTTGAAGGGATTGATCTCTCGTATTATTCCAACCACGACTTTCCAGACGGCGAGATTGCCATCTTTATGAAGAAACGGCTGGAATAATCGCAGGATTGCGTAGGTAAGCCAGGAGTCCTCTTAGATACAACCCTTTTTAACCTGACCATATGACCAGTCAAAAACTCCTCCCTCGGCGGGGGAGTTTTTTGCTTTCTTCAGTTAAGATTTTCAGGCCGGACTGTGCCGTTTATCGCGATGGGAGCACACGATCATGAGAACCGCCCTGTCTATTGCTTTTCTTTTTGTTTTATTCGCCACCCTGCTGGCGCCCGCCTCCGCTTCGCCTGCGGGATCGACGCAGATCGACTTCACCGACCTCGACGCCGCCATCGCCGCCCAAATGTCCAAGCACGGCCTGCCCGGCGTATCGCTGGCGGTGATCGAGGGCGACGAGACCGTTTATCTTAAGGGGTACGGCACGGCGGGAACGCACCCCATGACGCCGCAGACACAGCTGTTCATCGGCTCGCAGAGCAAATCGTTCACCGCGCTGGTCATCGCTCAGCTCGCCGAACGGGGCGAACTCGACCTGTACGCCCCGGTGCAAAGCTACATCCCCTGGTTCAGGATCGCCGACGAAGATGCGTCCGCCCGGATCACGGTCAACCATTTTTTACACCACACCAGCGGATTATCCGACGCAGGCCACAGCATCCTCCTACCACCCAACGCCAGCTCCGAGGCGGCAGTGCGCTCGTTAGCGCAGGCGCACCTCACCGCCCCTGTAGGGACGCAATTCCAGTACTTCAACCTGGGTTACGACGTACTGACCTATCTCATCGAGCAGGTCACCGGCGAACCCTACGCCGCGGTCGTCCGCAGGCAGGTGCTCGACCCGCTCGGTATGAGCACTTCT
The DNA here is from genome assembly GCA_964400875.1 of uncultured Anaerolineaceae bacterium. GTDB lineage: Bacteria > Chloroflexota > Anaerolineae > Anaerolineales > UBA4823 > CAYNWK01. The sequence goes on along the minus strand of CAYNWK010000141.1, from coordinate 4,291 downwards.
ACGGCTGACCCTACCACTGTCACCGACCTTTCCAGAGGCTATACCCGCCTATTTGGCTTCGCGGCGCCCATGGCCCAACCGGTGCGCGACTACGAGATCGGTGCGGGCTACATCGTCTCGACCGCCGAGGACATGGCGCGCTACGCGCGGGCCATGCTGCAAGGCGGCGGGCTGATCTCGCCGGAGCTGGCTAAGATAATTTTCACCCCCGGACTTGGCGATTACGGCCTGGGCTGGTTCATCAGCCGCGACGGCGCCAAGATCTGGCACGGCGGCGCCAACGAAACTTTCGGCACCCACGTCAACCTCTACCCGAAAGCGGGGCGCGCTTTCGTTTTGCTGATCAACGAAGGCCACCAGATCGATCATTTCGTGTCCGGCGACCAACTCATGCAAACCGTCGAAGCGATCGTGCTGGGGAACGCTCCGCCGCCGGTCTCACAGGGCTGGTCGGTGCGCTGGATCGGCTGGGGTATCGGGATCCTGGTCCTCGGCCTGATCATCCTGCATACCTACAATTTCTACCATCTAAGAAGTTGGCGCGAGCGCGCCCGCCGCATGACGCCGGGCAAAAAAGCCTGGGACGTGGCGATCAGTTTTCTCATCCCCACCGCGATTCTCGTCGTGGTATTTTCGCAGATCAAAGGTTTCTACGGCAACCGCTTCAGCCTGCTGCCGACCATCGCCTACTTCCGCTTTGGGCTGCCCGATGTCTTCATCCTGATGCTGATCGGGACGCTCCCGGATACCATTCAAGGCTTGATCAAGCTGTCCTGGCTGGCGACCGGAGGCGCCCGCCGGGTAACCCTGGAACCCGCAACGCCTTAAGGAGATCGACCCGTGATCGAGCGATCTACAGCCGCCTTACACGATGCCTACGCCGCCGAGTATGACGACCAGGTGCGCGCCTATGGCAGTTACCTGGTCGAAGCTCTGTTCGGGCTGTGCTATGAATCCATCCGGCCCGGTCAGGCGCTGCTCGACCTGGGCATCGGCAGCGGGCTCTCGGCGGCGCTCTTCGCCCGAGCCGGCCTGCGCGTGCACGGCGTAGATTTTTCGCCGGCGATGCTCGACGTCTGCCGGGCCAAAGGTATCGCCGAGGAACTGCGCCAGCACGACCTCCGGCAACTCCCCTGGCCTTATCCTGACAGAACTTTCGACCACTTGGTTTGCTGCGGGGTGTTTCACTTCATCCCCGAGCTGGAGGGCATTTTCGAGGAAGCGAGCCGGGTGCTGCGGGATGGCGGCCTTTTTGCCTTCACCACCAAATCCCCGCTGAGGTTGGGCGCTCTCCAGGAGAAGTATGAGCAGCACCCCAGCGACGGGCTGGACGTATTCGCCCACACACCCGAATATGTGGGGAGCGTAATCGAGCAAAGCCATTTCGAGCGCAGCAAAGTTTTGAGGTGTTTCGTGGGTGAAGATCTCTTCTACGTCTGGACCGTTCAAAAAAAAGTGAGGGAGCGTTCTATGGGCTGCACGATCCCGGACGCGTTCCTGGACCTGGCCAACGGCCCGCGTGTGGCGGCTCTGACGACCGTCATGCCCGACGGCCAGCCCCAGACCACCGTGGTGTGGTGTGATTATGATGGTGAATACCTGCGCGTGAACACCATGCGCGGTTTTCGCAAAGAGAAGAATATGCGCGCCAATCCTAAAGTAACCCTGCTGTGCTTCGACTCGCGCCAGCCGCTGCGCTCGCTCGAGCTGCGCGGCACGGTGGTCGAGATGACCGAAGAAGGCGCGCTCGAGCACCTGGACGGTCTCTCGGAATTGTATACCGGCAGGTCGCCTTATTTTGGGAACTGTGTCCCGGTCGAGCTCCAGCAAACCGAAATACCCGTCCTGTGCAAAATTCGCCCGGAGCGCGTCGTCACCCTGGATGCCAGGACTAAAGCAGAGGTCTCAAGATGAGCCTGCCCATCCCGCCAACCCACCTGGATTTGCTCACCGGTCCCGTTCACGGCGTGCTGACCACCATGATGCCCGACGGGCAGCCCCAATCCTGCCTGGTGTGGTGCGACTACGATGGCGAATGCGCCCGGGTCAACACCACCCTGGAGCGGCAGAAGGGCCGCAACCTGGCAGCCAACCCCAGGGCCACCCTGCTGGTTGTGGACCCGGAAGACACCTCCCGCTACATCGAAATTCGCGGCGAGGTCGAGCTGGTGCAAGCGGGCGCGCTCCGGCACCTGGATGAAATCACCCGCCAGTACACCCGGCATCCCAGTTATTACGGTTATATCTACCCCACAGAACAGCGGGCTAAGGAAACGCGGGTGATCTGCCGCCTTCTCGCCCGAAAGATCACCCTGGATGCGATCCACCGATAAGGAACCGCTGATGACCTCCAAATCCACCCCCCT
>CAYNWK010000141.1:0-1825 GCA_964400875.1 uncultured Anaerolineaceae bacterium | reverse complement strand
TACCTCGCCATCATCCATGTGCTGATGGACTTTTCCTTTGCGCTGATGTTATTGCCGGCGGCGTATTAAATGGAGTAATGAACTTGCCTTCCCTTTCCGCGTTGCCTGCCCTTGACATCGACACTTTATGCCAGCTCCAGGAAAAGCCGCCCCTGTTTGCCCCTGGTGAGCCGCGCTTCTGGACCGATCCGCACATCGCCCAGGGGATGCTGGTTGCTCACCTGGACCCTAACACCGACGCCGCCAGCCGGCGCCCTGAGACTATCCAGCGTTCTGCCGGCTGGATCGTGCGTACGCTAGGTTTGCAGTCCGGAGACAGCGTGCTGGACCTGGGCTGTGGCCCGGGTCTGTATGCCGTCCACCTGGCCCGAGCCGGACTGCAGGTCACCGGCGTAGATTTCTCGCAAAACTCCATTGACTATGCGCGGCATTACGCCGAGCAGCACGGCCTGGCGATCACCTTCCGCTGCCAGGATTATTTGGAGCTGGAAGATCGGAGCCTGTACGATGCGGCCCTTTTGATCTACGGCGACTTTTGCCCGCTTTCCCCCGCTGAACGCACCCGCTTGCTGGCTAACGTGAAGCGGGCCTTGAAACCCGGCGGGCGCTTCGTGCTGGATGTCACCACGCCCCAACTGCGCCGCCGTGCCGGTCTGAAAAACGGCTGGTACGCGGTCCAAAGCGGCTTCTGGAAGCCCGGCCCGCACCTGGTGCTGGAAGCCGGGTTTGCCTATCCCGAAGATGACATCTACCTGGATCAATATATCGTCATCGAGGCGGATGGGGAGATCAGCGTTTACCGCAACTGGTTCCGGGATTACACCGCCGAAACCATCCGCGCCGAGCTCGAAACAGCCGGTTTGGCTATTCAAAGCCTGTGGGGCGATCTCGTTGGGACGCCCTACCAACCAGAATCGGATTGGATCGGGGTTATTGCTGCCAGACATTAAGCAAATTGCAGCCTGTCCACTTGACCAGTCTGAAACTTAGCCTTTCGGCTAAGACCAACTCCCCCCTCGGCGGGGGATTTTTTTTGCTCAGTTTATTACCATAAGGCTATACATCAACACGTATGGAGTTTAACCATGATCGATCCTGTACCCTCGTCAATGCCGCCAAAAGTGAGACATCCCCTAAGTGTCATTTTGTATGTCTTGGCAGGATTTGCCCTGGTGGTAACGGTTTTGACACTGCTCTACGCGCTGAACTTCCGAGAAGGCGTCAACGCTACCTTATTCTTGGTAAGCGCAGCATTTGGTCCGGTCGCCGATCAAATTATCAACGCATTGGTTGGCGGCGTGCAGTTCGCCATGATTGTATTCTCCGGGATGGTGCTGCTTATCGGCGTCTTGTTATTCTCCGCCGGCAAGCTGAGCGCACGTTCACAAGATTTATCGCAACGCGTCGCCGTCCTGGAAGACCGCTTAGCCTCGCTCGAATCCCCCAATTGAGAAGACCGACTATGAATAAATTACTCAAAATATTATTGGCGCTCGCCGGACTTTTGATTTTGGCTTTCGTCGCCGTCGCCTTGCTCACCCCCTGGATGGATCGCTGGGGCGCGACCGATGAGGAGATCGCCGCGACTTACCCGGGCGACGAACTGTTGGCCGAACCAGCCAGCTTCGTCAACCGCGCCATCACCATCAACGCCGCGCCTGAAGATATCTACCCCTGGATCGTGCAGCTCGACGCCACGCGCGGCGGCTGGTACAGCTATACCTGGATTGAAGCCAACCTGCTGCGCTGCCCGTTGGTCAACGCCGATCGCATCCATCCCGAGTGGCAGGATTTGCAGGTGGGGGATGAAGTCAAGATGTGCCCC
>CAYNWK010000140.1:0-11096 GCA_964400875.1 uncultured Anaerolineaceae bacterium | reverse complement strand
ATCGTCGAAGCCGACGATGCCCAGGTCTTGGGGAACGCGCAAGCCGATTCGCCGGGCCGCCTGCAGCGCGCCGAGGGCCATCTGGTCGTTGCTGGCAAAGACCGCCTCCAGGTCCGGTGCTTTGGCGTGCAGGGTATGCAGACCCACCTCTCCACTGGCTGCCGACCAATCACCCACTACTCGGAGCATCTCTAGATCCGCGTGGCCGGCTTCCTGCATCGCCTTCCGCCAGCCCAGCTCGCGTTCTTGCGCTTCCCACCAATCATGGGGACCGGTGATGATCCCAATTCGCCGGTAGCCCTGCTGGAGCAAGTGTTCGGTCGCCAACCTGCCCCCCAGCTGGTTGTTCATGGCGACGATGACGTGTTCGTTGGTCTGTTCTTTATTGAGGAAAACCACCGGCACATTCATGCGTTCGAATTTCTCGGTCAGCCAGTGAAAGGTTGGGACTTGCCCGGGAACCGCCCAGATGATCCCCTCCACCTGCCTTGAGAGCAGTTCCTTCAAGATGTGATCCACCCGGGCAGGTTGGAACTGGTCCAGCAGAGATAACAAAAGCGAAAAACCAAATTCATTGGTTTTTCGCTCGATCCCGGTGAGTACACCGGCGGAACCAAAATATTCAAGTCCGTAGCCGACCACTCCAAGTGTGTTCGACCGACCCTGGATCAGACTGCGGGCGAGAATGTTCGGAGAATATCCCAGGCGGTTGATGATATTTTGGACGTGGGCGCGAGTTTCGTCAGAGACGTCAGGTCGGTCGTTGATCACCCGGGAAACGGTCTGCGCCGATACCCCCGCCTCTTCCGCCACATCCTTGATGGTGACCCGCTTGGTTTGCCTCATTGGGGTTTACCTCGTTATCGAACCGGATGTTTACGTTCCCGTTATCGTTATCAACGATCAGCCACATATTAGCACATAATAAATACCGAGTCAAGCTTCAATTGCCCAGGCGGCTGATTCGGACTAAATTTCGCTCATTTACCTTGAATAGTGCCGATATCTGGCCAATTTGACCCATATTATTGACAATTTTCATCCGATTAATCGAATCAGCCGGATCTCGCAGGTGTCACGAAATGTTATCGATAACGTTATCGTTTCCGGGTCATGCTCAAAAGTACGGGCAGGCCAGCATCGCTGCACCCTTTCTCGGGTTCGCGCGAGACCTAAAACTAGAGTATTATTCCCTTGTGCGCTCATTGAGCAAAAACGTTAAACAGCACAGGTGGAAAGCCGGGGTTTCTGGAGCTCAGTACTTATGGCAAAGTTAGCAGGCTTGTTATGGGACCTTGACGGGGTATTGGTGGATACGAGCGAGCTGCACTATCGCTCCTGGCAGGAAGCGCTGGCAGTACAGGACGTCGAATTTTCGCGGGCCGAATTCCGGGAGACTTTCGGGATGAACAACGCCGGCATCCTGCGCCGGCTCTTAGGCAAACGCTATAGCGCAGAGCTATACCGGCAAATCAGCGAGAAAAAGGAAAGCGCTTTCCGAGACAGCCTAAAAGGAAACGTGGCTCTCCTACCCGGCGCACGCGCATTGTTGATAGCCGTAAGGGAAGCCGGCATCTCGCAGGCGATCGCCTCTTCAGCCCCGTTCGCCAATATCCAGGCGCTGGTGGACGAATTACGCTTCGCCGAATATTTCGACGCACTGGTATCCGGTGCCGAGATGCCCGGCAAACCGAACCCGGACGTGTTCTTGGAGGCTGCCAGGCGGATCGATGCCCCTGCTAGTAGCTGCCTCGTAATCGAAGACGCCGTAGCCGGCGTCCAGGCTGCCCACCGCGCCGGGATGAAATGCCTCGCTGTGACCACGACCAATTCCCGCCAGGATTTGGCCGAGGCCGACCGGATCGTTGACTCGCTTGAGGCGGTCGGCGTAGCGGATCTCAGCGCCTTCTTGGATTAGACCATTCGCGCTTTTTCTGTGAATCTCACCCCGTATCGAGCTCTGCGAACGCCTGCAGCATGGCATCCACGTTTTCAACTGGGATGTCCGTCATCATGCGGTGTGAGGGCGCCAGCAGCAGCCCGCTGCCGCCTGGGGCAAGAACGCTGACCACCTGCTTCACCGCCCGGCGGACTTCTTCCGGTGAACCGTAGGGCAGCACGGTCTGGGTAGAGATTCCGCCGTAGTAAGCCAGCCGATCCCCGAAGCTCTCCTTCAACCAGCCGTGATCCAGGACTTCCGGCTGGACCGGATTCAGCGCGGTCAATCCGATCTCGACCAGATCGGGCAATATCGGGGCGATCTGCCCATCTGTATGTATGATCACCGGCAACCCGGCGCGGCGAAACAGCTCGAAACAACGCTCCAGCCGGGGTTTGATCAAACGCCGCCATAAATCCGGGGAAATCAGCATGTTTTTCTGGGCGCCGTAATCGTCTCCAAAATAGCCGCCATCCACCCCCAGATCGATGAACCGTTGGATCAAGACCACCTGAATTTCCGTGATGCGCTCCAGCAGCGCCTGCGCATACCCCTCATCCAGCACCATGTCCATCAGGAAGGTGTCCAGGCCTCGCAAAGCCCAGGCCCGTTCGAACAAGGCAAACCCAAAGTTCGGGATCACAAAGCGTTCGCCGCCGTCCTCTTCCATGGCGCGAGCAGCCTGAGCCAGCAGGTCTGGTTCATGGGGATCTGGCCAGGTATAGATGTCGAGGTCCTTATTTCCAGCCAGGGGGTTGACCGCGGCGAAATAACCCTCTTCAGCGGTATCGAATCCCACCCCCCACCAGTCGAATTTAACCCGTCGATCCGGGCTGAGTGTAACTGGAAAACTGATATCGACCCTCAACAGATGGTTCCCCATTCGCCTGGGTAGCTCGTCCAGAGAGACGCCATAGCGAGCAGCCAGCCTCTCCCCCATCGCTTGGGTGTAATTGACTTGAGTCGGCAGCCGGTCTACTTTTTCATAACGCAAAGCACTATCAACGCGCCGTTTTGGTGAGACTGCTACATTCTCAGCACGGGCTGAAGCTCGTTTATTCGCCATAACCGGTCTCCGGTTGAGTGGATTGTTTTGCCAAGCTAGAACAACCCCGTTTTTACCATGGATTTGGAGGATCGTAAGTATCCTCGCCTTGCATCAAATTCTCCCAAAACGTGCTTGCAGTTGAACTCGAGATCATTTATCATATTTTTCAAGATGACCAGTACGGTGCAACGCGGGCTGACAAAACCTTCAACCCACCCGGGCGAAGAAGCGCATTCAACGCTCGAGCACATGACCCTGCTGATTCTTCCGATTTTGGGAGCGCTTCTGCTGATCTTATTTCTAATCCCAACAATTTACCTTAGCTTGAATTAATGCGCACGAACTTCGTCGCGCAAGATATTACCCTTCTTTATGCCCGCTGCCACCTTTCGGTTTTACGCCGAGTTAAATGATCTTCTGCCCGGGTCGATAAGCAACCAGCCAATCCCTCAATCCTTCCATGGCAACCAATCGGTCAAGCATCTGATCGAAGGGCTCGGGATCCCCCATACTGAAGTCGCCCAGATTTTAGTCAACGGGGGACCCCAGGAATTCGGGTACCTGGTCCAGGACGGCGACCTTATCGAGGTTCATCCCATTTCAACTGCCAGCGATCGACTCCCCATAGCCGACCACCGGCGAGATGAACCAGAAAGGCATTTTATCCTCGACAACCACCTGGGCAAGCTGGCTGCCTACCTGCGCATGTTGGGTTTCGACGCGTGGTATCGGAACGACTACCAGGATGACACCCTGGCGGAGATCGCCAGCCAGACCAATCGCATCCTGTTGACTCGCAACCGGCGTTTGCTAATGCGCCGAGAGATAATCTATGGTTATTGCGTGCGGTCGTTGATGCCGGAGGAACAGCTTCGAGAAGTTATTCGACGTTTCGATCTGGCGAACGAGATCGCCCCGTTTCACCGCTGTTTGCGCTGCAACACGCCGCTCCGAGAAGTTAGCAAAGCACGCGTCCTGGAACGTCTGGAGCCTTTGACGAAGCGGTATTACGATGAATTTCACATTTGCCCGGCATGCGAACAGATTTATTGGAAAGGTTCTCATTACGATCGCATGCAGCGGTTGGTGAAGAGAGTCACCGGCAGCGCCGGTTAATACCTATGCCAGAACGATATTTGCTGGGCATCGATATCGGCACGTCCAGCCTCAAAACAGTCGTGATAAGGGAGGACGGCCGGCGCGTTGGCAGCGCCAGCCGCGCGTATCCCATCGATTCGCCCGCAGGCAGTTGGGCAGAGCAAGACACAGATACCTGGCTGTCCGCCGCGGTTGGAACCATCCGCGCTGCCATCGACCGGGCGCGTATATCACCCGGGCGCATCGCGGCGATCGGCATTTCTGGTCAGATGCACGGCCTGGTGTGCGTGGATGCGCGTGGGGTTGCCCTGCGCCCGGCGATCATTTGGGCTGACCGGCGCAGCCGAAAAGAAGTATCCTGGTTAGAGTCCCAATTAGGGAAGGACCGCCTGGCGCGCTGGACGGGGAACCCGTTGGCCGCCGGCTTCATGCTGCCCAGCTGGCTCTGGCTGACGAAAAATGAACCTGCCGTCGCCCGCCGCACCGCACGCTTGCTGCTGCCTAAAGATTACCTGCGCTTTCGTATTACCGGCCGCATCGCCAGCGAACCAAGTGATGCCTCCTCGACTTCGCTCTTCGATCCGCGCAGCCGCACATGGAGCGAGGCTTTATTGGCCGCGCTGCAGATCGACCCGGACCTGCTGCCCCCCATTCGCCCTTCGGCTGCCATCGCCGGAAGCTTGACCGAAGAGCTGGCCGCCGCCACCGGGCTCCAGGCTGGCACGCCCGTCGTCCTCGGTGGGAGCGACCAAGCCTGCCAGGCGCTTGCCCAAGGAGTGATTGACCCGGGAATTGTATCCAGCACGATCGGCACCGGTGGACAATTGCTGGCGCCTACCCTTAGTGCTGCCCACGATGGGGAACTGCGCCTGCACCTGTTTTGCCACGTGCTCCCGGATCGCTGGCACCTGGAAGCAGCCACGCTCTCTGCCGGTCTGTCGCTCAGGTGGCTGCGCGAGAACTTCTTTCCCGGCGCAAGCTACCAAAGCCTGGCAGACCAGGCTGCCCAGGCCCCAGCCGGAGCGGAGGGTTTATTCTTCCTGCCATACCTGTTGGGTGAGCGAACCCCTCACATGGACCCCGAAGCGCGCGCCGGTTGGATCGGCTTGACCCTCCGGCACCAACCACGCCATCTCATCCGCGCGGTGATGGAAGGTGTAGTCTTTTCACTCCGCCAGGGATTGGACTTGATCCTCGCTCTAGGCGTCCCGGTGGAGCATCTGATCGCCTCCGGTGGGGGGACGGCGCATTCCCTCTGGGTGCAGCTGCAAGCGGACGTCTTCAACCGGCCGGTTTACGTAAGCCATGTGAAGGAAGCCGCGGCCACCGGCGCAGCGCTGCTCGCCGGATTGGGCGTCGAGGTCTTCCCGGATGCCCGCAGCGCATCCAACCAGGTTCTGCAGCAGCCGGGGGAGCGTTATGAGCCGGACCCTGGACGCGTTGGGATCTACGCCCGGGCCTATGAAGTTTATCGAAAACTATACCCGCACTTGCACGATATCCGCTTCAACCCGGATTAAAGCCGCCAAACGAAACGGTTTATGCTTCAATTTCCCCCAACAACTCGGGCCAATCGAGTGCATTCACCGTCCGGTACAGGCCGTGGTCGTCATCCACAATCCGGAAGGTAAGGTTGAGAAAAACCTGTTCAGCCAGTTCTCGGACGAGCTCTACAGGGATCAGTTTATCCTGGCTGCCGTGGTAGATCAGCACCGGCACTTCGATGGGCTGCGGGGGAGAGGCAGCGAAATCAGGCCAGATCAAAGCCGGGGCCAACAAAACCATACGCTCCACCTGTGCAGGACGGCGGCATGCGAAGAGCGCGGCCATCAACCCGCCAAAACTAGAGCCGACTATCTTCCATCCAGTTCGATCGCCCAGGATCGCGCCTAACGCGGCCATGCGTTGTTCCAACTCACCGCCAAAATCCGGCGTTAGGATGTGGGGGAAGATGCTCCGCAGCAATGTTGCTTTAACCCCCTGGCTGCTGCCGGCTAAACCGTGTAGGAAAATTAACCGTCCATCCGCCGCAGTCATCTTAATCCCTTCCCTACTGTTGCAAGTTTCTTAGGCAGAACGGATTTTACCACTTGGGCCTGGGACACTCAAACAACCGACAAATCTAGACTCCCTGCGTTAAAAGGACAAAGCCTACGCTGGCAGTAGGCTTTGTCCTTAACAAGACACTCGCACAGGTCTCAACTTAAATAACGCATGATTTCCAAGATTGTTACACTCTTTAAATACTTAGGACCTACGCATTTGGAGGAAGGTTGGGGGCATTTGGGCGGGCGTAGTCCGCCCAAACGCCCCCTTTCTCCCTTGAACTACGTAACCCGAGCGTTATTCAAAACATTCTTGTTGAAATTTCTGAGCTGGCAAGCGCGCTCAAGTGTGTAACCGTCCGGTGAACCGGCCAGTCTGCAAGATGAGATATAGACAGATCGCCCCAAAGGAGACGGCCAGGAACTCAGCCCGGTATCCGGACCAAGCAATCCATGCCAATAACCAGATCATCAAGAATATCGATTTTCTCAACATTTCCAAACCCCCATCCCCGCACTTGAAGCTTACGGCTTACACAATCCTCATTTCCCCTTTTTTCCCCTTGCCCGGTGGACTGCCTCAACCGGCACCAGGTAGCACTGACCGTAATGTCTGGCAACTTCAACCTTGTCGTCAATGGCTTGTTGTAAAGTTGGATCAGAGCTGCTCAACGTCCGCAATCGGTGGTAGCTGTGGGCATTGAAATCGTAGTACAGCTTACCGTTGACATCGGTTTTAACTGCGTATCTGAAAATATCTTCAATCGGACACATAAGGCTGCGATACTGGCTTTCTTGTAGGACTATGCTTCGATCAGGACAGTTGTCAGCAAGTTCAATCGTCGAACCGAGTAACAGAACTGGAGTTTTTCGGTTTCGGCGCTTATCTACCTTTAATAACGTAAATTCTAAGAAAAACATTACACACAATTCCTATCATCGCTGTTAATAGCGACAAAATTACACAGTTCTCCGGGAACATGCTGGAGACTGGGCGGACAAAGCCATACCAGACTCTCCCACAAAAAACAAGGCCTCGCTTGGTCGCGAGACCTTGTCAATCGTACAAATTCAATTAGCGATCAGCTGCTTCCTGCTCCCTCTTCAAGAGGATTTCCGTTTGCTGCGTTTGTGCTTGTATAACTCACTATCTGCTTTGGCGATCATCTCTTCCAGGGAAAGCTCGGTATTCGGGTCGAAAATGGCGACGCCGTAGCTGATCGAGAGCTGGTATTTTTGGAGTTCATGGTTGTGCTCTTGGATCCGTTCCTCCAAACGCGAGATGATATTCTGCGATCCCGATTCTGTTGTGTTGACTGCGAAGGCGATGAATTCATCGCCGCCCAATCTGGCGATCAAGTCCGAGGTGCGGAAAGTATCTCTAAGGATATCTCCCACCCCTCTGAGCACCTGATCGCCCTCGGCGTGCCCATAGCTATCGTTAATAGCCTTCAAGTTATCTACATCAGCGAATAGAAGCATCGTCTCCCAGTCTTCACGCTGGGCGATCTTGACGTGATGCAAGGCCAGGGATAAAAAACCTCGCCGGTTAAACAAACCCGTCAGATCGTCTTTGAGCGATAGGCGCTGAAGGGTAAGCCATGTTTTATGCCTCTCCAACGAAAAAAGCAATGATCGAATGATGGACTTCGCACTGATTTCCCCTTTGACTAGATAATCCTGGGCGCCTTTGCGGATCGCCTCGGTGGCTGCTTCCAGGTTTTCGTTTCCGGTCAGGATGACAACTGGTAATTCAGTGGTCAAGGTATGCAAGCGCAAATAGGTATCCAGCCCCTGGCTGTCGTCCAGTTCCAGCTCCAGTAGGACCAGGTCAAAGCTCATTTGTTTCAGGTGTTCCAGAGCGCGAGCCAGGCTATCGACATGAACCGGCGCAAACCGGACCGGTTTGAACCCCCGCATCTCTAACTGGAGCCAATTCGCGTAATCGCTATCCTTTTCGATGAACAGCAGTCTTATCGGTGCATCTGCGCCAGTGACGGACAAACTGAACTCCTAGCTTAACCCGAACGACCTCTACGATTCCCCGTTCGGGCAATTTTGACAACGAAAATCGATTTGCGTGTATCGATTACCGCGCTAACGTTAAGGACTAACCAATTCTGAGGATAAATATCCACCCCGATGCGTTCCGTAACCAGTACTTGGTTTACGCCTCCGCTAGAAACTCCTTTACGGTGAGGTGCAGTACAGTCTGCGGATCTGCCGGTGGCTTATCCGGTAGAACCATTATATCTACACTTCCACTTGAAGACAACCCTGCCTGGTAGGGCAATCGCATTTTAGATGATTTGCCCCTTATCTCCCATTTTCGATAAAGAAGCCTTTGTTGTACCGAAAGCCAGCAATCCACCCAAATCGACGCTCTCGCGTAAGCAAAAACCCGGAGGTGCCGCCTCCGGGTTTTTACAGGATGGGGGAAAGAGATAGGGTGAGTGGTCGAATCAACCTATTATTTTGGCTGGTTTTTTTTAAAGGATCGAAACCCCAAGATTATTGAATACTTACGCTTACCTTTTCCGCCTCTAGGTGAGCCTGCCGGCCAGATTCACTCCGAGAAACGTATTCAGGAAAACGACGTTCGTGGCTGGCAGGATGCTCAGCCATCAAAGCCTCGCGCTGGCTGAACTGAGATGAACACATGCTGGCAGTAACCACGACGACGCCAGAAAACAAAACCCAAACGACAACGACGGAAATAAGGATGAAAGTAAACATGTGCCAACCTCCTTTGTATACAGTATAAACGCATTAATACACAATTTGCAACAGTCCTTGCACAAATGAAAGAATCATCAAAATGGTATCGGCTGCGCCTGGGGAGGAAGGATTACCTTCAGGATTCGTCTACCTTATGGGATGGCGAACGGGCAAGGTGCCGCTGTTGTACATCTTTTATGGTACTGCCTTCGATCAACATTTGCTGGGTATGAGAGACGACCTCCCCACCTAGGAGGAGAATGCAAGCAACGAGCCACGACCAAATGACGATCACGATCACCACTGCAAATGACCCATAGATGACATTGTAGTTGGCAAACCGGTTGACATAGCTGAGAAACAAGCTGCGCGCCAATAGAAATAAAACCACTGCCAGGAAAGATCCGAACAGCGCTGCGCGCCAATTCACCCGCTCTCGAGGGACAAAACGATAGACTAGGAAAAACACCAGCATTAACAACGCCGCCGAGAGTACCTCTAAGATGATTTGCGAGATAAAATCCTGGACCCGCGGTAAAAATACCAGGTTGTTCCAGGCCAGACCCAGCAACCAGCGGGAGGAGATTGCAGCGATAAAAACCACACCGACGGTCAGCATCAGCGCAAATTCGATCAGTGTCCGGCGGAAAAAACCATAGGTATCATCGACATCATAAGCAATATTCAACGCCTTGGTGATCGAGCTGAATACGCGTGATCCGCTCCAAACCAGTAACAGAAACGATATCACCCCTACGCCGCCGCGGTCCTGGACAGCTTGCTTCACGATTTGTTCGATCTGGCCGGCTCCTTTTGGCAGATAATCCCCCATAAGCTGTGTCAACTGGTCGACAGCCCAGCTTGGAGCGACGAAATAGGCCGCGATCGAAGCCGCTGCCAATAACAAGGGGAATACCGAGAGCAGGCCGTAGTATGCGATCGCTGCAGACCATTGCGGGGCATTATCGGTGAAAAAATCCCGTCCTGATTGGTAGAACATCTCCGCAAAGCGTCGCGCCAGGCCCGCATCATCTTTTTGGTCATCGTTTGTCCGATCGACCGGCTTGCTTTTAGAATTGTATTCCATCATCACTTCTGACCTTTTCAGCATCCTGGCGCGCCTCAGCGCCGGTCCATCTGCGCAGCTGGGGTGCGAACACTTGCAGCACAAATACTCGTACCCCAGCTAGCAAGGGGATAGCGACAATCGCCCCTAAAAGCCCGCCAACCGCGTTGCCGGCGAACAAAGCAAAGATCACCAGCAAAGGTGAGATGTTTGCCTGGCTCTGCATGATCCGGGGGACCAGGATATTGTTTTCCAGCTGCTGCATTGCCACCATGTATGCAAGCACGATCAACCCTGTGGTCGTTGACTGTAAGAGGGTTAAGCCTACAATGAGGCTTGCAGCAATAATCGGCCCGATCACCGGGATTAACTCGAGCAGCCCGGCCAGCAACCCTAAAACAAGAGGGTAATCCACACCGATGATTAACAAGCCGGCGTAAGTGAGAAATCCGACGATGAGGCCGTTGATGACGGTGCCGCGGATGTATCCACCCATAGCTTGGCCCGTATCACGAAGCACCCGCCTGACGTCGCCCTGGCTTTCCTTTGGAAAAATGGACATCGTAAAACGCATCATGGCTGGTACTTGGATCAACCAGTAAAGAGAAATAAAAATGACGACGAGTATTTCGAACAGAGAGGTAAGCACTGAGAAAGGCAGTGATACTAAGGAGCTCCCTAGAACTCCAAGTTGGGAGGAGAGCGTATCAAGGATATTTTGATCGTTCAACCAACCACGCTGCTGGAACCACTGTTGTAAAGTGTTGATCAGCTCAGGAACGCGATCCGTGAACCCACGGGCCTGCGCGACCAATCCGGGAAATATGATCATGCCCAAGACCATCAACAAAAGCACAAGCCCGAGATAAACGCCGATAATGGCGAAAGTTCGTGGAATCCTCCCCTCCAGCCAGTCCACCACTGGAGAAAGCGCCATGGCAAGGGTAACGCCCATGAGCAGCAAGCTCAGCGGTCGCGCCAGGTACCAGATGACTGCCAACAAGCCCAGCCCCAAAAATAAAGCCAGGGCGCCAGCGGAGACCGCCCACCACCATGGGCGGGATAAAAGCGAGCGATCCCGCCCAGAGCTGTCGAATTTTTCTTCACCCGGTGTTGTTCCTGAGATCCTAGTTTCCATTAAAATGCGTTCCTTGTCTTTATACAGGCATTCCCCACTTCCCC
>CAYNWK010000139.1:0-11296 GCA_964400875.1 uncultured Anaerolineaceae bacterium | reverse complement strand
CCAAAGGTAAATTTATGCTCGGGTTTAGGTATGTAGTCTGCCATACGGATCTCCTCTACTGAAAGGTATAGATATTGAAATGGCCGCTGGCGTGCAGAAGGCTCATAAAATATAGCAAGCCGTCGTAGTAACGCCATTTTCCGGAGGGGATTTGCTCCTCCCACAGCGCCTGGACGAAGGGCGCCCCTTTTTCAGGGTCGGCGGCCAATGCAGCAACGGCTGCCATCGCCCCCAGCCCGGTCGAATGATCGTTCGACAGCGGTTCCCCTTCGAGCGTATATTGATTCGGATATGAATCGCTCTGGGAAGCCAGGAAATCGAGGACCCGGTTCGATTGCCCCACCTGCCAGGAGTCAGCGGCAAACCAGGCGTAATCCACCGCCACGTTGGCTAGCGTGCGCCAGGCATCAAAACGAAAATCCTTGTGGTCCTCACTGCCATAAGGCGTGCCGTCGAAGTTGGCGTAGTCAGGCATTAGCCCGGTTTGAGGATCAGCAACCAACTTGAAATAGGCGCGGCTGGCCTGGGCAGCCTGCGCCCAAAACTCGTTGTCCTCCTGGGCCCAGCGCGCCCACAGCTCGTAATAGGCAGGGAGGTGATAGGAAGGGTTGGTGAAGCTCGAGTCGCGCCCAATCTTGGGGACGAACACCACCTGCTGGTGGTCCAGGTTGAACATATTGGTGGCCAAATCGTTCCGGGCGTCTTCTTTATGCAGCATGGTGTGGAGAATTTCCTGAGCCTGAAGCTGATAATCGAAAATCCCTTCACCGCTCCCCCAGCGGGCAGCCGCAAAGAACAAGGCGGTGACGAACCATTCCTCGCCGTCCGAGGCGGGATTGGCGTCCAGCTTTTCGCCAGCTGTGCTGCAGTGCCAGGCAAAATACCCCTGATAGGGGCCTTCGGATTGATACATGTAGGTCCTGGCCCATTTCCACAAACGGTTGAATTCCTCCTGCCGATCGAGTTGGACGGCGATCATCATGCCATATGAAATGCCCTCACTGCGCACGTCGCCGTTGCCGATGTCCTCGATATAAGCCATATCTGCGCCAACCGGATAGTAGAGACGCTCGAAGCTGTCATCCCCATAGAAGAGCTGCTTCCAGGCGGAATCAAGCTTAGCCTGGATCTCCACTTCGGATTTAAGCAGATATTCTGCGAACAGATTCCGGTATGTCCCAGTGCTGAAAGCCCCTGCCGGAGAAGGTGAGGATGGGAGCGAAATCACCGTAGCTGCCGCGGTCTCACCAGAAACTGATCTGGGGCCTGCCGAGCAGCTTGCGGCAAGCGTGGCAGCAAATACAGCCAGGATCGTCAGGTAAAGAATACCCTTCATCAGCAGCGCAAGCGCTCCAGCTCTAACCTTTAATGGCGCCGGCCGTCAGTCCTGAGACGATCTGGCGTTCGGCAAATAAATAAAAGATCACCGTAGGTACGGCGGACAAAGCCACGAACGCGGAAACCAGCGCCAGGTCTTGCCCGTATTGACCCTGGAACTGCATGGTGCCTAGCGGCAACGTCCACAATTTGTCGCTGTTGATCACCACAAGCGGCACGAGCAAGTCGTTCCAGCTCACGATCATCGTCAGGGCAGCCACTGCTGCCAGCGCCGGCCGCGCCAGGGGCAGCAAAATGCGCCAGAAGAAATCGAAGGCCGAACAGCCGTCGATGTAGGCCGAATCTTGCAGCTCGGAGGGAATTGACGTGAAGAAGCCTCGTAAGATCATGATGTTTCCGGAAAGCTGGAAAGCGATTTGCACCAGGATCACCCCCCAAAGATTATCTATCAAGCTCATCTGGCGCAAGACAAAATAGACCGGCAGAATGGCGATGTTAATCGGGAACATCAGGCCCAGGGTGAACAGGTTGAAAGCCACGGGCTTGGAACGAAATTCCATCCGGGCAAAGGTGAAGGCGGCCAGACTACAGACCAGCACGACGCCGAAAGTAGCTGCCAGCATGACCAGCAAACTGTTGCCCATCATCCGCCAGAACGAGTAAGACGGATTTTCTAGAATTGAAACCAGGTTCTCCCAGACCGGCGGGATGGGGGGGGTGTAAGGATGGGTGATAAACTCTCCCCGCGTTTTCAGCGCCCCAAAAATCAGGATGACGACCGGCGCGAAGACCAGCACGACAACCAGCGAGAGGATCAGATACTGGAGCGACCTTGAGAAGAGTTTGCGCGTCCGCCAGCGTAGCACAGGTTGTGAGGCTGCCATAGGTATGCCCTTTCCTAAATACCGGTCAAATAATCAGGTTGACGCGTGAGGCGCAAGTAGATCAGCGAAAAAATCAGGCAGAGCAGGAACATGTAAATCGCCACTGCCGAGCCATAGCCGAGTTGGAAGCGTACGAAGCCGAAGCGGTACATGTATGTAGCCAATGTTTCGCTGGCATTCACCGGCCCTCCCTTGGTCATGATCCAGACCAGGATGAATTGCTGGATCGAGCCAAGCACGGACAGGTAAACGGAAGTTCGGATGGTGCTGCCCAGCAAAGGCAGGGTGATGTAAAAGAAATTCTGAAAGGAGCTGGCCCCGTCGATCCGTCCGGCCTCTTCGATCTCAGTGGGGATGTTCTGCAACCCGGTTAAGTAGAGCAGCATGTGGAATCCAAAGTATTTCCAGGTAAGGACCACAAACAGCGCCAGCAGGACTGTATCGGTGTCGCCCAGCCAGGGCTGAGCCCCGACACCGGGAAACAGCACCAGAATCGCGTTGATAAAGCCGCGTTCAGGATCCGGGTTGAACATAAAAAGCCACATGATGGCGGCGATGACCTCGGAGAGCACGTAAGGCAGGAAAAAGATAGTGCGGAATATCACGCGGCCAGGCAGATCACGCCCCACGAGCACAGCCAGCATCAGCGAGAGCGGCAGCTGGATGGCCAGAGAAAATACGATGATAAGAAGCACATTGCGCAGCGCGATCAGGAAGACCTTATCGCTCAGGATGTTGACGAAATTTTCCAGCCCCACAAAATCCACCGCCGGACCAAAACCCTTCCAGTCGAAAAAACTGTAATAAATAGATTGGAAGATGGGGTAGATCACGAAGATTGCAAAAAGGATCATCGCAGGCAGCAGGAACAAAGCGATGGTCAAGTTGTCTTGTAAGCGCCGCGTAAAACCGGCAGAGCTTCTGATTTCCAGGAGATCCGAGCTGGCTGGAAGTTGTTCCATACAAAGCCTCTTTCCTGATTTACTCGCCGGCCACCCTTGGTGGAGGCACCCACGCCAGGGGAAGATAGATTGCGAAGGCCGCTCAGCCAGTCAGCCTGGCAGCCTGCGGGACGATCATGGATCGGAACAGGTGCGGGTAAGGTTATTCGAACCGTTCCCCGCACCTGTTCACGTTTAGGAGCTACTTCAATTCTTGCGCAGCAGAGTCTTCGACAGCCTGGGCAGCCTGCTCGGGTGACAGGGTGCCTGCGAATATTCCCTGGACATTGTCGTTCACCACCGAACCCATAGCCGGCGGCAAATACTGGTCGTAATACAATTGGAAGTAATCTGCGGCGGCCGCACCCTGCTGGACAGCCAGCAGCAGCGGATCGGTCAGACCGGCCTCGCCACCTTTGACCACCGGGACGCAGAAGCCTTCCTCAGCGCAAGCCACCTGCGATTCGGGCCGGGTCAGGTAACGGACGAAGTCAACCGCTTCTGGCGGTGCGTCCTTGCCAACGGCGAAACCATTTCCGCCGCCCAACGCGTCGGTCGCGCCGCCGGCGCCGCCTTCCACAGCTGGGAAGGGGAACCAGCCCAAAGCGTCGCCGATGCCATTACCATCGGCGCTGTTGTCATTGAAGGCCCCAGGCGCCCACTGGCCCATCAGGTCCATGGCCGCCTTGCCGTTACCCATAGCGGTGGCCTCATCGCCCCAGGTAGCCCCCAGGAAACCATCCTGGAATGGCTCCATGGCTACGAGCTCGTTGATCTTCTCGCCTGCCTGCACAAAGGGGGGATCGGCGAAAGAGCCCGAGCGCGACGAAGCGGCCTCGAAAGCCGCCTGTCCGCCCATGCGCACAGCCAGGTATTCCCACCAGAATGCCGCCGGCCATTTGTCGCCGGCGCCCAGGGCAATCGGCGTGATGCCGGCGTCCTTAAGCGCCTGCACGTCCGCCAGCAGTTCGGACCAAGTGGTGGGGGGCGCATCGATATCAGCCTGGGCAAACATGTCCTTGTTGTACCAGAAACCGACCATGCCCATGTCCCATGGTACGCCAAAGTTCTTCCCCTGGTAGCTGTAGACGCCGAGCGCGCCGGGCGAGAAAGAGTTCCGCCAGGCGCCGCCATCGGCGTCGAGCTCAGCTGTGATGTCCTGCAGCAAACCGGCGTTGGCATATTCGTTCATCACACCGCCGCCCCAGCTCTGGAAGATGTCCGGCGGCTCGCCGGACTGCATGACGGTGGTGAGCTTGGTCTTGAAGGCTTCATTCTCCAATACCGTGATCTCAATCGTGACGTTAGGATGGTCGGCCATATATTCGTCAGCTAGCTTTTGCCAGACCGCCTTCTGATTCTCTGCGGTCGTGATATGCCACCAGTTAATCGTCACATTCTCGGCCATCGCTTCGGTGGGTTCTGCCATCGCTTCGGTTGGCTCAGCCATCGCTTCGGTTGGCTCAGCCATCGCCTCGGTTGGGGCAGCTGGAGCCTGGGTTGCAGATGGGCTGCATGCAGCCAGCGCAAAGGAAGCTATGAGCATGACACTCAAAATCATGAGAATCCTGCGAGACATTTCTTCTCCTTTCGAGTTTTGCGTAGGTTATACTAGTGACGTGCGGAGATAACCTCCACACGAATGCGCAGGTCTTCCTTCCGACTGTTCAAGGCTGAAGAGAAGACCTGCAATTTCTTAACGAACGAATAATTGGTTCACCTCCTTTTCAAAATACTTTCCCGCGCCTCGGGATCGATAATCACCTGTCCTGCTGTTGCGGATGGAGATTATTCGTTCTCACTCGGGGCCTGGCAAGAAGTGCGGACGACGAGCCGGGTTTGCATTCTGTAGGTTTGGTCCTCCAACGGCTCATCATGGATCAGCTGGATGAGCATTTGGGTAGCGATAAAGCCCATCTCGGAAATGAACTGGTCTATACTGGTCAATCCCAGGTATTTGGATTCCGGAATATTGTCGAAACCGATTACGGACAGATCCTCCGGTATGCGCAACCCCAGCTCCTCAGCCGCCTGGTAGACACCCATGGCAGTCTGGTCATTGGAAGCGAAGATAGCTGTGGGCGGACGGTCAAGTGAAAGCAATTCCCTAGCAGCCTTGAGCCCAGTCTCGGTCGTATAATCACCTGACTTGATCAAAGCCGAATCGATCGTGATCCCTGCTTTTTCTAATGATTCGAGGTAGCCTTTCAAGCGGCGATTCGAGCTTTCCAATTCGGCGCGCCCGCTAATATGGGCAATGCGCCGGTGTCCCAAATCTAGCAGATATAGCATCGCATCCACAGCGCCCTGGTAATTAGTTGCGTGGACAGAAGGATAGTTTGGGTGGCTCATCAGCGGGTCGATGGAGACAATCGGTGCATCAATAATAAATTCACCCGCTACAGGCGCGACGATGATGACGCCATCGGTTATGGAGTTGGTTAACAGAGAGACATATTTTTGTTCATGGGAGGCTCGCCCACTTTTCCGTACATCGCCCGTGGTATACACCAATAGATCGAATTCGGATTGAGCGATCGCCCGGTTGACCCCCTTCATCACCTCGACGGCAAACGGATAAGCGATATCGGGCATGATCAGACCGACCATATTGTTCTTCTGGCTGCGCATGCTGCGCGCGGCCAAATTCGTGGTATAGCCCAGATCATCGATCACAGACTGGACGCGATCTTGCGTCTCGCTGGCCACGTCTGCTTTACCGTTCAAGACCCGCGAAACGGTTGAGACGGATACCCCCGCCGTTTTGGCAACATCACGAATGGTCACTGCCCGTTTTTTCTTTGGCATCTCGAGCCTCTGGAGAAGTGTTATAATATCGGTAACGTTGCCGGCAACGTTACCGATATTATTTCATATCTTCGCAAAAAAGTCAACATGTTTTAAGAATAGGGTTTACGCAGCTGGGAGCAGGATGGGGTGTTTGGGCGAGCTTTGCCTGCCCAAACACCCCCAATTAATCCCTGAATGGGAGCGATCCATGTCAAAACACCCACCAGAATCTCCAACCGGGAACCTGTATGCCGTGCAGACCCACGCAGCCGGCCCGAGGGGGCGCCTGCCGCTGCAGCCGGATTTCCTACGAGAAGCTCCCAGTGGGGATGTCTTCGGCTGGACGCAGGACGTCGCGATGGGGTGGAATCCCGCCGATATGGGCAAAAAAGAATTCTTGATCCTCAGCACGCAGGGCGGCTTGCGCGCCCCGGACGGCGCGCCGATCGCCCTGGGCTACCACACCGGTCACTGGGAAGTCGGCTTGTTGGCCCAGGCTGCCGCTCAGGAGTTGAAATCGCTCGGAGCCATCCCCTTTGCCGGCTTCGTCAGCGATCCCTGCGACGGTCGCACCCAGGGAACCCCCGGAATGATGGACAGCCTGGCGTACCGTAACGACGCTGCCCTGGTGCTGGGGAGGCTGATCCGCTCCTTGCCAACACGCCGCGGCGTGCTCGGAATCGCCACCTGCGACAAAGGCCTGCCAGCCATGCTGATGGCCCTGGCAGCGCAACGGTCGTTGCCTTGCGTGCTCGTCCCCGGAGGCGTGACCTTGCTACCCGAGCGCGGCGAGGACGCCGGCAAGGTCCAATCGCTAGGAGCGCGTTTTGCCCGCGGGTTGATCAGCCTCGAGGAAGCCGCTGAGCTGGGCTGCCGCGCCTGCGCTTCCTCCGGCGGCGGCTGCCAGTTCCTCGGGACAGCGGCGTCCAGCCAGGTCGTAGCCGAGGCTCTGGGATTGACCGTCACCCATGCCGCCCTGGCGCCGTCAGGCCAGCCCATCTGGCTCGACGTGGCGCACCGCTCGGCGCACGCCTTGGCTGCCATGGAGACGGTCGGGATCACATGCGGCGATATCCTGACCGAAGACTCACTCCATAACGCCATGGTCGTGCACGCCGCCTTTGGAGGCAGCACCAATTTATTGTTGCATATCCCGGCTTTCGCCCACGCCGCGCGTTTGCCGCGGCCGATGATCGCTGACTGGCAGCGGATCAACCGCCAAACGCCGCGCCTAGTGGATGCCCTACCCAACGGCCCGGTCGGCTATGGCACCGTGCAGGTATTTTTGGCCGGCGGTGTGCCCGAAGTCATGCTGCACCTGCGCAAGCTCGGGTTGCTGCGACTTGAAGCTCGAACTGTAAACGGCGCAACCCTGGGCAAAGCGCTGGACGGATGGGCGGCCAGCGAGCGGCGCCAAAAGTTGCGGGAGCGACTTGCCTCAGTCGATGGCGTCGATCCGGATGAGGTCATCCTGGACCCTGAACGGGCACGACAGCGCGGTCTGACTGGGGCCATCGCTTTCCTCACCGGTAATCTCGCGCCTCTGGGAGCCATCGTCAAAAGCACGGCCATTGATCCGAGCGTCATCGACGAGGATGGCGTCTACCGCAAGGTAGGCCCAGCGCGCGTCTTCACCAGCGAGCGCGCCGCCATCGCAGCCATCAAAGGCCTAAACGGCGATCCTGTCCGCCCCGGTGACGTGATTGCCCTGATCGGCTGCGGCCCCCTGGGCACGGGGATGGAGGAAACCTACCAGCTCACCTCCGCTCTGCGCTACCTGCCCGAGGGCAAGACCATCGCCTTAATCACCGATGCGCGCTTCAGCGGTGTGAGCACCGGCGCCTGCATTGGTCACGTCGGCCCCGAGGCCCTGGCAGGCGGACCGCTCGGCAAGCTGCGAGACGGCGACACAATCCAGGTCACTATCGACTGCCGCGAGCTCTCCGGGCGGATCGATTTCGTCGGCACAGACGGAGAGCACTGGGACCCAGAACAGGGCGAGCGCATACTTGCGGCGCGGCCGCTTCATACGACCTTGCATATCGATCCAGAGCTGCCCGAAGCGACCCGCCTGTGGGCCATGCTCCAAAATGTCAGCGGCGGCACCTGGGGCGGCTGTGTGTACGACGTGGATAAAATTACCGACTTGCTTGCAAGCAGTTAGACGGCGCTTAACCCCAGCCCCGAAAGAAACGGAGGCGCACAAATTTACTTATGAACGCCGACATCAAAAACTACCGCATGGCGGACGTCACCATCATTGTGCTGCAGGCCGACGGAACGCCGCTGGCCAAACAGGAGCTGGTCGTTCAGCAGACAAGGCACAAATTCCTATTCGGCATAGCCGCCTTCGATCTGGTCCCGCTCGCCAATGGCGAGTACTCCGGGGCGGAGTTGGAACGGGCCGAGCAGTGCGCCGCGAAGCTCACGGCGCTCTTCAACACCGCCACGCTGCCGTTTTACTGGGCCAGATTCGAGCCAAAGCGCGGCCAGCCGCTGACGGAAGAGCTGAAAAACGCTGCCCGCTGGTGCGGTCAGCGCGGCTTGCTCGCCAAAGGCCACCCACTTTGCTGGCACACCCTCACCGCCGATTGGTTGCTTGGCATGCGGGTTCCCGAAATCCTAGAGGCGCAGACCGATCGAATCCAGCGTGATGTCTCCGATTTCCTGGGTCTGATCGACGTATGGGACGTGATAAACGAAGCGGTCATCATGCCCAGCTTTGACAAATACGACAACGGCATCACCCGACTGTGCAAAGAAACAGGTCGCATTGAGACGGTCAAAGCCATGTTCGCCGCGGCGCGCCGCGCCAACCCCTCGGCAGTGCTGTTGATCAACGACTTCGACATCTCGCCCGCTTATGACATTTTGGTGGAAGGCTGCCTGGAAGCAGGGATCACAATCGACGCGATCGGAATCCAGTCCCACATGCACCAGGGCTATTGGGGTGTAGAGAAAACCCTTCAGATCCTGGACCAATTCGCCCGTTTTAACCTACCCATCCACTTTACGGAGACATCCCTGGTCTCGGGCCATCTCATGCCGCCCGAGATCGTTGACCTCAACGACTACCAGGTGCAGGACTGGCCGACCACGCCCGCTGGAGAAAAGCGTCAGGCGCAGGAGACGATCCGCCATTATGAAACGCTCTTCGCCCATCCCCTGGTGGAGTCGATCACCTGGTGGGACATCTCCGATGGCGGCTGGCTCAACGCCCCGGCGGGTCTGCTGCGCAAGGATGGCTCCAGCAAACCAGCCTACGACGAGCTATTCAAACGGATCAAAGGGGAGTGGTGGACTGCACCCCTCAAGCTGGTTACGGATCTGGAGGGCAAAGCGAGTTTTCGTGGATTTTTAGGCGATTACGAGCTGGCCTGCGGCGGGGAGCGCCGTTCTTTCGCCCTCACCGACCCCAACACCCAGACCGTCCAGGTCCACCTGTGATGGCAGCGAGGCCCACATTTGCTTGGCCCGCAGGCTACCAGGCAGCCGTATCCCTCTCCTACGATGACGGCCTGCCCGTCCATTACTCCCTGGCCGGCCCGCTCTTGGAGCGCCACAGCCTGCGCGCCACTTTCTACCCTCCCACCCACGGCGACCTGCATCGGCACCCCGGCCGCTGGCGTGAGCTGTCGGTAACAGGACACGAACTTGGCAACCATACCGTCTTTCATCCTTGCCGCCAAGCCAAAACCAGGCCCTACCCCTGGCTGGAGGAGCGCTACGACCTGGCAGGTTACAACCTCGACCATCTGCGGGCTGAGCTTGAAGTGGCCAACCTGGTTCTGCATCTGCTGGACGGCCAAACCGAGCGCACTTACGGTAACACCTGCGGCGATACGACCGTCGGGAGCGGATCGCTGGAACAGCCGCTCGAACCGCTGCTGGGCGAGCTCTTCTTGGCCGCGCGCGGCCGCCTGAGCGACCAAATTGCTTATCCAGCCCAAGGCCTCAATCTACTCGACATTGGCAGCATCCACATCGACGGGCGCTCCTTCGATGATCTTAAGGAGCTGGTCGAAACGGCTCGAGCCGGCTTCGGATGGGCGGTCTTAATGCTGCATGGCATCGGGTCCGGCACGCACAACCTGTATCTCAATGAAGGCGTCCACGAGCGCTTCGTCGCCTGGCTGGCCGGCCAGCAATCGGTCTGGACCGCGCCAGTCCGCACGATTGCCCGCTACCTCAAAGAACGGCTCTCCGGCAGCTGATCCTCGCTGCTCGCCGGGCTTCCAGGTAGGCTCGCATCGCATTTAGAGTCAGGCGGGGAATGCGCAGGGTCACCAGCCGCCCGGTGTGGCCACAGCCCTTGCCGAGCACCTGGTCGGCGATTAGGGGATTTCGCTGACCCGCGCGCCGCTGTCCGTCAAGGCGTAAATCAAAGCGCGTTTGCCCAGTCCGGCGAGCTTTCCAAGCGGCTACTCTTTTAAAGGAAGAGAGGGAGCTGTGGAAGGGGAAGCGAAGGCATAGATCGGCTCGCCGGCGAAACACTCGAACGCCGAAAGTTTGGGACCTTTACCCGAACGCCACAGTCCGAACCCGTTTAGGAGCATGCCACCCCTTTAAGCTTTATATTAGCTTGGGTTTATCCTGCGATAAGGATTTTTGAATACAGACGGAGTATGCTTAAGGAGCAAGAGCCGATTGACCTGAGGCAGCTCGACCGCCAGAAAGGCCGAGCGAACAGGGCAAGCGTGAGTTTCAAACTCTTCTCCTCCTTAAGGAAACAGGCCAGGCATGGATGCCTGGCCTGTTTCCTGTTAAATCTTTGGAAAAACATGGCCTGCTAACCTCAAAATTCCGCTAAAATCAATGCAATTAAGTCTAACTCACCTCGAGGAGGAACAGGGTTTGACATGTACGAACACCACACCGATCCACTCTTACCGCGCCGTCAATTCGTTCTCCGGCTGCTCGGGCACGCACTGGTGGCCGGATTGGCATTGCTCGTTTCTCTGGCTATCGGCATTCTCGGCTATCATTCTCTGGTAGGCCTGTCCTGGCTGGACTCGATTTTGAATGCAGCCATGATTCTGGGCGGAGTGACGCTCCGTCTCCTAAAGAAGACGGCTTCTTGGGACACGCTTGACCCAACGGCCTACGTTATGTCCCAAAGGCTGCGTCCCAGCCCAAAAGGAGTTCTCACTTGGGCGGTTCAAATCTTACGTGTAGACCTGCTCTACACAGCCAGCAATCTGAAGTTTGTAAAGTGCCGCATCTGGCAGATCACCCGGCCTTCATAGCCATGTATGATTTTACGCCAGACCGTTTGACTAATTATATCACTGAAGGAGGTATGCGGCTGCCCCTGTCGCCTAAAGACGACAGTCCCCGCCGCTA
>CAYNWK010000138.1:0-11300 GCA_964400875.1 uncultured Anaerolineaceae bacterium | reverse complement strand
ATGGCTACCGAAATGACGAACGGCAAAATGGCAGTGGTTTGCAATCACGCCGATGCGGGCAGTGTGATGCCAACGCTGATCATGGCTTCATCGGGGCTCAGCCTTGACAAAGATGTACTGGTGTTCTTCTGCCCGGGGGGAGCACAGGCCCTGGTCAAAGGAGAGTTGGAGAAGTTTCAAGGGATGAAAGGCATGCCCGATCCGGTGAAGCTGTATAACGATATCCTGGAGCTGGGAGGGCAAATCATCCTGTGTGAACTGGCGCTCGAAGCGAAGGACATCAAACTCGAGACCGTACGTGAAGGCGTGGTAGTTTTGAAAGCGCCTCCCTTCCTGATGGAGGCTGAAGGCGCTACGATGACGTTAACTTTCTAGGCTAAGTCGAAAACGGGTGTTTTGCCCTGGGTTCACCAGGGCAAAACACCACAGCATGGGTCGGGGATATTTCAATCTGAAGGTAACTGCAAAAGGTCCTCATTCGAAGGATCGTGGATAAAGCCCCAAAAGACTTCTTGAGCCCGGTTGGGGACCTCGATCCTGCGCCGGACCATGTAGATCTTGCGTTCCAGTTCGAGACCGGCTACCGGCACCTCCACCACTTTATTTAATTGGAGCGCGCTGGCCGCGGATAACCGGGAGACAAAGGATACCCCAAATCCGGAGGCCACCGTCTCGACGATCGCTTCAGCGTTACCTAACTCCAAGAACAAGTTGAGATCATCGATGTTGATGTCGTGTTTCCCGAGTTCCGTGAGCATCACGCGCCGGGTCCCCGAAGTTGTTTCGCGCACGATCAATGGGGCTTCCAGTAGTTCCGTGGGCTCGATGTAGGCGCGTGAAGACCAGGGATGTTCTGCCGGGACGATGAACACGATATGGTCAGAAAAGAACATTTGGGACTCAAGTCCTTCTTCAAAGGCTTCGTGGCTGAGCACGCCTAAATTGGCCTGTTCTTCCAACAGTCGAGGGACAACGTGTTCGGGTGTGCAGGATAAGATGGTCACCTTTACCCATGGGTAGCGGTGACGGAAACGCGCCGCCAGCTGGGGGAGGACATATTTACCGGAGGTCGTGCTGCAGGCGATGCGCAGGTGACCGACGATCTTATCTTGTAAAGAAGCCATCATTTTCTGCATTTCGACCGAATCCTGGAGGATCTTGCGGGCCCAGGGCAGAAGCAAATGACTTGCCTCGGTCAATTGCAGCCCAGCCCCTGAGCGGGTAAACAGCTCCACACCGAACTCATGCTCCAACATTTTTATGTGGTGGCTGATCGTCGGCTGGCTGAGATGCATTTGTTTCGCTGTCTCCGAAAAGCTCAGGTTTTCAGCCGCGTTCAAGAAGGCTTCGAGCTTCAAAAGGTCGATCACTCCGATATCTCCTGACATGCCATAGGGGACGTGTTTGGCGGTTTAATCGCCGCCAAACACGTCCCTGACGATAATATGCCGTTATGCCTTACAGACCCTTCAAAATACGGCGCAATTCCCGGGCGTGGCCGGCTTCGTCTGCAGCCATTTCTTCCAGCTTGAGCTGCAGCTCGAATAGACCAAGATCCTCTGCCAGCTCTGCGTGCTTCTGGTAGTGCTCAACATCTTGCATTTCCATCTCAAGATCGAGCTCAAGCATCGCTTTAATGCCCTCTGGTTTGGCAAACTCTTTAGAGGTGGTGGTCGGCTCGCCACCTAAATCTACGATAACATCGGTCAAGAACGCTGCGTGACCCATCTCGTCGAGGGCTTCTTCTGCGAACCATTCGCGCAACTCCACCCCCACAAAACCAAAAGCCTTACCGGCCTGATATGTGTAGCGAATGATGGTGCCCCATTCCGCTGCCAGATCTTCGTTCAACCCGCGAATCAATGCTTCTTTTGACATGTAGTTATCCTTTCTAATTATTGGTGGATCCATTTTTTGTAAGTAACCGTTGCAACCACTTTCTTACAGCTGCACCTCCGTTTTATCCTGCGCGTGCCGGTGAAGTTTTTGTCCTGGGTGCGTCCTCTGACTTTGAGCAACCTCCGGGAAATGCGCAGGCGAGGCGGTCCAGAAGCGTTCGCCGTACCTTTCAACAATTTGGGCTTGCCCACTGGAAGCTAATTCAGCCAGAGCATGTTCTACTTCCCCCGGAGACCAGAGGTTCAAGGCGCGCTCCAATTCTCGCTGGCGCATGGGATGGCGGGCGACGATGGCGAGGATGGCCTCGACCACGTTTTCACGGCCGCTGAGATCGAATTCCCCCATTGCCGGAAGTACGATCTTGGCGGTTTTCCCGAGGATGGCGGAGGCCTGGAGCAAAGCTTCCCTGTCAGGTGGCTGCACCCAAGTCTCGGCCGGCGGTCGTGTCGGCAGGTTTAGATGGATCCGATCCGGTCGGATAAGCTGGATGGTCCTTGCCAGATCCCAAAGCGCCTCAGCCCGATCATTCAGCCCGCGGATCAGCATTACTTCTAACCACAGCTTACCGCTGTATTCTCTCCGGAATGCTGTCAAACCGTCTACCAGCCGTTCAAATGTGGCCTCCGGATGGGGGCGGTTGATCTGTCGGTAGAGCTTGTACGAGCCAGCATCCAGGGTTGGAAGTACCGCATCAGCGAGCAGCAGATCTTGACGAGTATCTGGCAGGTAGAGCAAAGATCCATTGGTGATCACCGCCACCGGCAGATCAGTCAGCCTTTTCACACCCTGGAGCAACCAGCCCATACTGGCATGCAGTAAAGGCTCCCCAGAGCCGACGAACGTCAGCCAGTCGATCTCTTTTCTTTCCGGCGCGCTGAGCGCAGCTGCCACTTCGGCAAGAATTTCTTCCCGCGGATAGTATTCTTTGCGTTGATTGGTCAACGGCTGGGTGCGACCAAGCTGGCAGTAAACACAATTCCAGTTGCAAGTTTTTAGAGGAATCGTGTCAATCCCCAGCGAACTGCCTAAACGTCGAGATGGGACAGGCCCAAAGACGTATTTCATCATGCCCTCGAACGGATGAGCAGTAGAGGGCGGTCGATTCTGTGCAGGATGCCGGCGGCGACACTGCCGTAGAATACCTGGGATAAGCCTGTACGACCATGGCTGGCCATCGCAATCAAATCCACCCCTTCACGTTCGGCAATATTTATGATCTCTTCGACTACGGCACCTTCGTTGACGATCACACTTGACCGGATGCCTTTTTCACGAAGCCCAGCTTGTATTGTTTTTAAATAGGCTTCAGCTTCTTCCTCCCAGCGTTTGAACCATTCAAGATAATAGTTGGTAGGGGATATCTCCGAACCGATCAGCATGGATATTGATCCGGTTTCGATGATTTGAACCAGGATCAATTCGCTATCGAACCGTTGCGCCATCTCTTCCACATGGCTCAGGATTATTTCAGCCCGATTCGAACCGTCCAACGGGACCAGGATCTTGGCGTACATGATGATCTCCTTAGAACGCCCATATAAATTGTGCATTCCAGTTATATTATACAACTATTCTGTACGATGTCAATTATTCTGGTATAATTCTCTGGGATTACACAGGAGAAAGGATCTTCGCCATATGTCCGATACATCTGAGCCAGATGTGGGTTCCAGGTTGCGTGCTTTGCGAGAACGCCAGGGTTTATCCATGCGAGCATTATCCGAGCTGTGCGGACTTTCCATCAACGCGATCAGCCAGATAGAACGCAGCGAAAACTCCCCTACCGTTTCCTCCTTACATCGGCTGGCAACTGCGCTGCAAGTGCCGATCTCTGATTTATTTGAGCCCGAGGCGAAGCAAACCACCGTTTTTGTGAAACAAGGGTGGGGACTTCGATCCCAAAATAATGGCGTCTTGATGGAAAGCTTGGGACTTGGTTTGAACAACCAGCGACTAGAGCCCTTCCGTTTGACCGTTGATCCGGGAGTTGGCAACCTCAACGATCCGGCCACCCATGCTGGTGAAGAGTTTGTCCACTGCCTGGAGGGGGGTATCGAGTATTGTGTCAGCGACCAGGTGTACCGTTTAGAAAAGGCAGATAGCTTGCTATTTGAGGCTACCCAACCGCATGCCTACCACAACCCGACTCAAGAACAAGCCGTGATCTTGATGATCTTCCTATCCACACAAGACCGGCAATTGGTTCGCCAGCTGCATTTGAAATAAACCTTGGTCTCAGGCTGGTTCCGAATTACTCACCCAAGTGCGTAATTCCTAGAGTGAATCTTACTGTCTGGGTGTCGCAGATCTCCTCATGGGATCAAAAACGTCGTTCCGAATTTCTGGAACGACGTTTCAACGTTTTCTAACAAGAACGAGATAGCGGTTAAGTGGCAACCGCCCGCTCGAGCCGCGGCCTGAACTTGTAGCCGTACACCAGCATACCGCGCTCGTCGCCATCGGTGCGCAGGCGGCGGGTGACCATCTCAACCGGGGTGCCGATCTCGACCGGCCGGTCGTCCAGGTCGGTCAGCTGGGCGGTTACCAGGGGGCCTTCCTCCAGCTTGACCAGCGCCACGGTATACGGGGCGTTCTCTTCGTAGCCGGCGGGGGCGTCGTACACGGTGGTGAATGAGTACACCTCGCCGCGGCCGCTGAAACTATACAGGGTCTTGGCTTCCTCGCCGCACTCGGGGCAAACGTCGCGGGGAGGGAAGAGCTTGGCCTCACAGTGGGGACAGACTTCACCGACTAATTTGTAGCGTTGGTTCTTCAGGCGCCAGTGGCGGGGTATTTCCATCGAGTTGTTCTCCTTGACAAAAATGTTTCCAGATAATTTCTGCGAACCCTTTTCCGGGTTTAGCGTGCTTAGTTTAACCGTTCCGAACTATCAGGAACTATCAAACCGCCTAACATTTCTACAAGTTACGCAGTTTTCGAGGAAATTGGGGTGTCTGGGCGGGATAAGCCCGCCTAAACGCCCTATATCCTTCCTGCATTTGCGGTCAATCTAATTTTATCAAGTTCCCGTAATTTGTCAAGGTTTTGTATAAATATTGTATAGTTAAACGGTTTGCCTTGGAAAACCACGGCGCACGGTCAGATCAATTCTAAAACGAGGGTGGCGGCGGTGGCTGCAGCGCCGCCCAGAGATTGAACCAGGGCGCGCCGGGCTCCTTCGAGCTGGTTGCCCCCGGCTTCCCCACGCAGCTGCTGTACCGCTTCCACCACCTGGTACACACCCGTTGCGCCGCCGGGGTTGCCGCGGGCTTTTAGGCCGCCCGAGGTCAGGATGGGTAGACTGCCTGTGAGGCTCAGGTCCCCGTTTTGGGCCAGCTTCCAGGCCTGGCCGTGCTCGGCAAATCCGGCCGCCTCCAGGGAGAGGGCCGCGTAGATTGAGTATGCGTCGCACAGTTCGAACAGGTCAACGTCGCGCGGGATGATCCCGGCCTGGCCGCAGGCGCGTTCCACCGAGAGACGTGCCGCGGAGAAGACGAGCGGGTCGGGGCGGTCGTGCAAGGCCAGGGTATCGGTTGCCACGCTGGAACCCGAAATGCGCACCAGTGGGTGGCTGTACGTCCCCGGCAGCAGGTCGGAGCGGGTGAGCACTAAAGCTGCGGCGCCGTCGGCGTTTGGAGCGACGTCAAACAGATTCAAAGGATCGCTGACCACCCCGGCGCGAGCGTACAGCTCGGGCTTGATCGCTCTCTGGAACATGGCCTGGGGGTTGCCCGCCCCGTTGGCGTGGGCCAGGACTGGAAACCCGGCGAAGACGTTCCGTTCCAATTCGTATTCGTGCAGATAGCGGCGCATCAGCATGGCCGCCTGGGCTGTCGGGGTCAGACCGTGGACGGCTTCGTAATCGCTGTCGGTGGTCGCCGCCTGGGCGGCCTCCCCTTCGCTGCCGACCGTGTCGGTGGTCTTCTCCACGCCGACCACCAGGACGACGTCCGCTGCGCCGGCCTTCAAGGTCAGATAAGCCATGCGCAAGGCGACGCCGCCGGAGGCGCCGGCAGCTTCCACAGCATAGGCCTCGATGCCGGTGAGACCGGCGAAATCGGCGACCAACGCGCCCATATGCGCCTGCCCGGAGAGAGTCGGGGCCAGCATATTGCTGACGATCAGGGTTTGCGGCTTGAGCCCCCTGGCGTCCTTTTGGGCAGCTTCGATAGCGGCGAAGGCTAGCTCCCGCAAAGAGATATCCCAATGTTCGCCCACGGCGGTCTGCCCGACGCCGGCGATGACGATGTCACTCATAGAATCTCAACTCACTCGAAGAAAAGCTCATTTCATGACCAGCTTGCCGCGCAGGCGAGCGTAGGTGGCGTAGTCGATCTCGGTGCGGCGGGCGATGTAATCTTCCGTTTTGGGGGCCAGATCGCGCCGTTCGAGCAAGCTCTCGGTCACACGCAGGTCGAAAGCGTCCGAGCCAGCGCCGGAGCCGAATGAGACCAACAGGATGCGGTCTCCGGGCTTGGCTACATCCAGGGTGGCGCTAAGCCCGATGAGGGCAGCCCCGGCATAGGTATTGCCGATCCGGGGCACCAGCAGCCCGGGAGCGATCTGTTCCTTCGTAAAGCCCAGGCTGGCAGCCGCTCGCTGGGGGAACTTGGTGTTCGGCTGGTGGAAGACCGCGTAGCGGTAATCGGCCGCGGCAGCGCCCACCGCGTCCATCAGGGTTTGCGCAGCCGCTGTGATGTGTGCGAAATAAGCCGGTTCGCCGGTGAAGCGCTGCCCGTGCTCAGGATATTTCTGGTAGGCGCGCCGCCAGAAGTCGGGGGTGTCGGTGACGTAGGAATAGGAGGCGTCGATCACGGCCAGGGATTCTTCGGCGTCGCCGAGTAGGAAAGCGGCGCCTCCCGCTCCGGCGGTGTATTCCAGGGCATCGCCGGGTTTGCCCTGGGCGATGTCCATGCCGATAGCCATGGCGTAATTGGCCATGCGCGAACCGATGAAACCGATCGCGGCGACCATCGCTTCGGTGCCGGCTTTACAGGCGAACTGCCAGTCGGCGGCCTGCACGTTGGGCACTGCGCCGATGGCCTCTGCCACAATCGTGGAGGTGGGCTTGACCGCGTAAGGGTGGGATTCGGAACCAACCCAGACGGCGCGAATTTTCTCGGGGGCCACGCGGGCGCGGGCCAGCGCGTTGCGCGCCGCCTCGATCGACATGGTGGCGACATCTTCATCGATCCCGGCGACGGCTTTCTCCTGGATGGGCAGCCCGCCTACGCCGTTTGTCCAGATGCGCGAGACTTCGCTGGCGGGAAGCCGGTAGCGCGGCACGTACGCCCCGTAGCCGACGATCCCCACCGGCCGGGTGGGTTTTAACAGCACTTGATCAGACATAACGATGAATTCTACCTCACTTGTTCCACTGGATGAGCAGTTCCTGGGCTCGATCGATGCGCACGGTGTTTTCGGCAACCAGCTGTTCGGCCAGGCGGTCGATGGCCTCGCCTTGCGCGCCGGCGGCTATGGCCACCTGGCGAGCGTGCAAGGACATATGGCCGCGCTGGATGCCTTCGGTTGCCAGGGCGCGCAGCGCAGCCAGGTTTTGCGCCAGACCGACCGAGACGATGATCTCGGCCAGCTCGCGCGCGCCAGACACGCCCATCAATTTGAGCGCGGCGCGGGCCGCCGGGTGCACCTTCGTAGCGCCGCCAACGGTGCCGGCAGCCAGGGGCAGTTCCAACCTCCCAACCAGGTCCCCGGCCTCGTTCTGCCCCCACGTGCTCAAGGAAGTATAAGCCCCGAAGCGGGCCGCGTAGGCGTGCGCGCCAGCTTCGACTGCGCGCCAGTCGTTCCCGGTGGCTAAAACTACGGCGTCAATGCCATTCATGATACCTTTATTATGCGTAGCCGCGCGGTACGGATCGGCGGCGGCGAATGCCCAGGCCGCGATGATGCCGTCGCGAACCTCCTCGGCGGAATACTCGTCGAAAGCTAATTCTTTCAGCGGTATGGTGCAGCGCGCCTCTGCCAGGCGACGATCCGCCAGGTTGGATAGGATGCGCAGGTGCACCCGCCCACCGGTGAACGCCTCGACCCGGGGCGCCAGCCGTTCTGCGGCGGTGTTGACTGCGTTGGCGCCCATGGCGTCGCGCACGTCGTAGACCAGGTGTACGACCAGGAACGGCCCGATCGGGGAGGCTTCGATCAGGCGGACTTCCAGGTCGCGCGGGCCTCCGCCAAGGCGTGCGAGCACCGGGTCCACGGCGGCCGTCGCTGCCAGAAGCTCGTCTTTGTGCTCTAACAGCCTGGCGCGAGCGGCGTGCAGATCGGGCGCGTCCAAGAGCTGCAGCTGGCCGATCATCTCGGGGGGCGTGGTGTGGGCGTGAAATCCGCCGCCGGCGCGGGCCAGCTTGGCCATAAAAGAGGCTCCTGCGACCACGGAAGGCTCTTCGATCACCATGGGGATCAGCACCTCGCGCTTGTTAATCACGAAATTGAGCGCCAGGCCTACCGGCAGCGCGTAGCGCCCGATCACGTTTTCGATCATGTGATCGGCCTGGAAGTCATCGAGACCGGCTTCGCCGGTCAGGGCGGCGAGCTCTGCTTCGGTCAGTAGACCACTTTTGGCCAGAACCTTCCGCCGGTCCGCCAGGGTTTGGTTATAAAATCCGGGTATGCGGGAGCTGAGCGGATCAGAGGCCATTTTGGGGACGATAAATTAACGGTTTCCAAGTCATACAGGCTATTTATAAGCCAGGCTCGCTGGCAAAAACTATCAGATCCCTGCATAGATCGAAGCAGCTAGGTCGCCAGGCGCAGGACGCCGGCCCGAAAATTGCGGGTCCGCCCTGTAATTTGTACAATTTGGAACATATTTCAGGTAAAATAAGGATACGGAAGTGCTCCCAGGCATTGTTGGGTTAGAAACAACGATCGAGCACATCCATAACGGTGAGGTTCCAAGAATGGTGCTACTTACACGGGAGCAATTGGAAGAGCGGCTGGCAGCCCTGCACGAAGCCAGCCTGGAATTGGTGCGTGATCTTTCGCTGGATCACGTGCTGAAGCGCATCGTAACCCTGGCGCGCGAGCAGGTCGGCGCAAAATACGCCGCCTTGGGCGTGCTGGATGACGACGAAAACCTCAAGCACTTTATCCCGGTGGGGATGACCGAGGAAGAGATCCGCAAGACAGGTCACACACCCCTGGGGAAGGGCATGATCGGCGCCATCCAAAACGA
Source organism: uncultured Anaerolineaceae bacterium (assembly GCA_964400875.1). Taxonomy (GTDB): domain Bacteria; phylum Chloroflexota; class Anaerolineae; order Anaerolineales; family UBA4823; genus CAYNWK01. Next base: position 2,206 of record CAYNWK010000138.1, on the reverse strand, counting down.
ACGGCGCACAATCCGGGTCTCCAGAATCAGTGAAGACGAACGCAGCAGCGGATTTCCCACCCATCATCCCCAAATGGAATCCTTCCTCGGTGTGCCCATTTTGTTGGGAGAACAACTGCTGGGACAGATCTACCTGACCGATAAAGAAGATTACCCCGAATTCACCGACACAGACGAAAAAGTGATCGAGACGCTGGCGGCGTACGCGGCGGTCGCCTTGAGCAACGCGCGCCTGTACGGGGATGTGATCGACCGGGATAAGGCGCTGACCCAGCGCAACGAGGACCTGGCGCTGCTCAACGATATGGCCGCCGATCTGACCAAGTCCCTGGAGGTCGACGAGATCGTCGCCCGCGCCCTGCAACGGGCGATGGACTATCTCCACATGGAAGCAGGCGAGATCTACCTGAACGAAAGCGGCAGTAAGACCATGCGGCTGGCGCTTCACCGGGGGGAAGCGGGGGCCGCCTTCTGGTCGCGCGAACGGTTCAAGCCCGGCGAGGGCATCGTCGGCGCCGTAGCGGAGACCGGGAAGCCGGTGTTAAGTGCGGAGTTGGCCGAGGACGTGCGGTTTTTGCGACCGGCGGTGATCGAAGCGGGATTCCGCTGCATGGTTAGCGTGCCGCTGGTGGCGCGGGAGAACGTCGTTGGCGTGATGTGCGTCGCTTCCAGGGCGGCTCAACACCTGGACGGCCGGGTGGTCCAGATGCTCGTATCGATCGGCGCCTGGGCGGGCATCACCATCGAGAACGCGCTACTGCACCGCAGCACTCGCCGCTTAGCCGTGATGGAAGAACGCGAGCGGATCGGCATGGATCTGCACGATGGGATCATCCAGTCGATTTACGCCGTCGGCCTGGCGCTGGATTACGCGCGTTACGCCGTCGAGGATGACCCGGGGATTGCACTTGACAAAATTGAACAGGCCATCGCCGGGTTGAACAATGCCATCCGGGATATTCGCTCTTACATCCTGGATTTGCGCCCCCGGCAGCTGCGCGGCGAAGACCTGATCGGCGGCGTGCACCGTCTGCTGCACGAATTCCGCGCGAATTCGAACACCGAAATCAAGCTGGTGGTCAGCGACGACATCCTGACCGATCTACCCCCGGATAACGCCAGCGTGCTGTTCCATATCTGCCAGGAAGCGCTGGCAAACATCGCCAAGCATTCCCACGCCAGCCGGGCAGAGGTGCGCTTGTGGACGACCAGCGAGCGTGTCATCCTGGAGGTTCTGGACGACGGGGAGGGGTTTTCCCCGAAAGAGAAAGACAGCACCATTGGGCACGGGCTTTCCAATATGAAGACCCGGGCTCACCGGGTTGGGGGCGAACTCGAGATCAACTCGGAGACCGGCAAAGGCACCACGGTACTGGCCTGGGTGCCGCGCAAGGTATAAGCTGGGGGAGATGCTGAGATAGTCGAGACGATCACCAGCCGAAGCAACGCAAAAGTAAAAGGCGCACGCGCGCTGCGCCAGCGCAAGCACCGCCAGGCGCAAGGCGCGTTCATTGTCGAGGGCATCCGCCACGTCGGCGAGGCGGTGGAGGCTGGCGCGGAGATCCAGGCAATTTTTTACGCGCCCGAACTGCTGCGCAGCGAGTTCGCCAGCCGGCTGATCGAGGCGCAAACCTCCTTGGGGACCCCCTGCTACGCCACCTCGGCGGAGGTCTTCGCTTCGCTGGCGGAGAAGGAAAACCCGCAAGGCTTGCTGGCGGTCGTCCGGCAGCGCCTGACCGGCCTGAGCGAGCTGAACCCGGCGAATTTCCCCTGGGGGGTCGCCCTGATCGCTCCGCAGGACCCGGGCAACGTGGGCACGATCCTGCGCACCATCGACGCGGTCGGCGCCAGCGGGCTGATCCTGCTCGACGAGAGCGTCGATCCGTATTACGCCAGCGCCGTGCGGGCCAGCATGGGGTCGATATTCTGGCTGCCGCTGGCGACGGCGTCCTTTTCAGCCTTCGCCGAGTGGACGGTGGAGCACGGCTACCACGTGTACGGCGCCTCGGCGCAAGGGGAGCGCGATTACCGCCAGGTTGAGGGGTACCGGAAACCCCTCGTGCTGCTGATGGGCAGCGAACGGGAAGGGCTGACCGGCAAGCAGCTGGGGCTGTGCGAGCAAGTCGTCCGGCTGCCCATGCACGGCCGGGTGACGTCGTTGAATTTAGCGGTCGCGACCGGGGTGCTGCTGTACGCCGTGCTGGAG
>CAYNWK010000137.1:0-11317 GCA_964400875.1 uncultured Anaerolineaceae bacterium | reverse complement strand
TGAAACATCGCCCAACGAGAATGATCATCTTCTTCGATGCCCCAGGGTAACTGCACCTGATGGGCGCGCACTCGTTCGAGCGCTGCCTCAAGATCCTCGACCGCGAACGCGACCAGGGGGAATCGTTCCTGGTATGCCTCCTCGACGCCGTCAGGCTTGGAAGCGACGAGGGCCAGATATTGCCCCCCCAGGTCGAAGTGTGGACGCGCCCCATGATGGGGAAGCAAACGAAGGCCGATCACATCCCGGTAAAAATGTACGCTTGTGGGGATATCGCCGGCTTTTAGACTGACAACGACAAGACGCGGTTCCATCGTATTGCTCTCCTTCGTGTTTCTTCCGGAAAGATGGCCTAACACCCCGGCGAACTGCTTAACGCTTCGACAAACCTCGCGGCGGGCGCTCCATCTAAGGCGTGCGATCGTAAATCTGGCGGTAGATGTTGAAGATCTCGTAGATGCTGCGGATGTAGTTGCGCGTCTCCTCGAAGCGGATGACTTCCAAGAACAGGTCCGGATCGTCGGGCGCTAATTCCATCCAGGCCAACGCGTTGCCCGGTCCGCCGTTGTACGCAGCCAGAGCCGGGTAGAGTCCGCTGTGCAGGTAAGATTGCTGCGTCCGCAGATATTGAGAGCCGAACTGGATGCTGACGACCGGTCGGGTGAGGTCTGCGGTGGTGTAATCGGGCGGCCAATCCAGTTTGTTGGCGATCTCCTGACCCGTGCTGGGGATGATCTGCATCAGCCCGTTGGCCCCAGCAGAGGACAGGGCGAAACCCTCGAAAAGGCTCTCCTGGCGGATAATGCTGAACAAGAACAGGGGGTGGAAATCGTATTCCTTGGCTGCCTGGATGACCAGATCGCGGTAATATGGTCCAAAGCGGATGTGATTGAAGTAAATCGGCGCAGCCATCGATTCGGCGTCATCCATCCCGGCGAGGGTGAGCACCTGGCGGGCGGCAAAGATCGCCGGGCGGTACAGGCCCAGCTCGACCAGGTAGCCAGCCAGGCGGAAGGTGTCGGCCGGGTCGCCGGCAACCTCTGCGCGCAAGTCTTCGAACTCGACACGAGCCTGTTCGTAAAGGCCCAGATCCCATAACTCGTTGCCGCGCACTACGCGCGGGTCGCCTGACAGATCGCCCGGGCCGGAAAGGTCCACGTCGTCGGGCAAACCGAAGACGGTGCGCATCCAATCTTCCGCTTCCAGGCGCTCGGCGTCGAGGTCGAATGCCAGGTCATATTGCTGCGGAGGGTTGAAGGGCTCATTGCCGCTGAGGAGATCCCTGGCGCGCTCGCTGTAATAGCCGGTCGCATCCAGGGAGGCAGCTTGCTCCCACAGGCCGCGGGCGGTATCCGTCTCGTTCAGCGCTTGAGCTGCCTTACCGCGCCAGAAAAACGCCGCCGAACGGGCTTCCAGGTTGGGGCTGGCCATCTCGGCGCGTTCGAAGGTTTCGTGGGCAGCAGCGTACTCTTTCAACCGGTAGCGGGTGATACCGGCCAGGAAGAGCGCCCGGTAAGCCTGCTGGGATTGCGGGAATTCCCTCCCCACACGATCCCAAAGCGCCGCGGCCCTGGGCAGCAGATCAAAACGCTCGGCGATTTCGCCGGCTTCAAATAAGAGTTCAGCAGCGCGCGCATTCGCCGGGGCGGTCTCGACGAATTCCACCAGGGTGTCGATGGCGAAGCGATACTCCTCCAGGTCGAACCACTGCGTAATAGCCTTTTGCTCCCAGGCGTCGTCCCATAAATCGTGATCGGAATAGTTCTCGATCATCCCATCCCAAATTTCGATCGCCTCCAGATTCCCACCTAAAGCGCGCGTGGCTAAGCCCTTGAAATACACCGCCCTGCCCGGGTCCTCGGGTTCGGACTGCAAGTAGCGGTCGAAAGCCTGAATGGCTACGCTGTACTCACCGGCGTAGTAGTCCACCAGGCCGCGCTGGAATTCGTCCACCGGGATACCGGCATCGACCAGAGCCACAAGCGATAGATAGGTCTCGTAAAAGCCCGGGTAATTATCTACGGCGTCCTGGTAGGCAGCGTATGCCTGTTCCAGATCGCCCAGCTCGGTGTAGGCCTGGCCGATCTGGTAATCCATCTGCGCCCGGGTGATGTCATTGACAGTGCGGTCATAGATGTCCTGGTACCCGACGATGGCCGTCTGATAATCCTCCAGCGCAGCGTAGGCCTGGGCGATCTTGACCTCCGTGATCAGGTTGGGGCTGACGTGCGGCGCGCCCACAGCCGCCTGGTATGCAACGATCGCCGCCTCGTAGTCACCGCTGGCGGATAAGGCATCGCCGCGCAGCTCTTGCACGTAGCTGTCGATCACGCCGGGGCGCAGTTCCAGGTATTGTTGGTAGGCTTCGGCTGCTGCCGGGTAGTTTTCGGCGGCGGAGTAGATTTGTCCCAGGAAAAAATAGGCCTGTGCGATTTGAGCTGCATCCGGGAATGCGGCGATCAGCTGCTCCAGCCTCACCTGGGCCTCTTCGTAATTGCCTTCCAGATAGAATGTGCGTCCCAGTCCGAGCAGCGCAGCCGCGTGATCCTCCGGGTCGGCCTCGTTTGCCATGACCGAATCGAACTCGGCCTGGGCTTCCTCCCAATCCCCTTGAAACAAGGCCTGGTCGCCCGTGTCTATGCGCGCCTCCGGCAAGGGGGTAGGCGTCGCGGTTGGCGTGGGGGTGACGGTCGGCGTGGGCGCCGGGGTCTCCGACGGCACAGCAGTCGTTGGGAGTGGGGTTGGTGGGTCCTGGCCCAACAGGCTTGGAAAATTACACGCCAGGCTGAGGGCGATCAGCCCCAACAAGGGCAGACACTTTCTCAATCTTGCCATGGCTGGGACTATAACCGAGAGGGGAACGGCTGTCAATAAGCATCGTTTTTGAGAGGTTGCAGTCAATGTGGGAGAATATCCCCGGAATTATCCCTTATACTTAAGTTAGCAGAGACGCCGCGTCGGAAGCGGCAAGCAGCGATATTCCGCTGCTGCCGGAGGCCATTCGTTCTGTGAGCAAGAAGAACGACTCGCAAGGCCCAGCTTACCCAAGAAAAGCGAACCAACGGAAAGGAGACGATATGCCCGGAATCGTTTGCGCTGTGCGCGGGGGACCACACAGTAAGCCTACTATTGATCGAGCGATCGCTTTAGCGAAGGAAAACGACTTGTCGATTTTCTTCCTGTATGTTGTCAACCTGGATTTTTTGTCCCGGACGAGCCAGAGTCGGGTGCACACCATTACCAAGGAATTGGAGCAAATGGGCGAGTTCATCTTGCTTTCTGCCCAACAGAATGCGATTGCAGCCGGGGTAAACGCCGAGGCTGAGATCCGGCGGGGCAATGTGGGTGAAGAGATCATTACCCTTTCCAGGGAAAAGGATGCCGATTACGTTGTTCTCGGACGCCCACAGGTTGAAGTCGAGGAGAACGTCTTTACCCATCAGCGCATCCAGCAGTTCAGCGAACGCATCGCGGAGGAGAGCGGCGCTAAGGTGGTCTTTTCAGAGGGGGGGGAGGAGTGAAGCGGAAGGTTTTTTATTACATCCTAGGAGCGCTGGTGTTCGTTGCGGTTTTGGCGCTGAGCTGGCCTTCAGCTGCAGTCGAGGCGCAAGACGAACCGCAAGGGCCGTTAATCGTCGGGAAGCTACAGGATAGCCAGAGCCAACCGGTCAGTGAGGCGGTGGTGACGCTTTCCTCCCCGCAGAGCGAAGGTGCGTTGGCCGAAGCGGAGACTCAACCCAACGGTCAATTTACGCTGGCTGTGCCCGAGACACACCCCGATCAGCTCAGCGTGATTATCGAACGGACCCATTTCGTGAACACCGAGATCGAACTGAGCGCCTCCGACGCCGCTAGTTTGCGGTCCGGCGAGACGCTGGTTCTGCCCGACACCGTCCTGCAGCGCCGTATCGACGCTTCCTTTTGGATCGCAACGGTGATCTTTATACTGATGCTGATCTTAATCGCTACCGGCAGGCTTCACAACACCCTGGCGGCGCTGGTAGGCGCTTCGCTGGTATTTGCGGTGAGCTATCTGGGCAGCGCCTTGTGGGAAGAGCTGTTCATCTTCAATTTCACAGGCGCCCTGGAGTACGTGGATTGGAATGTGATCTTCCTGATCATGGGGATGATGATCGTGATCGCCACCGTAGAGCGTACGGGCGTTTTCCAGTGGGTGGCTTTCTTTGCTTACCGCATCTCCGGGGGGAGGACCTGGCTGTTGGTGCCGATTTTGATGATCGCAACGGGCCTGGCCTCGGCTTTTCTGGACAACGTAACTACGATGTTGTTGATGACCCCGATAACCATCCAGATCGCCATGGCGTTGGGTTTAAGCCCCCTAGCGCTGCTGATACCGGAAGTGTTCGCTTCCAACGTAGTCGGGATCAGCACGCTGGTGGGCACCCCCACGAACATCCTGATCGGCTCTTTTGGACAAATCTCCTTCAACGACTTCCTGGTCAACCTGACGCCTGGTGTGCTGCTGGCGCTGGTCGGCCTGGTGTTATACAGCGAGTGGGTTTACCGGCGAGAGCTGCGCGAAGGCAGAGAGGTCTCGTCGGTATTGCTGGAAAAATTGGAAGAACGCGCCCAGATCGACCAACCGGACAACTTACGCAAAGCCGGTTGGGTGGGGGCCGGGATGTTGATCCTGTTCATCTTCGGGGAAAACTTCCACCTGCTGCCTTCGGTGACTGCCTTGATGGGCGCGACCGTGTTGTTATTATGGATCCGACCGGATATCGAGGAGATGATCGAGTCGGTGGACTGGACTACGCTGGTCTTCTTCATCACCTTGTTCATCGTCGTCGGTGCGGTCCAGGAAGTTGGCCTGATCAGCTTGATCGCCGGGTGGATCGGCCGCCTGGTAGGTGAAAATCTGATCCTGGCGATGGTAGCCGTCACCTGGCTGAGCGCGATACTGTCCACCGTAGTGGCCAATATACCCTTCACCGCGGCTATGCTGCCGGTGATCGCCTTCCTGAGCGGAACGATCCCGGGGGCGGGCAATAAGGTGCTCTACTACTGCCTGTCGATCGGCGCCGCCATGGGCGGGAACGGCTCTTTGATCGGCGCATCGGCGAATATGGTCACAGCCGGCATTTCCGAACGGGCCGGACATACGATCAGCTACGGTTATTTCTTGAAGAAAGGGTTTCCAGCCCTGCTGATCACGGTTGGACTGGCGTTGCTCTGGTTGTTTGTACGTTTCTTGTAGAGCTGCTGACCTGTTCACCGCATCGATTGTTGGGTGAGCGGGCAAGCGGTGTTAAGAAGATAATCTTATGATGCAAAAATCTGTTGAACACATAATCTGCGCGGTGAGAGGCAGGCCCACCAGCCGTAAAACGGTCACCCGGGCGATAGACCTGGCGCTGGAACACGAGGCGAAGCTCACCTTCATCCACGTGGTCAATGCAGAATTCCTTGGACAGGCTGCACCTACCATGAGTCCGTTGCGGATGGTCTTCCGCCGGCTGAAGGAGATGGGCGAGTTTGCCATGTTGATCCTGGTGGACCGCGCAGAACGCCGCGGCGTCGAACAGGTGGATTACCGCATTCGTGAAGGCAATATCCCTACCCAGCTGCTAGCCCTGGCTGAAGAATTGGATGGCGACATCCTGGTTATCGGCCGCCCATTGATGGAGCCGGGGAAAGCGGTGTTCGCGCAGGAAGAGTTCGAACGATTCGTCCAGCGACTGGAGACCGAGAAAGGCATGCGGATCATCCAGATCGATACCAGCGAAGGTGAAAAGGAGTAAACGAAAATGGCAGGCGAAACAGATCTTAGAGTGGACCCGAATGCAGCGGGCCCGGATGAGCTCCAACAGCTGCCCGGGGTAGGCCCGACATTGGCTCAACGAATTATCGGGGCCCGGCCTTTTGAAAGCATTGAGGATTTGTCTCAGATCGAGGGGATCGGCGGGAGCGTTTTGGAGAATCTGCGCCCTTATCTGGCGATCGACGCGCAAAAATCCGAGGCGACGACGGTCCAGGCAGCCCTGGCCCCGGTTCCCGCGGGCTTGATAGAGGCCGAGGAGGAAATAGAAGCCGAAACCCCTGGTGGGGAGGTCGATCAGGCCGAGCTGGATGAAGCCTTGCTCGAGGAGGAATCAAGCTTCGTCGAGCCGGAAGGAGGTGCGGAAACCGATCTTCCCCACGGGGTTGAAGCCGCCATCGCCGAACTGCCGGTCGAAGACATGCCAGCTGAAGAAGAGCCGGTGGGTGAACCTGAGACCAAGGCTGAACAGGCGCCCGAAACGACCGTTCAACCCGTCCAGGCGAAGCGGGCGGAGTCAGGGCTGCCGGCATATATCACCCAAGGCCAGGCAGTCTTACTGGCGTTTGCCAGCGGTTTGCTGGCCCTGCTCCTGGGGCTGGCGCTCAGTTTGGGGATCGTGGCCGGCGTCAACCAAGGCCGCTTGCAATTCGCCTCTCCGGCCCAGGTGAACAACCTGTCGGTTCGGGTGGATGGGATCGCTACTCAGGCCGACACTCTTGCCGGTGATCTGGAAGGATTGCGCGCCCGAGTCGGCAACCTGGAATCGCTAAGCGGAAGGGTGAGCGGCGTAGAACAGGCGGCGGAAGCATTACGCAGCGACCTGGATGCCACCTCAGCTCAGGTGGAGCAGATGGACTCGCAGCTGAGCGATTTGGGCGCTGAAATTGAGACCTTGCAGACCGAGAACGCGCGCTTCAGCACATTTTTGGAGGGTCTGCGCGGACTGATGGAACAAATCTTTGGACAGCCGGGAGGCCAGGAATGAACGAGCAACCCGGCCCACAAGAGCAAACCACCCGACCAAGCTTTTCAGAGCAGCTGGGCAACGCCCTGCTCTGGCTCTTCAGACTAGGCCTGCGCCTGCTGGTGGTGATCGTCCTGGGGGCGATCCTGGGAGGTGCTTTGTACATAGGGGCGCTGTTCGTGTACCAGCGTTATGTGGCTTCGGTACAGGAGAATCAAAGCCAGCTGGCTGCCTTAGCCACCCGGCAGGTTCAAGATGCCCAGCAAGCGCGCGAACGCATGGACAATATTGCGGATCGGCTGGATTCTTTGGAAGGACAAATGGACAGCGCCAGAGAGGCCCTCGCCGAAATGCAGTCCCAGCTAGGCCTGCTGGAGGATGAAATTGCCACGCAAGCTGACCTTCCGCAGGAGCTGGCCACATCCCAGGCACAGATCACGGACCTTGAAGACAGTCTTCGGCGGTCGGAGGCCACGCAGAGCGCGTCTTTTGAAGACTTGGGCGCCGATCTGAGCGCCATGGAGGAGAATATCGGCGAGCTCTCTGACGCCATCGCCGAGCTCGATCAACGGACTGCGCGATTGGACGCTGCCCTGGGCGGGGAAAACTCGCCGGCCGCGCTGCGCGCAGAACTGGACCAGTTGAGGGTCATGGGGTTGATTTTGCGCAGCCGGTTGCTGGTCTCGCTGAGCAACTATAATTTGGCGCTGGCGGATCTGCAGCTTGCTGGTGACCGGTTATCAGACCTGGCCAGGGAAGCGAGTGGCCGGCCCCGGGAGCAGTTTGAATCGGCCTTAGACTTGCTTGGAGCAGCAGCAGATGCCCTGCCCGATGAGCCTGTCGCGGCCGTGGATGCGCTGGAAGGAGCCTGGCAATTGCTCATGGAAGTGGATTCTTTCACCCCTACCACAACCCCGGAAGATCAGGCAACGGAAGCGATCTCGACGGCGGAGGATTCGACCGTCGAGCCCGCTCTTACGGGCACGCCGACTCCCTCACCCACGCCGGTTCCCAGCGGGACGCCGACAGCCACGACGACCCCTACCTCGTAGAGAACCATCCGCGATGAGAACCGTGCAGTGGGATGAACAAAATAAACAGGTGCAGCTGATCGACCAGCGGTTACTGCCGGCCGAATTCAAAGTGAATTCCTACGATAATTTTCGCCAGGTTGCGAAGGCGATCCGGGAGATGGTGGTGCGCGGCGCTCCGGCAATAGGCGCGACGGCGGCTTTCGGGTTGGCAGCAGCGGCTTACCAGTCGCCCGCCGATAACGTGGTCGCCCTGCGCGCGGACTTGAAGGACGCCGCTGAAGAGCTCCAGTCGGCGCGGCCAACGGCGGTTAACCTGGCCTGGGCGCTGAAGCGCGTGCTGGCCGCGGCAATGGGAGCCAGCGGTGGCGTTGCCGAGGTACGGGCAAGGGTGCTCGCCGAAGCGCAGCGCATCGCGGACGAAGACGTAGCCCTCAACCAGCGCATGGCCCGCCACGGGGCCAAGTTGATCGAAGACGGCGACACGGTGATTCACCACTGCAACACGGGCGCGCTAGCCACGGTGGATTGGGGCACGGCCCTCGGCGTGATCCGCATGGCCCACGAACAGGGTAAACGCGTTCACGTGCTGGTGGACGAAACCCGGCCGCGCTTGCAGGGCGCACGGCTGACGGCCTGGGAACTCGAGCAGTACGGCGTGCCTTATGAGGTGATCAGCGATAATGCCGCCGGCTACTTTCTGCATTCCGGACAGGTCCAGAAGGTCTTCGTCGGCGCGGACCGGGCGGCGGCCAACGGCGACATCGCCAATAAGATCGGCACTTATATGCTGGCCTTAGCCGCGCACGATAACGACGTGCCGTTTTACCCGGTCGTTCCGACTTCAACGATCGATCTCTCCCTGGCCCACGGCGGTTTGATCCCCATCGAGGAACGCGAGGAAGCCGAAGTGCTCAACCTGCAAGTGGGTGGGGTGAGCGTCGTCCCGGAGGGGGCGCGGGCGCGCAATCCGGCTTTCGATGTGACCCCACACCGGTTGGTGACCGGGATAGTCACGGAAAACGGTATCGTTTATCCGCCATTTGAGGTAAACTTACCCCGGTCGGTGGCAGGTTCAGCCTGACGGAGGGGTAAGCTTAATGGATATTTTACTGACAGGATCGGTCGCATACGATTACCTGATGTCTTTCCCCGGGTATTTCCGGGATCACATCTTGCCAGACAAGCTGGAATCGATCAGCCTATCCTTCCTGGTGGAAAGCATGGTGCGGCGGCGGGGCGGCATCGCCCCCAATATCGCTTACACGCTGGCATTGCTGGGTCTGCACCCGCGCCTGTTCGCTACGGTTGGCGAAGACTTCGAGGATTACCGGTCCTGGTTGGAGAGCAAGGGGGTCGATACCTCGGCGGTCCGGGTTATCGAAGGGGAGTTCACCGCCTCCTTCTTTGCCAACACCGACCTGTCCAACGCCCAAATCGCCAGCTTCTATCCCGGGGCGATGGCGCACGCGCATGAGCTCTCCCTGTACGAACTGAGGGGCGACCTGCCGGATCTCGTGGTTATCTCGCCGAACGACCCGGGCGCCATGGTCCGCTACGTCGCCGAATGCCTGGACTTAGGCATCCCGTATATCTACGACCCAAGCCAACAGATCCCCCGCATGGAGAACGAAGATTTGCGGAAGGGGGTTGAACACGCGCTGGCGTTATTCGTCAATGACTATGAGTTCGGCATGATCGAAAACCGGACGGGCATGTCCCTGGAGCAGGTGCGCAAGATGGGACGGTTCCTGGCGATCACCTGCGGAGAAAAAGGTTCTAAGCTTTATAACCAGGATGAAAGCATCTACATTCCGATCGTCCAGCCAGAACGGATCGTCGATCCGACCGGCGTCGGCGATGCCTACCGCGGGGGCTTCCTGACCGCTTTTTGCCACGGAGGGGATTTAAAGACTTGCGGACAGATGGGCGCGCTGGCGGCGACCTACTGCCTGGAGCAGCCCGGCCCTCAGGGCCACGAATATGCCCTCGCTGAATTCCTGGCTCGCTACCGGCTGCACTTTGAGGATGCGGAGCAGATCGAGCGCTTGTTCAGCCAGGAATATTAATGGCGGTTTCTTTGCATCGAGAACGTTGGAGCGCGCTGAGCAGCGCGAGGACAAATCTACCTTTTAATGGAGAAAACAATGACCGAATTTGACATCAAAGATGAGAAATTAGCCGAGGGCGGGCGCCGGCGGATCGAATGGGCGGAACGGGAGATGCCGGTCCTGCGCCTGATCCGCGAGCGCTTTGCCAAGGAGCGGCCGTTAAAGGGCGTGCGCGTGTCCGCCTGTTTGCACGTCACCACCGAAACGGCGAACCTGATGTATACTCTGCAGGAGGGCGGCGCCGATATCGTATTGACCGCCTCGAACCCGCTCTCGACCCAGGACGACGTGGCCGCTTCGCTGGTCACGCATTACGAGATCCCGGTCTACGCCATCAAAGGCGAAGACAACGTGACCTACTACAAGCACATCGGCGCGGCTCTGGACCATAAGCCTAACGTGACTATGGATGACGGCGCCGATCTGGTCAGCACCCTGCACAAGGAACGCCGCGAGCTGCTCGATGAAGTGCTGGGCGGCACAGAAGAAACCACTACAGGGGTGATCCGCTTGCGGGCAATGGCAGCCGACGGCGCGCTGGAATTTCCGGTGATCGCTGTCAACGACGCCACCACCAAGCACTTCTTTGACAACCGCTACGGCACCGGGCAGTCCACCCTCGACGGCATTGTCCGGGCGACCAACATCCTGCTGGCGGGCCGCAACTTCGTCGTCGCCGGTTATGGTTGGTGCGGGCGCGGCCTGGCGATGCGGGCGCGCGGCATGGGCTCTAACGTGATCGTGACCGAGGTGGACCCCTTGCCGGCCCTGGAAGCGGTCATGGACGGCTACCGGGTGATGCCGATGGAGGAGGCCGCGGCGATCGGCGATATCTTCTGCACGTTGACCGGGGATATCAACGTGATCGATGGGCACCATTTCGAACAGATGAAAGATGGGGCCATTGTGGCCAATTCAGGCCATTTCAACGTGGAAATCAACATCCCAGCGCTGGACGATATGTCGGTAGATAAACGACGGGTACGGCCTTTTGTGGACCAATACGAAATGCCCGACGGCCGGGTGATTAACATTTTAGGGGAAGGGCGTCTGATCAACTTGGCAGCCGCCGAGGGCCACCCCGCCAGCGTGATGGATATGTCCTTCGCCAACCAATCGCTGAGCCTGGAATACCTGGTCAAGAACGGAGCCGAACTGGACAAACGCGTCTACGCCGTGCCGGAAGATATAGACAAGGAGATCGCCCGGATCAAGCTGGAAGCGATGGGCGTGAAGATCGACGCGCTGACTCCCGAGCAAGAAAAGTATCTCAATTCCTGGGAAGAGGGGACGTAGAATAAGGGGAGCGAGTTTGCCGCTCCACATGAAATTAAAGAGGGAGTGTTTGGGCGGATTAAATACGCCCAAACACAACCACTTATCAATAAAGAAAAAACCCTAAAGGGCTTACACGTTTAAGTCGATGAAG
>CAYNWK010000136.1:0-11448 GCA_964400875.1 uncultured Anaerolineaceae bacterium | reverse complement strand
TGCCTCGCTCTCCAGTTCACCATCAATCAGCAGTAGTGGCTTATGGGCTGGCATCCTTAGATAATCCGAGAAGTTTTCCATTTGCATCGACTGGCTGTATTCCTGGTATATCTCCGCCGGCATCGGCGTGTCTAGGCGCATGTAGCGCATCAACCGGCGGCGGAAATAATCGAATTCATCCGCTTGCTCGGAGCTTATCCGCTCTTCCACCCGCCTCGGGGGTCCAACCAAGATAATTTTGCGAACCCGTCCGTCCGCAATGCCCGCCTCCAACGCTTCTTTCGACCCGCCGCTGTGTCCGATCACGAAAATCTGATCGGGGAGCACCGCGTTTAACGAACTGAGATAATCGAACGCGTACAGGACATCTTGCTTTGCGTTCATCAGACTGGGTTCGCCGCCAACCACGGGGTCGCCCGATTCTCCATATCCGCGCAGATCGATCGTCAGGACAAAGTAGCCTCGCTCTGATAACGCTTTCCCCATGTACCGGTAAATCCCCAACCGCCTTCCTTCAGGCGAAGAGCCGTGAACGACGACAATCGCTGGGGCTGGCGAGGCGCTGTCCGGTTTGTAGAGCGTACCGATGATTTTTAAGTTTGGTTCGTCCAATTCGATACGCTCGCCATAATCGTCCAGATAAACCCTGTCGTTGCGAATCGACCCCGAGCTGATCGAGACAACCTTCTTCAACCACGGTGCGACTTCCAGGCGGAAATCGTAAATTGAATTCACCACCGGCGCCGGGACCCATCCCGGGTAGTCGGTGGGCATACCCAATGCCAAGAGAGCGAAAATCAAAAACCCAACGAGAAGGGTGGTTCCCGCGAAGAATAAATACCGTCTGTAATGACCCATACCGTTTCTCACGGATAGGATATTCTGAATATTTGTCTAATCAGGTATGGATTCCCGTATCTGGCAAGCATTGAAGTTGAACCTAATACAGCACACAATCGTTTGTCGTTAAAGCTCTAGTTCTCATCTAAAGAGAGGATCGGCAGGAAAAGGATGCTCCCCTTTGGAAGATCAATCGGAATATCCGTAGCGGTCGGTGATCTCGACGGAGCGATCGTCATGGTCGGTTCGGGGCTGGGCGAGGAGCTTTGCGTTGGGGTTGCGGTTTGCGTGGGCGTGGGAATTAGCGTCTTGGTTTGCGTGGGAGTGGGGGTTGGCGTCGGCGTAGTTACAGCCTCCGGTACTGTTAAGAGCAGCACCCAATCTTGCATATCCGGAGCGCTGAAAGTTTGGATACCACCCCCAGATTTGAGCCCGATCGTTTGACTGGAACCATCCCTTGGGTTGAACCAGGAGCCCAGCAGGCTCCCGCTTACGTTGGTTAGATCCAAACTGAGGTCGCCACCTTCGGGCAGGTAGACGCTTATCACCTGCTCTTCCTTAGCAAATACAAAACCCGATCCTGAAACCACAAGCTCATTACGCGGCCTCATCTCCCAAAATGGCAGACTGACGATAAATTTCCGTGCTCTGGCAAGATCATCAAACTGGTCAGCATAATCAATATAACTTATACCTGCACCGATAAGCTTAGTGTAAATTTCCGTATTTCCTCCCCCGGCATAGACAGCCCAAACCATATAGCGGAACAGATCCCTATCTGCAGCGGTGAGCATCCGGGTCGTCTCATCAAATCCCAGCGGGACGGTGCGTCCAGAAGCCTCCACGTGCTCAAACCAGTAGGCCGCGTCGTCGTTAATCTCAATTTCATACGTCTGAAAGCTTGTCAGATCGAAACGATCGTCGCCCACGAAAGGCTCCCACTTATTCAAAGAGCCCGCGTGATGAACGGTCAGAGGGTGATCGTAGGAATCAAGGTCGCTCATTAATTGTGCAAAATCCTTGATCTCGTTCGGTGTATAACTTTCGTTATATTCTTCGATCAGATCCCAGATCAGACCGTTGTGATGACCGAAGCGGGCGATCATCTCCCGGTAGTATAGCTCCCGGTTGAAACCGGTCCAACCAGAATCATCTTCGAAGACCAGATGAAGCACCAAACCTTTATCTTGTATGTATTGGAAAAGTTCTTCCCAGGATTGGAGCTTGGCCACATCGAAGCGTTCGTGATTGAGTTTAGCCTCATCCTGCGTTGCTCCTACCCAGGGCCATACATTCTTCCGGTCGCCTTCGATATTATCCAGCATGATGTAAATCGAGTTGACATCTTTATTAGCCAGATAATCGATCGCCGCTTGCTTGCTGCCGAATCCGGCATTCTTGTTTGTCGCGAGCAAATCTTCCGGTTCGTTGGCGCCTCCCTTGAGCCAGTAAGCTCCATCGGCGAACTGCAAGAAGTGCCCGCCCGTGTAGGTCAGCCGACCCACACAGGAGAAGTCTGGCAGATCTCCCAAGGCACCCTGCGGACACGAGCCGGTTCCTCCAACAACGAAATTGCCCTCCTGTCCGTCAAGCAAGCTTTGGCTGCTGGAAGATTGGTAAGTCCAGGTGCCGATCGAATCCGGCGCGAACCTCACCTTCCAAATACTACCGTCCATCCCTCCCTGCCCATCCCCATCATAAAAAGCAGGAACGTCGAATGTCTGTCCTTGTGGTCCGGTGAACTTGACCCAGACCTCTATCAAGAACGGGTTAGGTTCACCCATCCCCGAAGATGTCGGCCCTGTTAGTTCGATTTCGATGGATTGATACAGGTTTACATCCGCATTAGGCCATTCCGGTGCGGCGTTTGCCCGCTCAATCTCTAGCCCTGCTGATTCGAGGTTTGGAGCAAAGAATGCCAGGTTGCCCAGTAAGCCGATAATCAATCCAAACAAACCAAGAATGCTAGCAGGTAGGCTTAAAGTGAATTCACCTGAGACGATCCGCCGCGTCCTACCCTTCTCCTGCTCATTCTCTCCCATCCTGGTCTTAGATCACTTGATTGAGACGGTACCATTCATACGTACATTTCAAACCCTCGGGCAGATCGATTTGCGGTTCGAAACCGAGGATGTTCCTGGCTTTGTCGATGCGGAATGCCGTGTTGCCGGTGTAAAATTTTAGGCTGCGGCGTGTATAAGGAGGTTCTTTGCCCACAACCCCGGCGCCCAACTCCAATGCCGATACGCCGGCCCAGACCAGCGGGAGCGGCAGATGCAAACCGGGCTGGGCGACACCCAGACAACCCGCGATTTCATTGGCCAATTCTTCTAAGGTCACGGCTCGAGGCCCGGCGATGATAAACGTATCGCCTGGGGCGCGCGCGTGTGTGGCCGCCAGTTCGAACCCGGCCGACATATCGTCAATGTAAATCGGATGCCTTAAAGTCTTGCCGTCTCCAACATAGAAGAAACGTCCTTTTTGGATCGTCTTGAACAGCTTCAACGTGCGCGGGCAGCGCGGTCCGTACACCCAGGCCGGCCGTACGATCACGACCGGATAGTGCGCCGCCTGGGCAAAATCCCGGACTGCTTTCTCCCCGGCCAATTTGGATTTCTCGTAGGCTACGTCCGGATGGTAGGGGGAATCTTCATCCGCCGGGGGGTTCTCGATATCGCCGTAGACGCCCACGCTGCTGCAGTGCACAAATCGGTCGATCCCGGCGGCCTCGCATTGTTCGATAAATGCGCGGGCGCCTTCGACGTTGACCTGCCAGAAATAATCGTCGCTCACCCCCTTCTCCAGGTGGGCGCTGGCCAGGTGGAAACACACCTCATGACCAGCCAGGTGAGGCTCGATCCACTGACGGTCGGTGAAATCTCCTTCCAGGATCTGCAAGCGGGGCTCGGATTTCAATCCCTCCAGCGCGCCGGTGTGCAAATCGACTGCGGTCACGCTCCGGCCGCGCTGCAGCTGATCTTCCACCAAATGGCTGCCGATGAAGCCGCCCGCGCCGGTGATCAAAACTCGCTGAGGAGCTGCCATCACCGCTCCTTGCGCGCGGCAACGATCACGGCGTAGCCGCGCCGGAAGCTGACCAGCACGTCCAGCTGTGAAAACGCCCAAAAGAATGGATAAATCAGGGAATACAGCTTGTACTGCTTTTCGACCGATTTGATCTGGTCCTGGTTTTGTGGGGCGATCTGCCCCTTTTCCACTTTCGCCTCGCTGCGTTTCGAGAGCACTTTGACGTAAGCGAAGTTGATCGCCAGTTCGAGCAGCTCGGTGAAAAAACGCGCGTAGCTCGAATGTGCGTAAGGCGCCAGCCCAACCGCTGAAAGCTGCTTTTCCAGGTCGGGCACGTCGAAGCCGACGACGATGTGCCCGTAATCCTCCGGGCGCATCCCTACCAGGTGCTTCAAACGCACGACTGTTTTGGTTTCATCGCCGTTTGGGGTGGTCACGATCACTTTACCGCCTGGTTTAACCACCCGAGCCAATTCTCGATTCACCGCAGCCGGATTTTTCAAGTGCTCGTGGACGTCGATGGTCATGACCATGTCGAACGTGCCGTCCGGAAAAGGTAAAGACGGTGCATCTTTTTCCATCCGCTGGACCGGGTCTCCGGTCACCGCGTGAATCTGCTCTAAGCTATCTTCCTCGGCGTCCACCCAGGACCACTCCCCGCCCGCCTGTTTGAAGTGCCAGTTCAAAGCTCCGTTGTTGTCGCCGCAGGTCACCAGCAAGCAGCGCCGGTCCTGGCTGAAATCGATCATCTTTAACAAGGCGCGCAGCTTTTGCTGTTTCTTCAGTGACTTGCGAAACATTTGCAGCTGCCAGGGCTCGCGCTCCTGGAGCTGAGTCTCGCTCGCTTGAAGTTTCGAAGATGCCATTTCCTTTTCTCAATCCTCCCGAGCTAAGCGATCCGCACGTAGCGCGATTTTAACTCGTCGATCTCTCGTTCCTGCCTGGGCTTATCCCAACTTAACTCGCGCGCCATCAGGTCTGCGCAACAGCGGATGGCGCTCTCTTCGGGCATACCGGCTGACCCCAAATCCGTGCGGCGCAGTACGACGTCTGCGAGCTTCTGGGCCATTTCATCCCGGACTGCGTGAACTACTTCCGCCCGTAAAACCTGGCTCTCTGGGCTTACCCTCTCCCGCAAACTGTGTTCTTTGGCAACCAGCTCGAGCAGCCGTTCGTAGGTAGAACCGTAGTTATAAACCAGTCGCCGCACGTTTGCATCTCCCCAACCGGAAGGATCGTTAGCCCTGCAGGCGGCCAGGAAAGCGCTCAGCGCGCCGAAATCTCCACCGTGGACGGGGGCGACATCCGTTTTGCAGTCTCGCTTCGGCCCGCCCAGTTTTTCAATCGCCAGGTCCACGGCCTGCTCGGCGACCGAGCGGGCCGACGTATATTTTACGCCCACAACCGTGATCAACCCGGGGATGCCATCCTCACGTTGGTGGTCGTAGATCTGTCCTTTGCGGATTAGCTTCACATCTCCCAACCCATTTCCTGGGACTTCGGGCAAGAATCCCCTGTGGACGAAGCGCACGTCATCAATGCGCAAGCGCGCTTCGGGATAAGCGCCGTTGGTTTCCTCGATAAACTGAGCAACGGTCTCTTCACGCACTACAAATGCGTCCGGGTCGCCCTGAAAATGCTTGTGGAAGGTCCCCACCAGGGAATAATCCCGCCAGGGAGCGATGAACAGCACGCGAGACCTACTGGATACCGGGCGTTGACCGTTTTCGTCCCGAGGCCGGCTGGGGATACCAGCAGCAATTCCCGGGATAAACTGCCGGGTCACGAGGTTCATCGCCAGGGAGTGGTGAAACTTTTGTTCGATTGTCCGGGCCGGCACGCGCTGCAGCAGCCGGTCGACCCAGGGTCCGGCTGCATTGACTACCAGTTTCGCCCGGATCGCAAACTCTTCGGCGTTAAGCGTATCCTTTACCCTGATCCCGCAAACCGTTTCTCCGTCGAATAAATAATCAACGGCCTGCAGGTAATTGGCGACCACCGCTCCGTTCGCTGCAGCGGATTGGACGAAAGCCAGGGTCAACCGTTCGGTGTTGTACATCTGCCCGTCGTACCAGACCACCCCACCGGTGATACCATCGGCAGCGACACCCGGCAGCAGATCCAGGCATTCTTCACGGGAGATCACCCGGCTGGGCGGCAGCCGATGGTCCGGGTCGAGGTCCTGATTGCGGTCCAGCCCGACCAGGTCATTGACCACCAGGGCAAGCCCCATCACGAGCTTATGCTTCATCAGCTGGTTATAGGTGGGCATGACGATCGGCAATGGATGGACCAGATGAGGCGCGACGCGCAAAAGCGCGCTGCGCTCGTGGATCATCCGGCGCACCAGGCCCAGGTCCGCATCCTGCAGGTAGCGCAGACCGCCGTGCACGGTTTTCAGACTGTTGGCGGAAGTCGCCCCGCCGAAGTCATCCCGCTCGATCAACGCGACGGAAAGACCACGCTGTGCAGCATCCCAGGCAATGATAGCGCCGTGAACGCCTGCGCCGACGATTAATAGGTCGAAGGACCCCTCGGCGAGCTGGTTGAGATCTCGCTGCATGAAGGGATCAGCGCCCCTTAACGGCAAAAGCCATCAAATGCCAGCCGTACCGACGCACCCATGACCTGGGCATTAGATTGAATGTCTTGACGAAGAGCTTATTGTACAGCAGCGCTTTAAGCCCGCTATGCAGGCGTGTTTCTACCGGAAAACGTTCGGGGACAATCCGCACGCCGGAAAAAGGTCGCAGCAGTTGCCTGAATTCGCCGATGGAATATTTCTTCAATACCGGAGCGTCTTCGTGCTCCAGGCCGACGCTCATAACCTTCGAGAGAAAATTCAACCACGAGATGCGATTGTAGACCATCATGATCGCCTCTCCGCCTGGCTTGAGCACGCGGTGTAACTCGGCGATCATTCGCTCCGCGTCGGCGGTATATTGTAAGACGCCGTGCGCGTAAACCACGTCGAAACTGTTGTCCTCAAAGAGCAGCGCCTCGCCGTTCATCACCCGCAGATCGCCTGCCAGCCCGTTGTGCTCGAAGTTCTTTTTCGCCAGGTCGATGGAGACTTCAGCCAGGTCAACGCCGGTGACTTCGGTGCCTGCTTGCGCGAAGCGGATCAGGTCGATCCCGACACCACAGCCGACTTCGAGCAGCCGCTTGCCCTGATAAGCCGAGAAGTCAACCAGCACAGGCAGGTAACGCAGCTTATCGAAGCGGTATTCATCCAGCTCCTGGAAGAACCCCGCGCTGCCGATGGGATGCGTGGCAATCTCCAGGTCATGAATGTGATCGTTCCAGTAGGCGCGAATTTGCTCAAGCAGGGCTTCATTCCCGCTGAGATCCTTGGCTTGCGCGGCGACGATCTCTTTCGTGGCTGCCGTCTGTTCCATCAGACCAGTTCCTTCTGCGGTGCCGGCTGCCCATCGAGCACCCTACGCTGCCACAGCTCGAACACCATCAGCGCCCATAACCGGTGGCTATGGTTTGCGTTACGCGCCAGGTGATCCCCCATCCAGCGAGAGACCGTATCGGGTTCAAAGTATGCGCGCTTCCGCAGACTTTCCTGGGAAAGCAACTCAATCATCATCGGTTTCAAGGGGCCGCGCAACCAGTGTTTCAACGGGATGCTGAATCCTTCCTTCGGTTTGCTCAAGATCTCTTCCGGCAGCCGGTTGGCCACCGCCTTGCGCAAAATGCGCTTGGTCTGCCCCCGGGAGAGCTTCATCCTGGCTGGCAGGTTGACGGCGAATTCGACGATGCGGTAATCCAGCAAGGGCACCCGCGCCTCTAACGAAACAGCCATGCTCATCCTGTCAACCTTAACGAGGATGTCATCAGCCAGATAGGTTTTAATGTCCACGTATTGCTGTTGGGCGAGCGGATCGAAACCCGCCATGCGCTGGAAATACTTCTCCATGACCTGGTCGGCTGAATTTCCATTCACCTGCTTGAACAGATCGGGATTATACAATTCGGCCTTACTTTGTCGATCGAGGAACATCATCCAGCGAGTGTGCTGCAATGCGCCGGGCAGCCTGGCGCCTTCAACGAAACGCTTGGTCTTGTTGATCAGGCCTTTTTTCGCTGGCTGGGGCGGGACCGCGTCCAGTACAGCCGGCAACACCTGCCTGCGCAGCGGGGCAGGCAACCAACGATAATATCGATCCATGTTCTGCGCGACGTAGGTATCGTAACCGCCGAACAACTCGTCGCCGCCATCCCCGGATAATACAACCTTCACCTTCCGACGGGCGACTTCCGAAACCAGATAAGTGGAGAAGATGGAGAAGTCGCCAAAAGGTTCGTCCAGATTGCCTACCAGGCGCTCTGCCAGCTCTACGATGTCGGGCTCCAGATATTCTTCGTAATGATCGGTGCCGAATCGCTTGGCTACGGCGCGAGCGTAAGGCAATTCGTTGTAAGTCGGATCGCCAAACCCAATCGAGAAGGTTTTTACCGGGATGGAGGTTGCCGCGCTCATTGAGGCGACCACGGTGCTGGAATCGATCCCACCGCTCAAAAACGCGCCCAATGGAACATCACTCATCAGCTGCAGGCGCACAGCATCATCGATCATCTCCGCAAGCCGCTCAACGCATTCCCCTTCATCCGCCGGCGTTTCGATCATGGGGACGTCCCAATATTGTTCGACATGCAGGTTGCCATCCTGGAAGATCATGCGGTGTCCGGGAGGTAATTTATAGATGTCCTTGAAGATCGTCCTGGGCGCGGGGATATATTCAAGGGTCAAGAAGTGATCCAGCGCAATGGGATCGATGGCCCGAGGCACTTCCGGATGCGCCAGGAGAGCTTTGAGCTCTGAACCGAACACCAGTCTTCCTTCACCTAGCCAGTAATACATCGGCTTGATGCCAATATGGTCACGCGCCACGTACAGTTTGCGTCTGGGCGCGTCCCACAATGCAAAGGCAAACATCCCGTTGAAGTGCTCGGCGCAATGATCGCCGTACTCTTCATAGGCGTGAACGATTACCTCTGTGTCGCTCTTGGTGATGAATTGATGGCCGCGCTGCTCCAGTCGGGCGTGAATCTCCTTATAGTTGTAGATCTCGCCGTTGAAGACCAGCCAGATAGTATTATCTTCGTTGGTTACCGGTTGGTCGCCGGTGACCAGATCGATGATGCTCAGCCGACGCATCCCAAGAGCCGCGCATTCGTCTACGTAATAACCCTCGTCATCGGGACCGCGGTGGTGGATTTGCGCGTTCATCTGGCGCAGATAAGGCTCGTGCTGGCTGGCGCCCTGGTCAGAATAAACGAAACCACAAATACCACACATGCCGTTAACTTAACCTCAATTCTCTAGGGTTTGCACCGGTTGCTCTTTCGGGACGCCAGCTGGTTGGAAAGTCCGGTAGATTTTTTCGAGTTTCGCTAAATAGTTCGCGATGCTGTACTTTTCTTCAGCCAGCTGGCGGGCGTTGTGACTCAAGCGCGCTCTTAATGCCGGACTCTCGACCAGCGCCATCAATCCTTTCGCAAAAGCCTCGCCGGTGGGATCCACTAATATTCCCGTATCCTCATCCAGCACAGCGGAATGGGCGATCAAATTGGTCGCCAAGATCGGTTTGCCAACATACAGATAAGTATAAATCTTTAGCGGTACGGATGTGCCTTCAATGCGAGGTGAAACCAAGATATCGCCCATTTCTAAATACTGGTTGGCCTCCTCAATCGAGACGATTCCCGGGAATTGTACGCAATCCTCGACCCCTAACTTTTGCGCCAGGGCGCGCATTTCTTCGATCTGCTGTGGTTTGCCACCGGCGAGAACGAAAACTACCTCTGGGTGACGCTCGCTCACCAGGCGGGCGCTTTCGAGCAACACTTCGACGCCCTGATACCGTTCAAAGGTGCCAGTATACACAACCGCTAATTTACCTCTCAAACCCAACCTGGCGCGCAGTTCCTCGGGGCTGGGCAATTCATTATGCTCCTCTCGCGAACGGAGCGGTAAATTCTCGATCATGATCTGGTTCGCCTTCGGGTTGATCGACTTTACGTGCGCTTCGAGGTCGGGGCCGATGGTGATCATCGCGGCGGAGGTATTAATCGTGAGCCGTTCAAGCAAGGAGAAGAGTTTGATGAACAACCAGTTATCCCCAAATCTGAAATTGATCAACTGTTTAGGCAAACTGGAGTGCATGTCATACAAATGAGGTGTGCGGGACAGAAACGCTAAAGGTACGGAAAACATCCCCGCCTCTTCGTGGGAATGGATCACATCATAGCGGTTGCGCAGTAATAATTCTATTGTTTTAAAAGACAACAAGATATCCAGAGGCACCTTCGGCCAGGAAGGCCCTACTTTGAGCTCGTTAACAAATGGGAGTTTGGGGGCGCGAAATACGCGCACACCTGGTAATTCCACTTCTTTGCCGATATGGTAAGTAACCAGATCGACGCTGTGCCCTAATTTCGACAGTCCCTCGAGACGTTGGTACACGCTGATCGGCGTCCCTCTGGGCTCGAAAAAGGGCTGTGGGGCGATCATCAAGATCTTCATTAGGGTGTTTTCCTTTGAAGTCGATTAACGAGCAAGTGTTTAGCAACCAACCGCGCTAGCAGATCGGTTCGCAGATGGTGTTGCCTCTCAGATTAACTGAATGCGTTGAAGTGGCGTGTTGATTCCGCCCGCACTTTACAAAACGGATAGGTATAGTTTAAGTTACACGGTTTTGTGGGCGGGCGATTTCCCCCTGGAGCACTTGAGGTCAGCTACCTTCGTGGAGTTATCGCTGCTCTAAGATATTGCGGATCAGATAAATCGGCTTGTTTTGAGTCTCGTGATAAGTTCTCACGATCATCTCGCCCAATAGCCCCATGGTGATCAACTGAACACCGAGGACGACCAAGAGCACGGCAAGCAGCAGCATTGGGCGGTCCCCCAACCCCTCGTGAAAGACGATCTTCTGGATAGATAAATAAAGACCAATCAGTGTTCCGCTGCCCAGGCTGATCAAGCCGAGCAGGCCAAAGATCTGAATGGGTCGAGTGGCATAGTCCAGCAGAAACTTGACAGTCATCAAGTCCAGGAGCACCTTCACACTGCGGCGTAAACCGTACTTCGAGCGGCCAAACCTGCGGGGATAATGGCTGACTGGAACTTCGGCTACACGAATACCAATCCACTTCGCCAGCGCAGGGATAAATCGGTGCAGCTCACCGTATAAATGGATGTTTTTGATCACTTCACGTCGGTACGCTTTGAGCGAGCAGCCGTAATCATGTAGCTTGACCCCGGTAACCCAAGAGATCAGCGCGTTGGCGATGCGCGAGGGCAATTTACGGGTCAGGTACTTGTCTTTGCGGCGGACGCGCCAGCCGCTCACGATATCGTAACCCTCGTCGATTTTGTCCAATAACATGGGTATATCGGCTGCATCATTTTGTAGATCGCCATCCATGGTGATGATTACTTCTCCTTCCGCTAAATCAAAGCCGGCAGAAAAGGCTGCGGTCTGGCCAAAATTGCGCCGCAGCTGGATCACGAGCACGCGGGAATCGACTTTGCTGATCTGGTAGAGCTTCTCGTAAGTCCCGTCGTTGCTC
>CAYNWK010000135.1:0-11577 GCA_964400875.1 uncultured Anaerolineaceae bacterium | reverse complement strand
TTCCCAGTCTTTACGAAGGCTTCGGCAATGCCCTGCTCGAAGCGATCTACTTCAAGAAGCTCACCGTCGTCAATCGCTACCCGGTATATAACGCCGACATCAAACCGCTCGGGTTCGAATTCATCGAACTGGACGGCTTTGTGGATGATTCGGCTGTTGACCGAACCAAACAGCTGTTAAACGAGCCGGAACAAGTCAAAGGAATGGTCGAAAACAACTTTGCCATTGCCCGGGAACATTTTTCGTTTGAAGTCTTAGAAATGAAATTGAATCAACTCATCCAGCAGTTCAAGTAAGGAAAGAAAATGGCGAAAAAAAGCCGGATCGGTTTCATCTCCACTCGTCTCGCTGGCACGGACGGCGTCTCGCTGGAGACGAAGAAGTGGGTTGCGGTGCTCAAAGATATGGGGCATGAATGCTTTTTCTTCGCCGGAGAATCGGATTGGCCGGAAGAGCGCAGTTTCGTCGTCGCAGAAGCCCACTTCGAACATCCCGAAATCCTCGATCTGAACGTAGATTTGTTCGATGACTACAAGCGCGACCCCGAGACATCTCAGCGCATTAGGGATCTGCAGGTATTCCTCAAGAACCAATTGCACAAGTTTCTCCAACACCTCGAACCGAACTTGCTCATCATCGAAAATGCCCTTGCCTTACCTATGAACGTACCCCTAGGTCTGGCGTTGACCGAACTGATCGCTGAAACCGGTCTGCCGACTATCGCCCACCACCATGATTTCTCTTGGGAGCGCCGGCGTTACAGCAAATCTGCTGCGGAAGATTACCTTCGAGCAGCTTTTCCACCCACTCTGCCACACATCAATCACGTCGTGATCAACTCCTTTGCCAAACGGGAACTCGCATTGCGTACCGGGGTATCTTCCACACTGGTGCCGAACGTGATGGATTTCGAGTCTCCGCCTGAAGAGACCGATGGTTATACCGATGACCTGCGCTCGGAGCTGGGCATCGAACAGGACGCTCACCTGCTGCTTCAACCCACCCGGATCGTCCCCCGCAAGCGCATCGAGATGGCCATCGAACTGACCCGCCGCTTGAACCTGAATAGCTGTCTTGTGATCACGCATGAATCTGGCGATGAGGGGGACACATACGAGAAATATCTGCGAGATTACGCCCATTTGATGAATGTCGATGTGCGCTTCGCTGCAGAGCGTTTCGCCCAAGAACGCGGCAAGACTTCCGGTGACTCGAAAATCTACTCCCTGAGAGACGCCTATTCTCAAGCGGATCTGGTGACTTATCCTTCGATCATCGAGGGTTTCGGCAATGCATTTTTGGAGACGATCTACAATAAGCGGCCGATCATGATGAGCGCCTATGAAATATTTAATACGGACATCCAACCCAAAGGATTTAAATTAATCACCTTTACTGACTTCATTGACGAAGGCTGTGTGCGACAAGCGGAGGAAATACTCCAGAACGAAGTTTTAGCGGGAGAGATGGTCGCGCACAATTATGCCCTGGGACGTCGCTATTATTCTTACAGAATTTTAGCAAATCGTCTGGAAGCCCTGATCGAAGAATCATTGGGCGGAATCTGAGAAGAACATGTTGCCAGCGGATGATTTCAAAGAAATCGGAGAGAAGTTCGAAAGCCGATTAACGAAATACTACAAAAGAATAAACCAGCGTTCGAATGGAACGTTGGACATCCTGCGACAAACCGCTTTAAGATTTTCGGAAGAACGCGGCGCTGAGGGGGCCGCCAGCATCGCCTTTTATACCGTCTTTTCGCTCTTCCCTTTGCTATTAGTCCTGGTCGCTTTAGGAAGTTATGTATTTGAGAGCCAGGTAATTCAAAGCCAAGTTATAGATTTGGTCCGGTTAGTCTTTCCGCTCAATCCCGAGCTGATCACCAGCAACATCCAACAAGTTCTGGAACAGAGAGGTTCTGTCGGCGTCCTCGGTGTGGTTAGCCTGGCTTGGTCTGCGACAGGAGCTTTTGGAACGCTGATCCGCAATATCGATCGCGCCTGGCCAAGCGCTGAACCCAGGGGTTTCCTCCAAGGCCGCCTGGTGGGGTTGGGTCTCGTCGCTGGATTGCTGGCTTTACTGTTTATCTCTTCGATCACTACTACGATCCTCGACCTGCTTTCTCAACTCAGCGTTCCGATCCTCGGGAGCAATTTCTTAAAGAATATTCCCTCTTTAGATCTGCTCACCAATCTTGTCCCTCTGGTAGTCAGCTTCTTTATCTTCCTCGCCATGTTCCATTGGATACCAAATAGGGACGTCAAGTGGCGCGCCGCATTCTGGGCTGCTTTAGTCGCCTCAATCGCCTGGGTGGTTACAACGAATGCATTTACATTCTTCTTCTCCAGCGGCGTCGTCCAGTACCAGCTTATTTATGGATCGCTCTGGTCGATCGTAGCCCTGATGTTATGGATTTACTTGAATTTCCTGATCATCCTGATCTGTGCTCACCTAAGCGCCAGTATCCATCGCTTCCTGGTCCATGAATCCTCCCCGGCTGAGGAGAAAAGGGCTGGAATTCCGTGAAGATCTCCATTCTCCATTTCGCTGCCCCGCCCATCATTGGCGGAGTCGAGAGCACTATCTACCATCATGCCAGCTTGTTGGTCGCGAGGGGCTACAAGGTAGAAGTTGTTGCCGGGCGGGGGGAACAATTCCATCCAAACGTGACTTTCCATCAAATCCCCCTGGTAGATTCTCGCCATCCGAAGATACTAGCTATCGATGAACGCCTTGCCGTTGGCCAGGTACCGGAAGAGTTCAACCGACTTCGGGACAATCTAGCCGGAAAATTGGGACCTCTGCTATCGAAATCCGACGTCTGTATCGTTCACAACGCCGTCACATTGCATAAGAATCTACCCTTGACTGCGGCGCTGCGCTGCCTGTCAGATGACGGGAAGATAAAGATCATCGCCTGGTGCCACGATTTCGCCTGGCAGGACGAACTTTACAGCTCGGATTTGCACGCCGGATACCCCTGGTATCTACTCCGTTTGCGCTGGCCTGGCGTGCGCTACGTGGTGGTTTCCGAACACCGCCGGGAACGGCTGGCCAGATTACTCGATACACCTGCGACCGAGATCCAGGTGATCAACCCGGGCATAGACATTGCTCGCTTCCTGAAATTGGAGCCTTTGACTCGGAAAATCATCGAACGATTTGATCTGCTTTCAGCTGAACCTTTGATGCTCTTGCCGGCGCGCATCACCCGGCGTAAGAACATCCAATACGCCATCCGAGTCACCGCCTGCCTGACCCAACAAAAAGAGAAAGCCGCCCTGGTGATCACCGGGCCTCCCGGACCTCACAACCCTAAAAATATCGCCTACCTGGAATCCTTAAAAGAACTCTGCACACAGCTTGAGATTGCCGATCGAGTCCATTTTCTTCACGAAGCAGGTGAGGACGCGGATCCATTGTACGTTCCAGATGCAGTGATCGCCGACCTGTATCAATTGGCTGACGCATTAATCTTCCCCAGTCAAAAGGAAGGCTTTGGCATCCCGGTGCTTGAAGCCGGATTAGCCCGCCTCCCGGTCTTCGCTGCCGATATCCCACCCATCAGGGAAAGCGCAGCCGACCGGGCGTATTTATTCGATCCAGAGGGTGATCCGGAGTCGGTTTGCCAGGAGATTTTGAATTATTTTGCTAACGATCGCGCCTACCAGCTCCGTCACCGCGTTACGAATCACTATACCTGGGAGGCGATTATTGAGCAACGGTTGATCCCATTGCTCGAGGAGAGCAACCCGTGAGCGAGAATGGAGTTAGGTACACGAACTCACCGAACAACAAAAAATTGGCTCCAGACGGACCGTTTAAAATCCTTCTACCGGTTAGCTATCTCGAGGAAGCAAAGGTGATGCTGCCCCTAGCCGAGATGTTGGTTCAAGGCCGGCGAGGGCAGTTGCTGTTACTCCATATCTTGCCAGTGCTAGAGGACCAGGTCTCCCACAATGCGGTCGATGTGGCCAGCCACTTTCGCGAGGATCTGGTCGATATGTTAAATGATGAGGTGCGAATTACTGCACAAATCAAAACCATCGCTCGTTCCCCAGACCAGACTTGGGACGGGATCTGGGAGACGGTTGCGCAGGAACAGGCCAATATGGTCCTGTTAGCCTGGAGCACCGACGATTTGCCAGAAACGGCGGTCGGCGCCATCCAGGGGGATCGATTGGCAGCGCCACCCTGCGACGTCGTAGCGGTACGCCCTATAGGATCGCTGACGGAGCAAGACTATTGGATGAAGTTGAATAAATTGTTGCTCCCGGTACGCGGCGGACCCAATTCTGGACTCACCCTGCGGATAGGCCACGCCATCGCCCAACGCAACAATGGGGTGATTACGCTGTTGCATGTAAGCAGCGAAATCTCACGCACCGATCAGAACAAATTCCTGGATGAATTTGCCCCGGCAATGCGGAATTTAGAGCGAATCACCCGAGCTGTGACCACCAAAGGTCAGGTATCTCAAATGATTAACAAGGAGGCCCAGTCCAACAATTTGATCGTGATGGGAGCTCCCTCCCAGGATATCCGTCCGGATGGTTGGAGCGGACCAATGCTCGATGCGGTCAGCGAAGGAGATCGCATCTCTTTGATCGTAGTCAAAGAAAGGCGCCAAACCAGACCGGGATCCGGGAACAACGGCGCGCCTGGTCTTACTCAAGTAGACCGTCCGGTCGCTGTTCTCGTGGATCAATGGTTTGTTGAGAACACCTATCACAGCCGAGAGTTCGCCGATCTAAGCCGGTTGATGGCGCTCAAAGAGCAACAGCAGGTGACGATCAGCCTGGGCTTACCGGCCCTCAATGAAGAGGAAACCGTCGGAAAGGTGATCCGGACGGTTAAAAACGCCCTGATGGACGACTTTCCACTATTGGATGAGATCGTTCTGATCGATTCTGGCTCCGTCGATTACACCCGGGAGATTGCGTCTGATCTGGGCATCCCGGTTTACACTCATCAAGAGATCCTCCCCAACTACGGCGCTTACACCGGCAAGGGGGAAGGTCTCTGGAAGAGTCTCTATATTCTCAAAGGCGATATCATCGCCTGGATTGATACGGATATCAAGAACATCCACCCGCGTTTTGTATACGGGGTGATCGGACCGCTGCTGCGGGATTCGAATATCCAGTATGTTAAAGGTTTTTACCGGCGCCCCCTGATAGAAGGGGAAAGGTTGGTCGCCGGCGGGGGAGGCAGGGTCACCGAGCTTACTGCCCGCCCTTTCATCAACCTGTTTTATCCAGAGCTTTCAGGAATCATTCAGCCCCTTTCGGGTGAGTATGCCGGGAGACGGGCTTCCCTGGAACGTATGCCCTTTTTCACCGGCTACGGCGTCGAAACCGGGTTGCTGCTCGATCTACTTGACGAATTCGGTCTCAATGCCATTGCACAGGTGGATTTACTGGAACGCATTCACCACAACCAGCCGCTTCCTTCGTTGTCACAAATGTCCTTTGCGATCATGCAGGTCGTCTTCAGCCGATTGGAAAGGCGCCACATGATCGACTTGCTCGAAGAAGCGAACCTGACGATGAACCTGATCCGCTACGGGCCAAAAAGGCATTATTACTTGGAGGCAGTCGAGATTCGCGAGCATGAAAGACCGCCGATGATCACGATACCGGAGTATTGTCGCAGGCGGGGGATGGATCCCGGGAAAGCCATCGCCGAAGAACAAGCTGGCGAAGCAAAACATCCGGCTAACCAGGGAGTGCCGTGACCAGCTTAATCTTAATCCGCCACGGAGAGACCGATTGGAATGTGATCGGTCGCTACCAAGGACAAGCCGATCCCTCACTCAACCAGCACGGTATCGAACAATCTCGCCAGCTAGCGAAAGAATTAAGTTCAGCTGGCCTGGATATTCTCTACACCAGCCCCCTGCAGCGCGCAGCCCAGACTGCCCAGATCATCGCGGACAAGCTGCATATCCCGGTTCATCGCGAACCGCGCCTGATGGAGATCCACCAGGGAGACTGGCAAACCCGTTTGCGCAGCGAGATCGAAAACCTTTACCCACGGATGTTCAGACGGTGGGAAACCGAGCCCTGGGAAGTCACCCCACCCCAGGGTGAGCATCTTTCCCAGGTTCAGACTCGCGTGTACGCCGCCATCGACGATATCTTAGCCAACCATCCTGGGGAGCGGATTGGAATCGTCGCCCATCGCATCCCCATCGCACTGATCAAAATGCGTTTTCAGGACCTTGATCGCGATATCGTCCGAACTTTGGACCTTCCAAATACGTACTATGAAGTGGTTGAGGTCTAATTTGTTCAACCTCTATAAACGGAGCCCTTCACAGATTAATTAGGAGCGATGTTTTCAATGACAGCCAGAGACCGCATCCTGGACAACCTCAAATTTCTGTATGGTGAGGAGCGTGTGGAGGACATTTGGGTCGATTTTGAGGCGTTATTGAACGAGTTTCGGGAACGTAATCCTGGCCTGGGGGAAAAGGCAATCAAATTGAGCGAAGCAGACGTGATCCTTATCACCTACGGGGATCAATTTCAGGAGCCTCCCAAAGCCCCACTGGAGTCGCTGGCCGAATTCGCCCAGGAACATCTGGCCGAGATAATCAACGGCGTCCACATTCTCCCCTTTTTCCCTTATTCCTCTGATGATGGTTTTTCCGTTATAGATTACCGGGCAGTAGATCCCAACCTTGGTACCTGGGAACACATCGCTCGATTGGGAGAGCGGTTCCACTTGATGTTCGATGCGGTCATCAACCACATCTCACGGGAAAGTGCCTGGTTCCAGGGGTTTGTCAGCGGCGAGCAACTCTATAGGGACTATTTCATCAGCGTTGACCCGAACACGGATCTGAGCATGGTCGTGCGTCCCAGGGCGCTCCCCCTGCTTACCAGGGTAGTTACAGTGGAAGGCGTAAAATCTGTCTGGACTACTTTCAGCGCAGATCAGATTGATTTGAATTATAAAAACCCGCTGGTCTTGCGAGAGATCATCTTGCTCCTGCTCTACTATGTAGAACGAGGCGCCGAAATCATACGGTTGGACGCCATCGCTTACCTTTGGAAGGAGCCCGGCACTCCATCCATTCACCTCCCTCAAACTCACCATGTGGTTAAACTCTTTCGCGCTGTACTCGATGACATCGCCCCAGGCGTGATCCTGATCACCGAGACGAACGTTCCTCACGAAGAGAATATCAGCTATTTTGGAGATCCACTCCCGACCGAGAAATCCGGCTCCGAGCCTGCCCAGGGAGATGAAGCCCAACTGGTCTATCAGTTCCCACTAGCGCCCCTGATCCTCCATACCTTTCATTCAGCCGACGCCCGCGTGCTCACCCAATGGGCTGCTGAATTAAACACCCCTTTTCCTACAGCAACATTCTTCAACTTCATCGCATCTCACGACGGAATCGGAGTCCGTCCCGCAGAGGGAATTCTTTCCAAAAAACAAATCCGGGCTTTGGTTCAGCGCACCCTCGAACACGGCGGTCGGGTCTCTTATAAGACCAACAAGGACGGTTCTAAGAGCGTTTACGAGCTCAATATCACACTTTACGATCTGCTCAACGATCCACAGGAAGAGGATACCGACTTCCATATCCGTCGGTTTATCGCTTCCCAGGTCATCATGCTCTCCCTGGCTGGCGTGCCAGGGATATACGTACACAGCTTATTCGGATCATCCAATTGCCAGCGCTGCATTCAAGAAACCGGCAGAGCTCGTTCGATCAACCGGGAGAAGTTCCGGCGTTCGGAATTGGAACGCGCTCTGGAAGATCCCCGCTCAAGAGAAGGTCGTGTTTTCTCAGAATATGCATTATGGTTGAAGGTTCGGCGCGAGCATCCCGCCTTCCATCCTTTGGGTGAACAGCGCATCCTGGCGCTGCACGATCAAGTCTTCGCCGTGCTGCGCGAGTCGCCAAATAATGAAGAAAAAATCATTTGTTTAGTGAATGTTTCGTCGGAACGGCAATGTCTGGAGGTCGATCTCACTGAACTTAAAACCCAAAATGAGACCCCCTGGCGAGACCTGATCGGTGGTGTGAGCTTCCAAGTAAAAGAAAATCAAATGTTTGTGCAGCTAGAAGCCTATCAATCCCTGTGGTTGCTCGGCAGGTAGTTATCGTCTAAAATCAGACCGTGGACCCCGATCGATATTTGACCCATTCTCTAAGAGCCGGACCCTGGGGAGCTCAGGTCTGCCGGATTCTCGCTGCTGCCATCCAGGCTGTCAACCCGTATGATGCTATGCTGAAGCACCTCCAACGAGACGGCGATCGGCTCACGCTCGGAAAGCATACATACGACCTGTCCGAGATCGATCACGTTTTCGTTGTAGGCGGGGGCAAGGCCGGCGCACTCATGGCGCAAGCCGCTGAACAGCTGCTTGGGGAACGTATTCGTGCAGGATTGGTGATCGTCAAAGAGGGCTATGCTGCTGCCCAGGATGGAAATTCTGCTTCCACTACCGACCACTCCAAGATCGATCGGATAAATATCCTACAAGCCGGACATCCAATCCCGGATAGCCGAGGGGTTGACGCCACCCGAGAAATGATTGGCATCCTGGCTAAGGCCGGTAGAAGGGACCTAGTGCTATGCCTAATATCCGGTGGAGGATCCGCCTTGATGACTGCTCCAGTGGAAGGCGTCGTCCTGGAGGATCTGCAAACCCTCACTCTGCTTTTGCTCAAGTCCGGGGCCGAGATCGACGAGATTAACGCCTTACGCAAACACCTCGACCGGGTCAAAGGGGGAAAAATGGCCCGCCTGGCCGAGCCAGCGCAAGTCGCTGCCCTGGTGCTTTCCGATGTGATCGGTGACCCTTTAGACGCGATTGCTTCCGGACCCACCGTCCCGGACACATCTTCCTTCGCCAGCGCGAGAGCAGTTCTGGATAAATACGCCCTCATTGACCGAGTCCCCCCCTCGATCCGCAGCTATTTGGAAAAAGGAGTTCAGGGCGAAATTCCCGAAAACCCACAGCCAGGGGACCCTCTATTCGAGCAAGTTCACGTGCAAATTATAGGCAGCAACCGCGTGGCAGCCCAGGCAGCCATCGAACAAGCCCGCACGGAAGGGATGGATGCCATGCTGTTGACCACCTTCCTGCAAGGGGAAGCGCGCCAGGCCGGGCGGTTTTTAGGCGCTATCGCCCGCCAAATCGCCGCTGACGGAAAGCCGCTGCCGCGCCCAGCCTGCCTGGTGATCGGTGGGGAGACGACCGTGACCGTCACCGGGGCTGGACTCGGCGGGCGCAATCAGGAGCTTGCCTTGGGGGCTGTGCGCGAACTGGACGGCTTATCGAAGGTCGCCCTGGTAACGCTAGCAACGGATGGCGGCGACGGCCCGACGGACGCGGCCGGAGCCGTGGTCACTGGGGGCACGCGGGCGCGCGCTCGCCAGTCGGACCTTGACCCGGCCGATTTCCTGCGGCGCAATGATGCCTATCACTTCTTTTCGCCACTAGGCGATCTACTTAAACCCGGACCAACGCTGACCAACGCCAACGACCTGGCGTTTATTTTCGCGTTTTAATCGTCTAGGACTTACGTACTTGAGGGAAGAGTGGGGGTGTTTGAGTGGGCTGCACCCGCCCAAACATCCGACTATCCCGGAGAGCTACGCAACTCCTATTGTTATGCTCATCAAGGAGATCATGTCCCAAGAAGGTAAGCCTCTCGTTTTAGTAACCCACACCCTACCCGAGGGCTGGCTCAATCCCTTGGAGGAGATCTGCCGTTTAATGGTCGGGCCGGAGGATGCCATGGAGCTGTCCTCCAATTTGGCGGAAAATCTACCCTCCGCAGAAGGATTATTCACACTGCTAACTATCCCGGTCGACAGAGCATTGCTCGAACGGGCTCCTCGCCTGCGCGTGGTCAGCAATATGGCGGTCGGGGTGGACAACATCGACGTGGAGGCCTGCACCGCGCGCGGCATTCCGGTGGGAAATACGCCGGGGGTGCTTACCGAAGGTACTGCCGATCTGACTATGGCGCTCTTGCTTGCAATCGCCCGCAAGCTTCCTGAAGCCAGCCGGGATGCCCGCCTGGGAAAATGGATCACCTGGTCTCCGACTGGCTGGTTGGGCGCGGATCTGGATGGCGCCAGGTTAGGCATCATTGGGTTCGGTAAGATCGGCCAGGCCGTCGCTGCCAGAGCTGTAGGATTCGGCTTGGAGATCGTTTACCATGATACCCAGGAACACCCGGAGCTCAATCGCCGCTTGGGTGCGTCATTCCTTCCATTGGAGGAATTATTAATCACAAGCGACTTTATCAGCCTGCACGTGCCGCTGACGGAAGGTACCCGCGGCATGATCGACGCAGAAGCGCTGCGCGCCATGAAATCCAGCGCGATCCTGGTGAACACTTCCAGAGGTCCAGTGGTTGAGACACAGGCGCTGGTGCGAGGGTTGCGAGAAGGCTGGATTCGGGCGGCTGCTTTGGACGTCACCGATCCGGAACCGCTGTCTCCAGATCACCCGCTCTATGCGCTGCCCAACTGTCTGGTTACCCCACACATCGGTTCCGCCACCTGGCGGACGCGCCGCAGCATGGCAAAATTGGCGGTCGAAAACTTGCTAGCCGGGCTCAATGGAAACCGCTTACCCCACTGTGTCAACCCGAAAGTCTACGAGCGCGATTGAATTTAAACCTACCAAATGCATAATTTACCAACAAACTATTCGTAATTCCTGCTATGGCAGTTGAACCACTCTACGTCGAACTGGCTCGCTCTGGAGAACTCGAAAAGCGCGTTTATCAAGCCTACACACATTTATCCATTTGTGACGTGTGCGCCTGGGAATGCCCGGTGGACCGCCGCTCCGGACAAATTGGCGTTTGCCAAACCGGTATGCTGGCCAAAGTTAGCAGCTACGGGGCCCATTTTGGCGAAGAAGACCCCTTGCGTGGTTGGCGCGGCTCAGGGACAATCTTTTTAACACGCTGCAATTTGCGCTGTCAGTACTGTCAAAACCACGATATCAGTCAAACCGGTGCAGGCGATGAAGTCACTTCGGAAGAACTGGCTGCGATGATGTTAACGCTGCAAGCACGCGGCTGCCACAACATCAACTTCGTCTCGCCCAGCCACGTAGTGCCTCAAATCATGGCGGCAATATTGTCTGCGGCGAAGGAAGGATTGCGCCTGCCGCTCATCTACAACACTGGAGGATATGACTCGCTCGCCATGCTGGAATTGTTGGATGGGGTGATCGACATTTACATGCCGGACATGAAATACGGCGACTCCCGGATCGCTCGTAAATATTCAAAAATCCAGAATTATCCTCAAGTGAATCAGGCCGCCGTACTGGAAATGCACCGGCAGGTCGGCGATCTACAGATCACCGCGAACGATCTGGCTACACGCGGACTGCTGGTACGCCATCTGATCTTGCCGAATAATTTAGCAGGGACCGATCAAATTGTCCGCTTTTTGGCTGACAAGGTCTCTACGGAAACTTACTTGAACTTGATGGACCAGTACAGGCCCGCCTTCAAGTCTCACAACTATCCCGATCTGGACAGGCCGATTACTCGTGAAGAATACCGGATCGCAGTGCGGATGG
>CAYNWK010000134.1:0-11641 GCA_964400875.1 uncultured Anaerolineaceae bacterium | reverse complement strand
TGTGCTGCCTGGGACTTTGGGATCCTCCCAGACTTCGAGGTGGTTGAGGAGATTCGCAAGCCTGAGTGGCGGGGTGTCGTGGACGAATGCCGGTTACTGACCTCGCCAGCCTATCATTTGTTGAGGCGCTGGCATCAACTGCCGGAGCTACCTTACCTGGGACAAAAGTTAGCGTATATCCAGGATGACCCGAACCTGGATTACGTTTGAAAAAGGCTCCGAGGGTTTTCGGAAAATTCGTCAATGGAAGCGCAAGTTCTATTGTCAATTCCCCTTCCCCCCCCACCACTTCCTTCATTTAACTTGAAACAGCTCAGGGGGCTTGCAACGAGGGCCTGACCGGTAAACCTGGCTGCCCTGCCATCCGGGCAGGCTGAGAGCCGGTTGCTGGCGGCGCGGATCCTGTCTTTAGCCTTGTCGATCTAAAAGCGACTATAAGCCTCTGCGCAAGCATTGCAGGCGGATGTGGGTATCCTTACGTTCTCCCGAAGGTTTCCTCGCTAGACTCTATCCTTCTTGCGAAAGTATAATTGCGATAGGTCCGTTTTTTTCCCGGACACCTAGCATGAGAGAGCATCTCGTTTTGAGCGAAGAAAAGACAACTATGACTATCGATCAAACCCAACGACCCTCGCTGGAAAATCTCATCGAGAGCGACAATTTAGGATTGGTCACCCTCCATCCAGGAGGCCTGGAGATCACTCGAGAACTCGCCCAGCTTTGCCGGGTCGGCAAAGATACCTCGGTGCTCGACGTGGCCTCGGGCACGGGCGAAAGTGCCTGTTATCTGGCCGAGGAACTGGGCGCGCAAGTGGTCGGGGTCGATATCTCGGACTATATGGTTGAGACCGCCAGGCGGAAGGCCGCGCAACGAAATTTGCCGGTAGAATTCAAACAAGGCGACGCTCACCAGCTGCCATTCGAGGATAACAACTTCGATGCGGCGATCTCCGAGTGTACTACCTGCATCCTGGATAAAGAAAGAGCCATCCGCGAAATGGTCAGGGTCGTGCGAGCGGGCGGCTATGTAGGGATCCACGATCTTTGTTGGAAACCGGAGACCCCCGAGCACATGAAGGTCCGGCTGGCGGAGATCGAAGGGGAGCGACCCGAGACGCTGGCAGGTTGGAAAGACCTGTTCGAGGAGGCGGGACTCGTAGAGGTCAAGACTCTGGATAAGTCCTCTCTGATTCCCACCTGGACGAAAAGCATCCGGAAGCGGATGGGAATCGATGGGCAGATAAAGGTAACGCTCAGGGTCTTCAGGACCTGGGGCATCCGGGGACTGAGGGACGTTTTGGAATCCGAGCGAATCTTTCAGAGTCCGCATACGGGATACGGCATCATCGTGGGGCAAAAACCGCTTCGCCGCTAGGCTCAGAGACGCTGCTACATTACTTTTCTATCCAAAGCGGTCTGATTCATCCAATCGTTGATATAATCCAGTCGTTCAAAGCGATCTCCGTCAAAATCTATAGGCTTTATGCAGTTCACGTGGAAAATTGGAACGTGAACTGAAAACAGGTCAATTAGGCAAGGGGTTAGATTACGATGAAGGCCTTAAGTGGCTTTGCTGCACCTGGAAATGCAGGTCCCAATTTGAATGGCTCTGGCGGTAAAAGGCAGAATGCCATGGATATCATCCAGCCGGAGACAATCCAAAATAATTCCACAACCAAGGAGAGGGAAGACCGGTCGCTCCAATACCAGGAACAACTGCGCGAACTCTCTGCACGCCTGCAATCTGTTCGCGAAGAAGAGTGCAGCCGCATCGCCCGCGAAATCCACGATGACCTCGGCCAGGCAATGACCAGCTTGAAAATGGATATAGCCTGGATAACGAGAAACATGAATTCGCAAACCGAACAAGCTTTGAGAACGAAGCTTCAGGAAATGTCTGACTTGGTAGACACCACCATCCAGTCTGTCAGGCGTATTTCAACCGGCCTGCGACCGCCAGTCTTAGACGACATCGGTCTTGTGGCAGCTCTCGAATGGCACGTGCAGGAATTTGAGCGCCGTACGCATATCCCGTGTGAGCTGACTTGCAGCCTGGAAGAATCGAGCCTGCAGGGCGAGGCAGCCACAGCGGTCTTCCGCATCTTTCAGGAGACGCTGACCAACGTCGCACGACATGCCCAGGCTACCCAGGTGAGCGCCCTGCTGGAGGAAACCGGAGGACGCCTGCTCCTGCACGTACACGACAACGGCCGGGGAATAACCCCTCAAGAGATCGATGATCCAAGATCCATCGGCCTCTTGGGCATGAAAGAGCGGGCTCGCTCGCATGGAGGCTGGGTCAAGATTCGCGGCGCCCAAAACGGAGGAACAGATGTGGACGTAGTTTTGCCGCTGGATCATAACCATAGGCAATGGAAGCAAGAATCGTTTCCGAAATGATTGAATCACCAAGGAGGTTGCCATGATCAAAGTTCTGATTGCAGACGATCATGCCATCGTGCGCAAGGGATTGAAGCAAATCCTCCTGGAAATTCCGGATATGTGCGTAGAAGGGGAAGCCGCCAGCGCCCAGGAGACGCTGCGCAAAGTGCAGCAAAATCATTACGATGTCCTGGTGTTGGATATCTTGATGCCTGACCGGAGTGGCTTCGTGATCATTAAAGAGATCAAGCACCTCAGACCTGACCTGCCTATCCTGGTGTTGAGCGTCTATTCCGAAGATCAGTACGCCGTCCGAGTCCTCAAGTCAGGCGCGGCGGGGTATCTGACCAAGGAATGCGTTCCGCTCGAGCTGGTTGGCGCGATTCGCAAAGTGGTCAATGGCGGTAAATACATCAGCCCGGCATTAGCGGAAGGGCTCATCACCCGCCTGCAAACAGATATTCCAGACAAGCCCCACGAAAGCCTGTCAAATCGCGAGTTTCAGGTGATGCGCCGCATCGCCCAGGGTTTCACGATCACGGAGATCAGCCGGGAGCTGGCGCTGAGCGTGAAAACCATCAGCACCTATCGCGCCCGCTTGCTCAGCAAGATGAACATTAAATCCAACGCTGAATTGATTCGATATGCGATAAAAAACCAGCTGATCGATTGACCACTTGGTTTTTGTTCGCCCCCAGTTACTCGACCATGCCGGTGGTCGAGTTTTTTTTATCCTTACTGCCAACCAATCTTGTAGGACGCTGTCCGACATCTTGACGGGCGCTGTTCCGACATCGAAATCAGCCCTTTTCTTGCAGATCAATCCAAGTTAAGTGCTTAGCATAGCAACTGCCGCCGCGGCGCATGATCTTAACCAGGAGAGAGTTCTTCGCGTTCCGTCCCTGGAGAGGCTGCGCGGATAAGTGGTGGTTGCAAAATCTCCCCCGCAAAACCTTATCAGTCTACTCCGGGCAGCCATGGGCTCCGGAGAAGGAGGATGGCAGATGCCTGTTACACCCAGATATCCCGGGGTCTATATCCAGGAGATCCCCAGCGGCGTGCGCACGATCACGGGAGTGGCTACTTCGACCGCCGCATTCGTTGGGCGGACCGCACGCGGGCCTGTGGAGCAGCCGGTAACGGTCAACAGCTTCGCCGAATTCGAGCGGGTCTTCGGCGGTCTGTGGTTGGGCAGCAAGCTAGGCTACGCCGTGCGCGACTTCTATCTGAACGGCGGCAGCCAGGCCGTAATCGTGCGCCTGTTCGCTCATCACACAACAGGCATGGCGGCGGCGGCCCGACAGACAGCAGACGCTTACAAAGGCGATGATAAAGTCTCCGAGGCCGTCAAGCATGCCGCCGGAGCTATGGCCTCTGCCATCGAGCAGGCAGTCCAATCGGCAGACGCCTCCGCCGATTCGGTCTTGAAGGCCGCGCAGGAAACCAGGGATGACGACTGGTCAAATCCGCAAAAAGAGGCTGCTCAAGCGGTCATCGATGCGGCTCGAGCAACCAGCCATACCACTGCCTCGGGGCAGATCGAGGGTCTCCAGCTCGAAGCCGCCAACCCGGGCGCCTGGGGGAAAGACCTACAAGTCCAGGTTGACGATGACGTCTTGCCTGACGGAAAAGGGTATTTCAACCTTGCGGTGACGGACACACAGAGCGGCGCCAGCGAAAAATTCATCAACGTTTCCATCAACCCGGACGAGTCGCGCGCCGTCGATAAAATCCTGGCCAACCAATCCTCCTTATTGCGCGTGAGCGAGGGCAGCGCCTTGCCTACCGAGATTCTGGTGCCTACTCAGAACGATCAGGCTAAGAACGTCCCGAAAAGCGCTACGCTCACGCTGAAAGGCGGTTCCGATGGTGGATCGCTCACGGCCGATGATTTCACAGGTCCGGGCAAGCAAGCCGCTAAAGCCGGGCTGTATGCCCTGGAAAACGCCGTGTTCAACCTGTTGTGCATCCCGCCCTATCTCGACAGCGGAGACGTCGACGTTTCGGTAGTGTCGGCCGCGGCCGCTTATGTCGAACTTCGCCGCGCCATGCTGCTGGTCGATGCGCCCAGCCACTGGTCCAACGTCACCATTGCTAGGGATGAATTCAAAAGTCCAACCGACGATAAAATCGGCACGCGCAGCAAAAATGCCGCCCTATTCTTCCCTCGCCTGCGCCAACCCAACCCACTGCGTGAAAATCAGTTCGAGGACTTCGCGCCTTGCGGCGCGGTAGCGGGCGTGATCGCCCGCACGGATACCCAACGCGGCCTGTGGAAGGCGCCTGCCGGGCTGGACGCCACATTGGTAGGCGTGCCCCAGCTGAGCGTCCCGCTCACCGACGCCGAGAACGGCCAACTCAATCCGCTGGGGATTAACTGCCTGCGGGCCATGCCGGGAGCCGGCCGGGTCGTGTGGGGCGCCCGCACCCTGCAAGGGGATGATCGCCTGGCCTCGGAGTGGAAATATATCCCCGTCCGCCGCCTAGCCCTGTATATCGAAGAGAGCCTGTATCGCGGCACCCAATGGGTGGTCTTCGAGCCCAACGACGAGCCGTTATGGGCCCAAATTCGCCTGAATGTGGGCGCGTTCATGCACGAGCTGTTCCGGCAAGGGGCATTCCAGGGCCAGACCGTCCGGGAGGCCTATTTCGTCAAGTGCGACCACGAGACGACCACGCAAACGGACATCAATAACGGCGTCGTCAACATCCTGGTCGGTTTCGCCCCGCTCAAACCGGCCGAGTTCGTCATCATCAGCCTGCAGCAAATGGCCGGCCAGATCCAGGCCTGAGGAGGTGTTTATGGCTCAGTTCACCGTCAATACGCAACGCTACGATCCGTACAAGACCTATAAATTCCGCGTCAAGTGGGATGGTCGTTATGTCGCCGGCGTCAACCGGGTTGGCGCCCTGCGGCGCACCACGGAGGTGGTCACCCACCGCTCCGGCGGAGACCCCAGCTCCCAGACGGCCACCCCAGGCCAGACCAGCTACGAACCGATCACCCTGGAGCGCGGCGTCACCCACGACCTCGAGTTCGAGCAGTGGGCCAACAAGGTCTGGAACTTCGGCTCCGGGCTGGGCGCGGAGGTCTCCCTCAAGGATTTCCGCAAAGACATCCTGATTGAAGTCTACAACGAGGCCGGCCAGCTGGTCATTGCCTATAAAGTCTACGGCTGCTGGGTCTCAGAATACACGGCGCTGCCCGAGCTGGACGCCAGCGCCAGCGCGGTGGCGATCCAGTCGCTCACTTTGCAGCACAACGGCTGGGAGCGGGATTACGAGGTGACCGAGCCGACCGAACCCAGCTTCACGGAACCCGCCAGCTAGGAATGACCGCCCTGCAAGAACGAGCCGCCATCCAGATGTGGGAGAGAGGGCATCGCCAGCGCCCAGCGGAAAAGGCGCTGGCGATGCTGTCGGTGGCCTTTCCTAAAGCTGGAGGCGACCAACTGGCCTCCCTGACGATTGGGGAGCGCGACGCGCGCCTGCTGCAACTGCACAAACAACTATTCGGCCCGCGTGTTGAGGTGGTGGCAAACTGCCCGGCCTGCGGGGAATGGCTGGAATTCGCAGTTAATCTCGCCGATCTGCAGATCCCCGCCGACGCCCAGCCAGGAGAAAAGATCTATCAGTTGTCTGTAAACAGCTACCAGCTCACCTACAGGCTGCCAGACAGTTCTGACCTGATCGCCCTGGCTCACAACGACCGCGTGGCAGCGGATTTCGAAGCCGCGCGCCAGCAGCTATTGGAACGCTGCCTGCTAGAAGCCGTACATCAGGGCCAGCCAACGACCGCCGCGGACTTGCCCGAACCGGTCTGCGCAGCCTTATCCACCGAGATGGCCCGACGCGATCCTCAGGCGCAGCATCTCCTGAACATCGCATGCGCCGCTTGCGGTGCGCCCTGGCAAGCCTCGTTTGATATCGCCACTTTTTTGTGGGCTAAAATCGAAACCCAGGCGCAGGCGTTGCTGCGCGAGGTGCACGTCCTGGCGCGCGCTTACGGATGGAGCGAGGCGGATATCCTGGCGCTGAGCTCTGCACGGCGGCGATTCTACCTGGAGCGGGTGATGGGATGACGGATTTCCTGTCCCACTTGGCCAAGCAGGCGCTGGGAGCCGAGTCATCCATCCGGCCCAACCTGCCCCCCTCCTTCTCATTCGAGCCGGACATCGACTCGGAGGAACTCCTGCCCGAGAAAGGCAACCTGGAGCCGCCTGATGGGCAGGTGGACTCGAACAGGCCTCTGGTGGCGCGGGCCATCTTGACTCCCAGGCCAACTCTGCAAGCCGCACGGGAGCCCGCCTCCTCGGAAACCAGGCCCGTTGAAGCCCATCCTGAGAGAGCCTATGCTCAGCTGCCTGCCAGGGCGACTGACGATATACAGCTACGCCCTGAAAAGACACACGCACACAGTCTTGGCTCAGGAGAAGGCGCACCCGCGCACCCGGCGATCAATCCGCGGATGGCCCCACAGCCAAATATAGGTGAGCCTGAAACCTTCTCGTCACCGCGCACCCCACAAGTTGCGCACTTGGATGAAGGCAAGCCGGTAGACCTTTCCGAGCCCCTGCTTCACGCTGAAGAATCCAGCTCCCAGCCTGGCCTGGTTACGCCACCCGCGCTTGAGCAGGTGTTGAGTGAGGCTTCCCAACGCCAACCGTTG
This sequence comes from uncultured Anaerolineaceae bacterium, assembly GCA_964400875.1. Taxonomy (GTDB): domain Bacteria; phylum Chloroflexota; class Anaerolineae; order Anaerolineales; family UBA4823; genus CAYNWK01. The sequence continues at coordinate 4,590 of CAYNWK010000134.1, read as the reverse complement.
ACCGGCCAGTTAATCCCCAAACCGGACGGGGATGGCGTCAAGCCCATCCGGCGCGACCACCACGCTGCCGAAGCGGGGCCAGCCCCCATCCAGGTTACCATCGGCCGGATCGAAGTCAAAGCTGTTCGGCCCATACCGCCCAAACCAGCGCCGCAATCCGCACCGCAGCCGGCTCGCCCGCGGCCGGCCATTTCGCTGGATGCCTACCTGGAGCGACGCAGGAGGGGCGGCCGGTGAGCAATTATTCGATCATCGCCGCGGTCACGGCCACGCTGCGCGATCAGCTGCAAGGCGCAGTCAGCCAGGCCGTCTCCGGCGCCCACGTGGCCGTCTCCCGGCCGGACAGAGCCGGCGAAGGGGCCTTTAAAGGCCCGCTGGTCAATATCTATCTTTACCAGGTGACCCCTAACATCGCCCGGCGCAATGAGGACTTGCCCAGCCGCGATAACCAGGGCCATTTGCGCGCCCGCCCATGCCTGGCGTTGGATCTGCATTATCTGCTGTCTTTCTACGGGGACGAGCTGGCTTTTGAACCACAGCGCCTGCTGGGCAGCACGGTAGCCAGCTTGCATGCCAGGCCGGTGATCGGCCGCGATTTGATCCGGGCTACCCTGGGGACGGCCGGCCAGGAGCAGCTGGCGGGAGGGAACTCCCTGGACGAGACCGTGTTGTCCGGGACCGATCTGTCCGAACAGTTCGAACCGGTCCGCCTGACGCCGACGAGCCTGAGCCTGGAGGAGCTCTCTAAATTCTGGTCAATTCTCCAGGTGCCGTACGTGCTGTCGGTCAGCTATCAGGCCTCGACGGTGTTGCTCGAGGCAGCAGAAGTACCCTTGCCCGCCTTGCCGGTGCGAAAAGTGCAGATCACCCGCGGGCTCCGTCCGGAGCCCCTGCCTTCGGAGGGGCCGGAAGTAACCATCCAGATCCCCAAAACCGCCAGGAACGCGCGTGGGCTCAAGGTAACCATCGACCCGCCGGTCCGCAGGGAGCAGCACACCCTGCTGCTCTTGAACGAATTGGACGGTGAGCGCGCCTATCAGTTGAGTGCGCCGCCGGACAATGGAATTTCCGGGCGCGCGGTCGAGACCAGCGAGATCACTTTCGCGCTGCCAGTCGAGCCGGGGAAATACCTGGTGCGCTTGAAAGTCGACCAGGCTGAAAGCCGCCTGGAATGGGACGAGAACTCGGGCTACACCGGGCCAATCGTCAATATCAAGGCGTGAACATGGAAGCAAACGACTGGATTTCCGCCAACCAACGCTACCTGGTCGCCCAGCTTGCGCGCATACGCGGGTACCTGGAAGAGCAGGCCCGGCGCATGGAGGGAAAATCGACCTCGCGCGTCCCAACGACCCAGGCCCCAGAACCGACTATAGCCCACTCACAACCTGCCGCGCTGGAACGCCTGGTCGGGATCTTCGACCTCTCGCCTTTCGAGCGCGACCTGGCGTTGCTGTGCGCCGGAATGGACCTGGAGCCCGGCTTCCCGCAGTTGTGCGCGGCTGCCCAGGGCGACCCGGCGCGCGCCTACCCGACCTTCAGTCTGGCCCTGGCGGCGCTGCCCGGCGCGCATTGGAGCGCGCTCTCGCCGGCCGCCCCGCTGCGCTACTGGCAGCTGTTCGACCTGGAGGGCGGCCGCACCCTGACCCACAGCGCTCTGCGCCTGGATGAACGTATCCTGCACTACCTGACCGGCGTGCCGCACCTGGACGAGCGGCTGTTCGGATACCTGCATCCTGTGCCCCTCAGGGATGACCTGGTCGCCTCCTACCATGCGCTGGCTGAGACCATTGCCGGCGTCTGGAGCGGTGCAAACCAGGAAGATGGGTTGTCGGTCATCCAGCTGTGCGGCCGGAGCCCCGGCGGCAAACGCGCCATCGCCGCCCGGGCCTGCGACCTGTTGGGGATCAGCCTGTACCGTCTGCCTGCTGCCGCCTTGCCCGGCTCCGGCAACGAACTGGATCACCTGGCGCGCCTGTGGAGGCGCGAAGCTGCCTTGAGCTCAGCCGCCCTGCTGCTGGATTGCGATGACCTCGATCGGCACGATACCGCCCGCCAAAGCGCCGTGGACCAGCTGTTGGAAAGCTCCCCGGGCCTGGTGTTCGTCTCCAGCCGAGATCGCCTGGGGAGCTGGCAGCTCCCCACCCTGACCTTCGAGGTCGAAAAGCCAACTTCCAGTGAACAGCGGGTCCTGTGGCGCGACGCCCTGGGTCCCGCGGAGGCGAGCCTTAACGGCCAGGTCGATCAGCTGGTAGCCCAGTTCGACCTGGACGAAACCGCCATCCGGTCCGCCGCCCGCGCTGTCTCTGGCGCAGCCCGCGAGCCAGTCACTGGCGGGAACGCAGCCCAAGCGGCGCAGCTGGGCCGGGCGCTGTGGCAGGCCTGCCGCAGCCAAGTGCGCCTCAGCCTCGACGATCTGGCCCAACGCCTGGAACCGGCGGCGACCTGGGATGACCTGGTGCTGCCGCCAATGCAAACGGCCTTGCTGCATGAAATTGCCATCCACGTGCGCCAGCGCGCCCGGGTATACGATGACTGGGGATTCCGGAGCATGGGGCCGCGCGGTTTGGGCATCAGCGCGCTGTTCGCCGGGGCCAGCGGCACCGGCAAGACCATGGCCGCCGAGGTGCTGGCCGGAGAGATCGGGCTGGACCTGTACCGCATCGACCTGAGCGCCGTGGTCAGCAAGTACATCGGCGAAACCGAGAAGAACCTGCGCCGGGTGTTCGACGCGGCCGAGGCCGGCGGGGCCATCCTGCTTTTCGACGAGGCCGACGCGCTGTTCGGCAAGCGCAGCGAGGTCAAAGACAGCCACGACCGCTACGCCAACATCGAGATCGGCTACCTGCTGCAGCGCATGGAGGCCTACCGCGGCCTGGCTATCCTGACCACCAACCTGAAAGAGGTGCTGGACGACGCTTTTCTGCGCCGCATCCGCTTCATCGTGCAGTTCCCCTTTCCCGACGCCGGCCTGAGGGCTGCCATCTGGGAGCGCATTTTCCCCGAGGCCACGCCGCGCCGGGGCTTGCAGACCGCCCGCCTGGCCCAGTTGAACCTGGCCGGCGGCAGCATCCGCAACATGGCGCTGAGTGCAGCTTTCCTGGCGGCCGAGCATGAACAGCCGGTAGGCATGGATCACCTGCTGCAGGCCGCCCGCCGCGAGTATGCCAAGCTGGAGAGGACCTTGACCCCCCAGGAGGTGCGGGGCTGGGAGGCGGGAGATGATTGACCTGCACATCGAAGAACTGATCCTGGACGGCTTCCCCCCTGAACAGCGTGGCGCGATCGCCGCTGCGCTCCAGGATGAGCTGGCGCGGCAGTTAGCGGAGAGCGCCGCGCTGCCCTCGCTGGCGGAGGGCGGCCGCTTCGCCCAACTGGATGGCGGGAGCTTCACGCTGACGCCGGGCGCCCAGGCAGAAGCCATCGGCGCGCAGATCGCGGCGCAAGTGCTGCACACGGTGCATGGAGGAATGAGAGAATGAATCAACATACACAGAAGCAGGCAAAGATCCAAGATCGGGCTACCCCCGCGCAAGATCATTTCGAGTCGCGACCCTTTGCGCCTGTGATTTCAGGGCCCGAACAATCCTCGCTGGACCTAGAGGCGCAGAGCGAGGAGGCCCCCCCGCTGGTGCAGGATTTTGGTTCGCTGGCTATCCGCCCGAACTCTGCACTGATCATTCAGCCGAAGCTCAAATTGGGCTCGGAAGACGATCCTCTAGAACGTCAAGCCGATAACGTGGCGCAGCGGGTGATTCGCAGGCTGAATACGCCGCCGTCTCATGTACCTGGCCGCCAGGGAAAAGACAACAAGGGTTATACGCCAGTTGCCATCCAACGACTCGCTAACGGCCCGGGCTCTAAGCCACCTCATGCCATCGATCCAGCTATAGAGAGCAACATCCGGCAAACCCTGGGCAGCGGACAGTCCTTGCCTGAGCATATAAAGGCGCCCGTCGAGAACGTGATGGGGGCGAAGTTTGAGGATGTGCGTATCCACACCGATGAACGCGCACATGTTATGAACCAGCAGCTTGGCGCGCGGGCTTTCACCGTCGGGAGCGATATATTCTTCGAGCGAGGCGAGCCACTGCAGTCTGGCAACCTAGCCACGGAGACCCTGGTCCACGAACTCACCCATACTGTCCAGCAATCTAGAAACGGCGCTATTCAGGAGCACACTATTCAAAGAGCCAAGAAGAAGCGCTCAGTAAACTTCTCTGGAAAAATCCAAAATGAGCAGGATTTCGAACAAGAGGTGGAATTCCTCCGGGACTACTTGATAAGTTCGAAGCGAGCCCCATACACACGCAAAAAACTTAGCAAATTATTGCAGGCGATAAGATCTGACGACAAGGCAGTAGGCCGCATACGCGCAATTCATGCTCAAGGAATAAAAGAGGGTCTCAAAAATCTTCCTGTCCCTTATGGAGGAAAGTTCCGATCTGAAAAATTCAGTAATATTATGAAAAGATGGCTAGAGTTTGCGAAAGAGGTGTGGGATGAATCGCCGGACGAGTCCGGTTCCTCTTCCAGCTCTTCCAGCTCGTCCAGCTCATCCAGTTCTTCCAGTTCTTCCCGCTCTTCCAG
>CAYNWK010000133.1:0-12258 GCA_964400875.1 uncultured Anaerolineaceae bacterium | reverse complement strand
CAACGCCAAGTTCACATCGTTTACAGCTAGGACTACCGGGGTATCTAATCCCGTTCGCTCCCCTAGCTTTCGCGTCTGAGCGTCAGGAACGGTCCAGGAGGCCGCCTTCGCCACTGGTGTTCCTCCCGATATCTACGCATTTCACCACTACACCGGGAATTCCACCTCCCTCTACCGTCCTCTAGCCCGGTAGTTTTGAACGGCTTCTCCCAGTTGAGCCGGGAGCTTTCACGTCCAACTTACCGAACCGCCTGCACGCGCTTTACGCCCAGTAAATTCGGATAACGCTTGGATCCTACGTGTTACCGCGGCTGCTGGCACGTAGTTAGCCGATCCTTATTCCTGGAGTACCGTCCTTCCTCTTCCTCCAGAAAAGCGCTTTACGACCCGAAGGCCTTCATCGCGCACGCGGCGTTGCTGCATCAGGCTTTCGCCCATTGTGCAATATTCCCTACTGCTGCCACCCGTAGGTGTCTGGCCCGTGTTTCAGTGCCAGTGTGGGGGGTCACCCTCTCAGGTCCCCTACCCGTCATCGCCTTGGTAGGCCGTTACCCTACCAACCAGCTGATGGGACGCAGGCCCCTCCCGAAGCGGATTGCTCCATTTCATCACGAGTACTCTAACCCTCGCGATCACATGGGGTATTAGCAGCCCTTTCGAGCTGTTATCCCCCTCTTCGGGGCAGGTCACCAACGCGTTACTCACCCGTTCGCCACTAAGAAACTCTCGTACGAATACAAAAGTTCTTCGTTCGACTTGCATGTATTAGGCACGCCGCCAGCGTTCATCCTGAGCCAGGATCAAACTCTCCGCAAAAACATCGCATCCGAAGATGCGTGAAGATCGTACTAGTTTTTGCTGAATAGGCTGAGGTTCGTATCTTCCTATCACTCTTCAGTTGTTAAGGTCCTGTCAATCGAGCGGGCTGAATTCTACCAGCCCCAGTAACCCTTGTCAAGGTCATTTAGAGACCAAACGCCGATGTCTACGTACGACATCGGCAAAGCAGACCGACAAGCACTACTCTGGTCTTGGACGCAGGGCGTCGATGATCGATTGTCAACGATCTTCCCAGTACTTCTGGTAAAGGGCGAGATCGATCGAAGTGTTCTTATCTGTCCCTATTATAACCGCTCCGCTGGCTCTGTCAAGCTCGCCGCGGGGTTTTAACAAATATCTTATGGGGCGGATTCCTCCATCATACCGTCCTCCGTCATGGCCTCGGTGGGCTGAAACGTCGGAGTCGGAGCCGCCTCGGCTGAGCTTCCCGGGGTAGCCTCTTCTGAGTTCACTTCCCGGCCGACCAGATTGCAGATCGCCACGTTCTCGTCGATAATGCTGTTGAAGATCGGATCTTCCGGATAGGTCCGGCGCACTTCATTCAAGACCTCCAGGGCTTCCGGGCAGTAATTCTGATTCGGACGGCTCAAGGCAGCCAGCACGGAACCGTAGCGCAGATAGTAAAAAGCCACGGTGCCGGAGGTCAGGGGCAGGTTTTCGACCGCCACGCCGTTGCCCTCTCCGAGCACCTCTTGAGCCACCTGGTTTTCAGCGGCGCTGCAGCCGCGCACCGCGCACTTGAGCACCGGCAGGGCGCCCTCGTAGTTGCGCGAACGGGTGTAGATGTCGCCCAGCTGCCCGTAGGTGTTGGCGTTAAAGGGGTTGAACTCCAGGGCTTTCTTGGCATTCAGCGCGGCGACGAAGAACTCGCCATCGCGCACGTAGGTCTTGGCGATCTCGATATAGGGCACCGGGTCCTCGATGCCCAGCTGCGCGTTGATGCTGGCCGCGCGTTCGAAGTTCTCCAGGGCGCGGTTGTGCACCTGCAGCTCGCGGAAGTTCCTGCCGATATAGATGTACAGGAAGGTCAGGTTGGGGTAGATCTGACTGGCCTTGGTATATTCATCGATCGCTGCCCGGTACTGTCCCTGCGACTCCCAGACGTAACCGTAAACCCGGTGCACGTCCATGATCTCCTGCCCGATCTCGGCTGCCTGCTCGATGTAGTCCTGGGCCTGGCTCCACTTTTGCTGATCGACCAGGATCTCGGAGTAGTAGGCTAGCGCCAGCGCGTTGTTCAGATCCAGGTTATAAGCGCGGGCCGCTTCTCGTTCGGCGTCGTTGAGGGTTGATTGCTGCTCGACCGGGGTCAGCAACGTGCTGGCCGCGTACCAATCCAGGACCAGGGCGCGTATCGCGATCACGTAGACGTCGTCCGGGCTGATCTCGGTCCCCCGGTCGATCGAATCCAGCGCGTCTTGCATGCGCTGGAAGCGCTCCTGGTCGGTGCTCAACAAGCTGGAAGAGTAGGTCTGGATGCGGGCCAGCTCGGCCCAGTTGTGGGCGTTACTGGGGTCCAGGCGCAGGGCTTCCTGGTAGGCAGCGATGGCGCCGTCCAGATCGCCCGCCAGGAAATCGCTCTCCCCTTCCAGCGTGAAAGAGTTCGCCGTGCGGGTGGGCGTTGGGGTGGGCAAAAACAAGGGCTCAATCGTGTGCTGCTGCAGCCCCAGGAACATCCATATCCCGCCCCCGATTAACAGCATCCAGAACAGCACCCTGTAGGGATTGGAGCGGCGTTTTTCGGGCCGGAAGAGCGGCCTGCGTTCACCTAATTCGCGGTTCATCGGTTTGGTTCTTCGGCCTGCTCAGGGGGTTTCCGTGGCCGCATCTTCCAGCGGGAGGTCCTCGGCTTCAGCAGTAGGCAGATCGGACAAACCTTCTTTGCAAACGATCATGCCTTGTTCGGCATTGTACGTGTTGATCTCGTCGTCCGGAACGCCGTTGATGATCGCCTGAAAGATGGGCACCGCGTCGCCGCAGCGACCGGACTTGGCCAGGGCCAACCCGTAAATGGCGTAGTAGTTGGCGACGCTGCCGTAATCCAGGGGAAGACCCTCCACCACCGTGCCGTCTTCCATCACTCCGCCGCGCAAAGCCAACGTCAGCGATTCGATCGCTTCCGGCAGCTGGTTGTTCTTGTAATACATCACGCCCAGGTTGCCGTGAAACTTCGGATTTTCGGGAGCGGCTTTGACCGCCTGGTCGGCGTACTGCACCGCCTGGCTGAAATCACCCACCGACGAATAGGTCTGCGAAATCTCCAAAGGCGCGGTTGGATCGGTGGGGTTCAGGGCGTAAGCCTGCAGGAACTCTTCCACAGCCGAGGCGGATTCCCCAAGGAAATAATAATTATAGCCCAGCGCCATGTGCAGATCGGCGATCTTATCGTTGATGGCGACGGCAGTCTTGTATTCCTGAATGGCCTCCTCGTAGTTGCCGGTGTTCCACAGCACGTAGCCGCGCGCCCGCCGAGACTCCAGCAGATTGCCATCCAGAGCGATCGCCTGGCGCGATTCCTCGATAGCCCGGTCCAGCGTGCCCAAATCCCCCTGGCTGGTCAGCGACTGATCCATCAAAATCTCGGCATAGACGGCATGTGCGATGGCGCTATTGGCATCCAACTCGATGGCGCGTTTTACCGCAGCCTCCGCCTGCGTATAATCGCCCTCAAAGTCCAGAGCCCAGGCCTTCATGGCGTGGGCCAGGGGATTGTTGTTGTTCAAAATCAAGGCTTTCTCGGCGTTCTCTAACGCAGCTTCGTACCGGTTGGTATAGATTTGAGCGCGCGCCAGGTCCAGGTAAATCGACGGGTTATCCGGATCCACCTGAACGGCTTCCTCATAGGAATCGATGGCCTGGAGTAATTTGCCTTCTTCATAGAGCGCCTGCGCTTCATTAATATAAGACTCGGGGCTGCGGGTCGCCGTCGCCGTTGGTATGAAGAGCGGCGGCGTGGCCGGCACCACCACCTGGTTAACGTATAAACCGACCCCAATCAGCACCACGATGAGCAAAATGCGCCAGGGGTTTGAACGCCGCCTGCGGCGGCGCTTCATATTCCAGTTGCTACCGTTCAAATACATAACGCTTGCATCTTACCATAACTGAGGCATTGAGCGTCAAGTCGCCCGAAACGCTTGTCAATCTACCGGCTCGCGGCTAGAATGAAACAGCCATGCTCTTCGACGTGTTCTCCCTCTTTCCCGAGGTATTCGAACCTTATCTTCAAACCAGCATCCTGCAGCGCGCCCAGGCGCGCGACCTGCTCGAGGTGCGCCTGCACAACATCCGCGCCTGGGCCACAGACAAGCACCACATCACTGACGAGGAGCCTTACGGGGGCGGCGGCGGCATGGTGATGAAAGCGGAGCCGATCTTCGCGGCGGTGGAGGATGTTTTGGGCGCGCCGCCGCCCTGCCCAGTGATACTGCTTACCCCGCAAGGGCGCACTTTCAGCCAGGGCATGGCCGAAAAGCTGCTCCAGCACGAGCGCCTGGGCCTGTTATGCGGTCGCTACGAAGGCATCGATGAACGGGTGCGCCAGCACCTGGTCACCGACGAGATCTCCATCGGCGACTACGTGCTGACCGGCGGGGAACTGCCCGCGCTGGTGCTGATCGACGCCATCGCACGACTGATCCCCGGCGCGTTGGGCAACCCGCAAGGCGCGCGGAAAGATTCGCACGCCTCTGGGCTGCTGGAATACCCGCATTACACCCGCCCGGCGGATTTCCGCGGCTGGCAGGTGCCCGAGGCGCTCATCTCTGGCGACCACGCGCGCATCGAGCGCTGGCGCCGGGAGCAGGCCTTGCTGCGCACCTGGCAGCGCCGGCCCGACCTGCTGGAATACGCCGAGCTCTCCCCTGCGGACCGGGCTTTCCTGGCTTCTTTGGAAGATCGGGACCCCGAGGATCAAAGCACATCCTAAAGGGTTCAACGTGAGGTGCAACGCATTTCAGCAGCTTCATCTAGCGAATTTTAATGATCGAGAAATGTGTTGCAACTGGTTAAGAAGAGGAGCCTTCTTATGAAAGCGCGCTTCCCCTACGGCAAAACGCTCGTGCTGGGTTTCGGGTTTTTCGGCATCAGCCTGATCTGGCCGATCTTCAACAACTACGTACCCATCTTCCTGCGGGACGACTTCGCCCTCTCGGCGACGGCGATCGGCTTCATCATGACCTGGGACAACTACCTTAATATGTTCGTCCAGCCCATCGTAGGAGAGCGTTCGGACCGCACGCGCACCCGCCTGGGCCGGCGCAAGCCGTGGATGCTGATCGGCGCGCCGCTGGCGGCGATCTTTTTCATCGCCGTCCCGGCGATGCGCTCGGCGGTGGGGGTCATGTTCGCCATCCTGCTCACCAACCTGGCCATGGCGCTGTTCCGCTCGCCGACGGTCGCGCTGCTGGGAGATCTCTTCCCAGCCCACCAGCGCAGCACCGCCAATGGGGTGATCAACCTGATGGGCGGCCTGGGCGCCATCGCCGCCCTGCTGATCGGCGGGTTTTTATACGCACAGGGACGGATTGCCCCCTTCGCCTTCGGCGGCGTGGTCTTGCTGATCGCCATCAGCGTGGTACTGCTCTTCGTGCGCGAGCCGCAAATGCCTCCGGAGAGCCAACAGCAATCCAGCTCCGGGGGCTTTTTCGCCAACCTGGGGGAGGTGCTGCGCGCCTCGGATCGATCCGGCCTGCTGATCCTGCTGGCGATCCTGTTCTGGTTCATGGGCTATAACGCCTTGGAGACCTGGATTTCTTCCTTCGGGCGCTTTTCACTGGGCATTGACGCCGGGCGGATGTCGATTCTGACCTCCGGCCTGGCGCTGATGTTCGTCATTTTCGCCGTACCCAGCGGACTGCTGGCCAGCCGCTTTGGCCGCCGGCGGGTGATCTTGATCGGCATCGGCGGGTTAACGCTGCTGTTCCTGTACGGCCTGCTGGTCAGCAACCAGCTGATGCTGATCGCGCTGCTCGTACCGGCGGGCATCTTTTGGGCGCTGATCAACGTCAATTCCCTGCCGATGGTTTACGACGTGGGCGGCGACGCGCGCATCGGCGCCTTTACGGGGCTGTACTACCTGGCCTCCAATATCGCCGCCGTCGCGGGGCCCCAGAGCGTAGGAGTGTTGATCGACCTGACAGACGGGAATTACCGGGTGATGTTCATTTTTGCTGCTGTCTTCATGCTCGCCGCCGGGCTGTTGATGGCCCGGGTGAGAGAAGCCCCGCCCGCCGCCGGGCCCATGCCCGAAGGGCGTGAGGGCATGACCCCGGCCAGTTAGACGCCATGGCGAGGTTCAAAGCGAGCGACCTGGCGCTGTGGTGGGATGACAGCTTGCTGGCGGTAAACAAACCCGCCGGCCTGACCGTCCTGCAGGACGGCTTCGATCCGGATGCTCCCCACCTGAGGGGCATCCTGGAGGCGGAGTTCGGCCCGCTGTGGATCGTCCACCGCATCGATCGGGATACCAGCGGGCTGGTCGTGCTGGCCCGCAGCGAATCGGTGCACCGGGCGCTCAACCAGCAGTTCTCCGCCAGGCAGGTCGGCAAGCTGTACCACGGGCTGGTCCCAGGCGCGCCCGCCTGGGAGGAAAAAACCGTGCGGCTGCCCCTACGGGCGGACGGCGACCGGCGGCACCGCACCGTCATCGACCACCAGAGCGGCAAACCCTCCACAACCCGGCTGCACGTCCTGGAACGCTATCCCATTCCCAATCATCCAAGACAGCCCACCCCGCCGTCCTACAGCCTGGTAGAGGCTCGCCCCCAGACCGGCCGGACACACCAGATCCGCGCCCACCTGGCTGCCATCGGTTTCGCCTTGGTCGCTGACGGTCTATACGGCTCCGAGGCGGGCGTATGGCTCTCCCAGGTCAAGCCGAATTACCACGGCGACTTATCCAAAGAACGCGCCTTGTTAGGCCGCATGGGCCTGCACGCAAATACGCTCTTCCTGGAACACCCGGTAAGCGGCGAAAGCTTGAAGCTGGAAGCGCCCCACGCGAAGGATTTCGCCGCGACGCTGCGGCAGCTGCGCAGATACTGCCGCACATAAGCCTGATAATCTTGAGGAACGGACGCGGATTACGCTAAAACACTCCCAGTTCCCCCGTGAAATACGCAACGTCTACAGCGATTAAGCAAACTGTTAACTAGCCCGTCTTGACGCAGTCCCACCGGCATGGTATCATCATACAGGTACTTCTTAGCACTCGCGCAACGCGAGTGCTAATGTGTAGGAAACAGAATGGCAAAGCTCACCGAAAGACGAAAATTTATCCTGGCTCTGGTGATCCGGGACTATATCGATACGGCCCAACCGGTTGGTTCGCAGCGGCTGGTCGAAGACTACAGCCTGGAGATCAGCTCCGCAACCGTGCGCAACGAGATGGCTGCGCTGACCGACATGGGTTACCTGCGCCAGCCGCATACCTCCGCCGGGCGCGAACCCACGGAGGATGGCTATCGTTATTTCGTGGGACAGCTGATGGGCCACACCGAGCTGCCGGCCAACACCCGCAGAACGATCACCCACCAGTTTTACCAGGCCCGCCACGATGTTGACCAGTGGATGCGCCTGGCTGCCTCCATCCTGGCTCACCAATCGCAGGCTGCTTCCCTGGTGACCGCCCCACACCCCGAACAGGCCCGTTTCAAACACCTGGAACTGATCGGCACGGTGGGCCGCCAGGTGTTGATGGTGCTGGTGATGAGCGGCGGTGAAGTGCGCCAGCAGATGCTGGTTTTGGCCGAGCCGGTTGCACAAGATCGACTCAGCCAGGTCGCCAACGAAGTCAACGACATCTGCCAGGGGCTCAACTCAGACGAAATTGCCGTTTTGGCCGGCCAGCTGGGCACCCTGGAGCAGGACGTGCTCAAACTGACCGTCGCAGAGATGGAACGATCTGCGGCCATCCTGGGCGGCGAGGTGTACCGCGACGGCCTGACCAACGTGCTGGCAGAACCCGAGTTCGCCGAGGCAGAAAACGCCCGCCGGGCTCTGCGCGTGCTGGAGGAGCGCTCCCTGCTGGAAGATTTGCTCACTCGCACCGTGCTGAACAGTGGGATCGGCGGCGTTCAGGTGTTGATCGGCGGTGAAGGGGATTGGGAGGAGCTGAGCCAGTGCTCGATGGTGCTGGCGCGCTACGGTGCACCCGGGCTGGCGACCGGCACGCTCGGGGTCTTAGGCCCCATCCGCATGGCTTACCCGCGGACCATCTCGACGGTCCGCTTTGTCGCCGGCATCCTCAGTGACCTGGTGACCGAGATGCACAGCGATTAAGTTAAAATCCTCTAGGACTTACGCACTCGAGGGAAGAAAGGGGGCGTTTGGGTGGGAGAAGCTCACCCAACAACCTCCAATTTTACCGAGAACTGCGTAGTTCCTATCCTTTTAGAAATTACGCAGTTCAAGGAATCATTATGGCTGAAAATAAAAACGAGCAACCCGAAATCATGGAAGTCAAAGTCGAAGAAGAGACCCCGCCCAAAGAGGGCGGGACTGAAGCGAACCAGGCAGAACTGGAAGAGACCTCTGGCGAGGAAGTGGAAAGCCTGGACGTCGAAGCCTTGCAAGAAGAACTGGCCGCATCGCGCGCCAAAGCCGACGAATACCTGGACGGCTGGCAGCGCGCCCGGGCGGAGTTCGCCAACTACAAGAAACGCATCGAGCGCGAGCGCGAACAAAGCCAGAAGCTCACCGCCGGCAACGTGATCAGACGCTATCTCGAGGTCGTCGACGACCTGGAGCGCGCCCTGAAGGACCGCCCACAAGAAGGGGATGGAGCTGTTTGGGCCGGCGGGATCGAGCTAATCTACCGCAAGCTGCTCAATTTTCTCGAGCTGGAAGGGGTTAAACCGATGCGGGCGGAGAGCAAAGAGCCCTTCGATCCAAACCTGCACGAGGCTATCACCCACGAAGACAACCCGGAGTACGAAAGCGGAGCGATCATCGAAGTGGTCCAACCCGGCTATATGCTCGGGGATCACGTCCTGCGCCCGGCCCGCGTGCGCGTCGCTAAATAACAAACTTCGCTCTCGGGCGCCTAATAACCAGGTATTCGTCAGACAGGTCCGGGAACGAAACGTCCCGATTGCAACACCTGCAAACTATTTATTATTCTCATACGGAGGCTTCATTCATGGCAAAGATTATCGGCATCGACCTGGGGACGACGAACTCCGTCGTCGCGGTCATGGAAGGCGGCGAACCGGTCGTGATCCCTTCCGCAGAAGGGGAGCGCCTGTTCCCTTCCGTCGTGGCGGTCAACAAGAATCACGAGCGGCTGGTCGGGCGGGTGGCTCGCAACCAGGCGGTGATCAACCCCGAGAACACCATCTTTTCGATCAAGCGTTTCATGGGCCGCAAGTTCAGCGACGCCGAAGTACAGCGCGCCGTCTCCCGGCTGCCTTACCAGATCACTGAGGCGCCGAACGGCGACGTGCGCGTGAGCCTGGACGGGAAGGAATACTCTCCGCCGGAAATCTCGGCGATGATCCTGAGCAAGCTGAAGGCCGATGCCGAAGCTTACCTGGGTGAGAGAGTGTCCCAGGCGGTGATCACCGTACCGGCTTACTTCAACGATGCGCAGCGCAACGCCACCAAGGACGCCGGCAAGATCGCCGGCCTGGAGGTGCTGCGCATCATCAACGAACCGACCGCCTCGTCACTTGCTTACGGCCTGGATAAAAAATCGAACGAAACCATCGCGGTTTACGATCTGGGTGGTGGAACTTTCGATATCTCCGTCCTTGAAGTGGGCGAAGGTGTTTTCGAAGTCAAGTCCACCAGTGGTGATACTTTCCTGGGTGGTGATGATTTCGATCTCCGTGTCATCGATTACCTGGCGGATGAGTTCCAGAAGACCAATGGCATGGACTTGCGCCAGGATCGCCAGGCCTTGCAGCGACTCAGGGAAGCAGCTGAGAAGGCTAAGATCGAACTGTCAAGCCTCGGCACCACCGAAATCAACCTGCCCTACATCACCGCGGACGCGACCGGACCTAAACACCTGGTGACCCAATTGACACGCTCCAAGGTGGAGCAGCTCACCGCTGACCTGGTCGAACGTTCAATGGGACCGGTCAAACGCGCTATGGATGATGCCGGGGTAAAACCATCCGATATCAATGAGGTAGTATTGGTTGGTGGCATGACCCGGATGCCCGCTGTTCAGGAAGCTGTCAAGAAATATTTTGACAAAGAGCCTCACAAAGGTGTAAACCCCGATGAAGTCGTGGCCGTCGGCGCCGCCATCCAGGCCGGTGTTTTGGGTGGCGATGTCAAAGACATCTTGCTCTTGGATGTCACCCCATTGACCCTCTCTGTGGAAACCCTGGGCAGTGTGGCAACCGCCCTTATCGAGCGCAATACCACCATCCCGGCTCGCAAGAGCCAGATCTTCTCCACAGCCAGCCATAACCAGCCGCAGGTTGAGATCCACGTGCTTCAGGGCGAACGTCCCATGGCGGGCGATAATAAGTCCTTGGGCCGCTTCATCCTGGATGGAATTCCCCCGGCACCGCGCGGTGTCCCCCAAATCGAAGTGACATTCGATATCGATGCTAACGGCATTCTCAAAGTTACCGCTCAGGACAAAGCCACCGGTCGCAGCCAGCACATCACCATCACGGCCTCCTCTGGCTTGAGCGAAGCTGAAATTTCACGCATGAAAGAAGAAGCTGAACGACATGCCGATGAGGATCTCAAACGCAAGGAACTGGTTGAGGCTCGCAACAACGCTGATAATATGGCCTATTCTGCTGAAAAAGCAATGGAAGAGTTGGGCGATAAAATCCCCGATGATATCAAGAACCAGGTCAATGAAAAAACTACTGAGGTTCGCAAAATCTTGGAGGATGAGAACGCCAGCGCTGAAACCATCAAGCGTGCCACAGAGGAACTTTCCAAGGTTGTCCAGAAAATTGGCACAGCAGCCTACCAACAGGAAACACCTCCTCCTGGGGCAGCCCCTGAAGGTTACGCACCACCCCCTGAAGATCAAGCTGGCCCCAGCGATGATGAAGATGTCGTTGATGGCGAGTTCAAAGACGCATAATCAATAAGATCCCAAGTTAGCGCGGCAAACATTTCAACGTTTGACGCGCTAACTTCTAATGGACACAAATGCCACAAGATTACTACGAGACTCTTGGTGTTGCCAGAGGTGCTTCGGACGGTGAGATCAAATCCGCTTTCCGAAGCTTGGCGCGCAAATATCATCCTGATGTGAGCCAGGAAGCTGATGCCGAGGAAAAATTCAAAGAGTTAAATGAGGCTTATGCTATCCTTTCCGATCAGGACAAACGCGCTGCCTATGATCGCTATGGTCATGCAGGTGTCCAGGGAATGGGTGGGGTTCCGGATTGGACCTCTGTGGATTTTTCTGACATTTTGGGTGACCTTTTTGGGTTTGGATTAGGCGGTTTTGGCCGGTCTTCCCGGCGTTCCCCTAATGCACCCCGCCAGGGTGCTGACTTGCAATACCGCGTCCACCTGAAATTCGAAGAATCTGTTTTTGGGGTTGATAAAGAAATCGAGATCACCCGAGATGAGGTCTGCGAAACCTGTAGCGGCTCAGGTGCAAAACCAGGTACGTCACCTTCTCGTTGTTCTACTTGTGGTGGTAATGGTGAAGTTCGTCGATCCCAACAGACGATTTTTGGATCGATGGTGCAGGTAACTACCTGTCCGGCTTGCAACGGTAAGGGTGAAGTTATTGTCGATCCCTGCTCAACTTGCAGTGGCCGCGGACAGGTCCGCAGGTCTCGTAAAAAAGTGGTGACTATTCCTGCGGGGGTCGATACTGGAACTCAAATACGCCTGGCAGGCGAAGGCCAACCTGGGGTTAACGGTGGACCTCCTGGAAACTTGTATCTGGTCATCCAGGCCCAACCCCATAAATATTTCCGGCGGCGCAATAACGATATCCTTCTGGATTTGAATGTCAATATTGCCCAGGCTACTTTGGGTGATGAGGTTCACGTCCCAACGGTAGACGGTGAAGCCGTTTTGAAAATATCCGCCGGTACGCAGCCCGGAAAGGTCGTCCGCATGCGTGGTAAGGGTGTACCTCACCTGCGGAGTAATGGTCGGGGCGACCAATTGGTGATTATCAACGTGAGCATTCCTGTCTCGGTGAATACCGAACAACGCGATCTGTTGGAAAAGCTAGGAAAAAGTCTGGGCACCGAAGTGACCCCCCAGGAAAGGGGTTTCTTCGATAAATTAAAGGATGTTTTGGGGGCATGATTCGTTGATCCTTGGATCGTGGTTGTTTATCGCTTATATATCCGCCAATTATTGAATACCGGAAAATTATCACTGTCATGAACTGGCTTTAGGTGTCATTAGTCGTTGATGGCGAAATGTCCGAAGCGGTTGCTGAGGTCCTGGCAGGTTGTGACTGTCTCCCCGATG
>CAYNWK010000132.1:0-12279 GCA_964400875.1 uncultured Anaerolineaceae bacterium | reverse complement strand
CTTCGCAACTTGACCGGGGCAAGGGGGTTATTTATATAATGGGGCTACCAACCACGCTTTGCAATCAGGATTCCAAAGGAGTAATACTTGATGTCAAAAGTCGCCATCGTAACCGACAGCACTGCAACTATACCGGCGGACCTGCGCCAGCAGTACGATATCCACGTGCTGCCGCAAGTGCTGATATGGGGGGAGGAGACTTTGTTGGATGGGGTCGATATACAACCCGATGAATTCTATCGACGCCTGGAAAAAGACCCGGTACACCCGAAAACTTCCCAGGTAACCCCGGCAGCTTTTAATCAAATTTACAGCCAGCTGCTTGAAAATGATCGCGAAATCCTGGCGATCTTGGTATCCCGGAAGTTATCCGGGACCATCGAGTCCGCAACCCAGGCGCTGGAGTTCTTCCCCGGCGCCTCCATCGAGATCGTCGATTCCCAATCCGTCGCCATGGCATTGGGCTTTCAGGTGTTGGCCACCGCCCGGGCGGTCGAGGAAGGCGCGTCCTTACAGGAAGCCAAGGCGCTTGCCGAAAAGGCCGCCCCACATACCGGGGTAGTCTTTGCCGTAGATACGCTGGAGTACCTGCACCGCGGTGGGCGCATCGGCGGCGGCGCGCGCTTCCTGGGCACCGCGCTGAACATCAAGCCGATCCTGGAAGTCCTAGACGGGAAGATTGAAGCCGTTGAGAGGGTGCGTACCCGCAAGAAGTCGCTCAACCGGCTGGTCGAACTGATCGAAGAGCGCGTAGGTGGACGCCAACCGGTCCGACTGGCGACGCTGCACGCCAACGCAGCCGAAGAGGCCAGGATCTTGCTCGATGAAACCAGCCAGCGTTTGGACGCAGTCGAAAGCGTCTTCACGGAGGTCAGCCCAGTTGTGGGGACGCACGCCGGTCCCGGTACGGTCGGGTTGGCTTTTATGGCGGGTATGTAACCTCAAAGATATTGATGTATTTCTTTAAGACCCCTTTGCTCTGAAGAGCAAAGGGGTCTTTTTGCAAGTCGCCCTCAGAGCAGCCGAAAATGGGTAAGTTATAATAATCCCTCTAGCCTCCTCCCAATCCGCCTCGCAACCGGCCTATCTTGACTTCTTTGGAGCAAACTCATGTCCACGAACGGTTTACCCACCTCTGAGTCACTGCGCGTCTACGATAACGTCCTCGACGCCATCGGTAAGACTCCCCTGATTCGCCTGAACCGCCTGAGCCGCGGCCTGCCCAGCCCACTCTACGCCAAGATCGAGGCTTTTAACCCCGGCGGCTCGGTCAAAGACCGCATCGCCCTGAATATGATCATGGAAGCCAAAGACAGCGGCCGGTTAAAACCCGGCGGCACCGTCGTCGAAGCCACCTCTGGCAACACCGGCGTCGGCCTGGCGATCGTCTGCGCCATCAAGGGCTACAAAGCCGTCTTCGTCATGCCCGACAAAATGAGCCAGGAAAAGATCCAGCTGCTGCGCGCCTACGGCGCCAAGGTAGTCATCACGCCTACCGCGGTCGCCCCAGAAGACCCGCGCTCCTATTACAATGTCGCCAAGCGCATCGTCGCGGAAACCAATAACGCTATCCTGGCCAATCAGTATCACAACCCGGAGAATCCGCGCAGTCACTACCAGACCACCGGCCCGGAGATCTGGGAGCAAACCCGGGGGCGCGTCACCGACGTGGTTATCGGTATGGGCACCGGCGGGACTATCACCGGCGTAGGGCATTATCTGAAGGAACAAAACCCGGACGTCCGTATCATCGGCGTTGACCCCACCGGATCGATCTTGCTAGAGACCTGGGAGGCTGGCAGGGTCCTCGAAGATGCCGAGCCGACCACCTACAAAGTCGAAGGAATCGGTGAAGACTTCCTGCCTTCTACCCTGGATCTTTCTACGATCGACGAGGTGCTGCGGGTCACCGATAAAGAGTCGTTTCTCTGGACTCGCCGGCTGGTCAAGGATGAGGGTATCTTCTGCGGCGGATCTTCGGGTTCGGCGCTGGCTGCGGCGGCGCGCTATGCGCACAAGGCCGGCCCCAACCGCACCATCGTGGTCATCCTGCCGGATTCGGGCTCGCGCTACCTTTCCAAGGTCTTCGACGATAAGTGGATGCGGGAGAACGGCTTCCTGGAGCTGGAATGGGGCGAGGTATCCTTAAATGAAATCCTCAGCGCCAAACCCTTCCAGGAGCTGATCACTGCCTCGGTGGACGACCCCATCGTGGAGGTGATCGGCCGTTTGAAGGCGCACGATATCTCGCAGCTGCCGGCGGTGAAGCCGGATGGCGCGCTGGCAGGCCTGGTCACCGAAGTGGACTTGCTCAACCATATGCTGGAGACCAACCACGAGCACTCCGCCGAAGAGACCATCGCTTCTATTGTCCAGCCTGCTGAAGCGGTCTTCTCAGGCCAGACCAGCCTGGAGGAAGTGCTGCCTTCTATCGTCGAAGGCTACGTCGTGCTGGTGACGGAACAGGACCGCCCCATCGGGATCCTCACCAAGATCGACGTGCTGGATTTCATGGCGCAAGGCATCTGACCAAGGTAACCAACCTGCCACCATGATCCGAGATTTACCTCTCTTAGCAATTCTCCCGGTTGACAAGCTGTTGCTGCACGAACACCATGACCAACAGCGCTCTCCGGACCTGATAAAAAGCATCGAGCAGAGCACCGTGCTGCGCAACCCACCGATCGTTGTCCCCTTACGGGATCGCACCGGGCGCTACCTGGTTTTGGATGGGGCCCATCGCAGCCTGGTTTTCAAAGAGCTGGAGATCCCCCACATCCTCGCCCAGGTGGTGGAACCGGACGACCCCGGTTTAGATTTGAACCCCTGGAATCACGTCATCTGGGAATACGAGACCCAGGCCTTTATCGAAAATATCCGCGCTATCCCCAATCTCGAGCTGGAAGCGAAAGACCACCCGGACGCTCGCCAGGAGCTGCAGGAAAAACAGGCCCTGGCGCTGCTGCGTCTGCCGGATGGCGAGACCTTGGCAGCCTACCCGCCCAGCAACGACCTGGTCACCCGGGTGGATTTATTGAATAAGGTCGTCGATACGTACACGAATCGGGGACGGCTCGATCGTACCGGACTCGGCGAGATGGAAGCGCTCATCAAGCTGTACCCTCAGCTGACCGGCCTGGTGATCCTGCCCCGCTTCCGGGTGGAGGATGTGCTCTACCTTGCCGGGGTAGATCGGCTGCTGCCCGCCGGCAGCACGCGCTTTACCATTGCGCCGCGCGCTTTACACGTCAATTATCCGTTGAAAGAGCTGAGGGCGGAAAAATCCCTGGAAGAGAAGGACGCCGCCCTGCAGGATTGGCTGCAGGAGCGCGTCGCCAGCAAGAGCGTGCGCTACTACGCCGAACCGACCTATTTATACGATGAGTAAGGTCCGCCGCCAAACGGGTGGCAGCAAGTCTGCTCTGACGCAAGGGGCCGGGACCTCATTCCCGGGCTGCTAACGCGCGGCTCAAATCCTCCAGCAAATCCTCAACGTGCTCTAAACCGACCGACAGCCGGATCAGGCCGGGGTCCACCGCCAAAGGCGACCCCGCTGTGGAGGCGTGGGTCATCGCTGCAGGCAGCTCGATAAGCGACTCGACCCCGCCCAGGGATTCGGCTAATGTAAAAATCTGCGTGCTTTCGGCTGCCCGGCGAGCGGCAGCTTCCCCTCCCTTGACCACGAAGGAAACCATCCCGCCGCCGTTGAGCATCTGGCGCCGGGCCAACTCGGCCCCCGGATGGCCCTCCAGAAGCGGGTACAGCACGTTTTTCACCTGGCTGCGACCTGCCAGGAAATCGGCGACCGCCGCGGCGTTGGCCGCGTGGCGGTCCATGCGCACCGGCAGGGTTTTCAAACCGCGCAGGACCAGGAAGCAATCCAGCGGCCCGGGCACCGCGCCCGCCGCGTTCTGCAAGAAAGCCAGGCGCTCGCGCAGGCCCGCGTCACGGACGACCACCGCGCCGCCGACCACGTCCGAATGCCCGCCCAGGTATTTTGTCGTCGAATGCACCACGATGTCCGCGCCCAGTTCCAGCGGTCGCTGCAAATAAGGCGTGGCGAAGGTGTTGTCCACCGCCAGCCACGGGCTTGCCGGGTGAGCGCGCAGGATCTCCGCCACACCGGCCAGGTCGGTGATGGTCAGCAGGGGATTGGTCGGCGTCTCCAGCCAGACCAGGCGCGTCTCCGGACGCAGCCCGGCGCGCACCTGGTCGAGGTCGCTGGTATCCACGTAGCTGAATTCCAGCCCGTAGGGCGCCAGGACTTTATCGAACAGGCGGAAGGTGCCGCCATACACGTCGTTACCGGCCAGGATATGATCTCCCGGCTTCAACAAGCGCAGCACAGCGTCGGTGGCCGCCATCCCGGAGGCGAAAGCCAGTCCGTATTCGCCGCCCTCCAACGCAGCCAGGCAGGCTTCTAACGCCGTGCGGGTCGGGTTGCCGGTGCGCGAATACTCGTATCCATGGTGCTCGCCTACGCCCTCTTGCGCGTAGGTGGAGGTCTGGTAGATCGGCGTCATCACCGCGCCGGTCGTTGGATCCGGCTCCTGTCCTGCGTGGATCGCCAGGGTCTCAAATTTCATCGTGATCGCTCCTTCAAAGGTCATTGATCAATGGGCGCTGAGCTGCGTTCCCCACAGGAGCTTACCAGCATTTCTGAATAAGGAGTTGCGCAGTTCGCCGGGAAAATGGGGCATGGTGAAGCGAGTATAATAGACGTTCGTCTAACGGCCAGGTGATCATGGATATCTTTTTTCAAGACCCCAACGAGATTCCGCTGCCGCCTGAAGAGGTGCGCATCCTCAACCTGAGCGCACAACCTTACCCGGACGGCAGGCGTGTGCACGTCGAACTGCAGCTGACCCCGTTCCTCAAGCGTCCCAGCGGTGAGATCATCGTCACCAACGCCCAAGGCGAAGAGGTCGCTGAGCTCAGCATCATCGAGAGCATCAACCCGCGCCTGGAACTGACCGTCCACCTGCCGAACCCGGAGCCGGGCGGGCGCTACACCCTCTCAGCCGAGATCTTCTACGCCGAACTCGACCTCCCCGAGGACGAGCTTGAAGGCGAACGCCCGCCGCCGCCCGAGCCGCAGATCACCGTGGTGGATCGGGGCCGGGTGGCGTTCAACATCCCCGGCTGAGCCGCCCGCGCCCGCCAGAAAACAATTCGCTCAAGACTTCGATTTTCATGAAATCTCTGCTGCGACTGACCGCCCTGCTGCGCCCCTACCGGCGCCAGATAGTCCTGGCGTTGACCTTCCTGGTGATCTCCACCGGGATCAGCCTGGCCATCCCAACTATCATCCGACTGGTGATCGACGTGGGCCTAGCGCGCGGCGAGGTTGGCTTTATGATCCAGGCCGCGCTGGTCATCCTGGGGATCGGCCTGACCCGGGCAGCTTTGCTCTATTGGGAACGATACCTGAGTGAGTGGATCGCCTCCCACGTCGGGTACGACCTGCGCAACCGCATGTACGACCAGGTCCAGCGCCTGTCTTTCAGTTACCATGACCATGCTCAAACCGGGCAGCTGATCAGCCGCACCATCGAGGATGTGCGCTCGATCGAACGCTTCACCGGGTTTGGCGTGGTCGAGCTGCTGCAATTGCTACTGCTGGTGATCGGAGTTGTCACCCTGTTGTTCCTGGACAACCCCCGCCTGGCGCTGATTGCCCTGACCCCGCTGCTCCCCCTGGCGCTGATGACCACCAACTTTGGCCGCAGGATTGGCAATTACTTCCTGGCGGTGGACAATGCATTGGGCGAACTTTCCGCCCGTTTGCAAGAGAACGTCGCCGGCGTGCAGGTGGTGCGCGCCTTCGCCCGCGAGCCCTATGAGGTCGAACGCTTCGACCAGCACAACCGCAAGCTGTACGACGCCCGAGTTACGGTCATCGGCGAGTGGTCCAAGATCATGCCCACCTCCCACCTGCTGGTCACGCTGGGTACCATCCTGATCCTGTGGTTTGGGGGCCGGATGGTCCTTGCCGGCGAGCTGACCCTTGGCGAACTGGTGGCCTTTAACAGCTACATGCTCATGCTGGCTTCACCGGCCCAGCAGCTCACCTGGCTGGTCAACCTGGCCGGGGAAGCCGTCGCCGGCGTGCGCCGCAATTTCGAAGTGCTCGACCTCGTCCCGGCGATTCGCACTCCGGAAGACGCAACCGTATTACCGGCGCTCTCCGGGGCAGTGGCGTTCGATCAGGTGTGTTTCCGGTATCAAGGGGAACAGGCTCATGCCCTGGAAGACATCAACCTGGAAGTCGAGCCTAACCAGATCGTCGCCTTGATTGGCCCCACCGGTTCCGGAAAGACCAGCCTGATCAATCTGATCCCCCGGTTTTACGAGGTCAGCGAAGGCAGGGTCGCCGTGGACGGCGTGGACGTGCGTAGCGTCGATTTGGTCTCTCTGCGCCGCCAGATCGGCATCGTGCTGCAGACCTCCCTGCTGTTCTCTACCACCATCCGGGAGAACATCGCCTACGGCCGTCCGGAAGCCAGCCTGGAAGAGATCGTCGCAGCCGCGCAAGCGGCGCAGGCCCACGAATTCATCCAGGCGCTTCCCGAGGGCTACGAGACCGTCGTCGGCGAGCGCGGTATCACCCTTTCCGGCGGGCAGCGTCAGCGCGTCGCCATCGCACGAGCCCTGCTCATGGACCCGCGCATCTTGATCCTGGACGATTCCACCTCCAGCGTGGACACCCAAACCGAGCGGCAGATCCAAAAAGCCCTGGAAAGATTAATAGAAAACCGTACCACCTTCGTGATCGCACACCGGCTCTCCACCGTGCGTCGGGCCGACCTGATCCTGGTCATGGAGGACGGCCGCATCGTCGAACGCGGCGTACATGCCGAACTGCTCGAGCAAGACGGCCTGTACCGGGAGATCTACGACCTGCAGTTGCGCGACCAGGAGCGTTTTCGCGAGGAGGTACAGGCCCTCGGCCTGCAAGATTCGCTGTCTTATCCCCTGCCCAAGTCGGGCAGTTTCGAGACCGGCTGACCCAAACGGAATTCACCTGACGATTCTATGTCCACAACCAGACCGCACAGCGAAGACATCTATCTCAAAGGATACGACCCTCGGGTGACCCGGGAGCTGATCCGCTTCGTGCGCCCCTACGCCGGGCGGTTCACCCTGGCGCTGCTGCTGATGCTCACCGGCTCGGCGGCCGCGGTGGTCGGTCCCTATCTGGTCAAGTACGCCCTGGATGCCGGCCTGGAACAAGGTTCGGTGGTCGCTTTGCGCAATGCAGTGCTGGTTTATGCCCTGGCAGCCGCGGTGCAGTGGCTGGTCACCTTTGTGCGCGTTAACATCATGGCGCGGGTGGGACAATCGATCATTTACGATCTGCGCGCCGGGCTGTTCGACCACCTGCAGGGGCTGTCCCTGAGCTTCTTCAGCCATTACAGCGTCGGGCGGGTTATCACCCGGGTGATCAACGATGTGGGCGTGCTGCGGGAATTCCTCACCTGGGCGGTGCTAGCCGTGGCTCGCGATCTGTTCACGCTGGCCGGTATCATCGTCGCCATGCTCAGCATGAACCTGCGCTTATCTTTGCTTACCTTCACCGTGCTCCCCGTGATGATCGCCGTGACCATATATCTGCGCCGCCTGGCTCGGGACAACTACCGCCAGGTGCGCGCCGCCATCAGCTGGGTGAATTCCGTGCTGGCGGAGAATATCAACGGCGTGCGCGTAGTCCAAGCCTTCTCCCGCCAGGGAGTCAACTACCGCTATTTCCGGGACGAAGTCAACCGCAACAACCTGGATGCCAACCTCCGGGCGGCGCGCATCGCCGCCGCGTTTCCCGCATCGGTGGAACTGCTGGGGACCACGGCGACCGTTTTGGTGGTCTGGTTAGGCGGCACCGCCCTGTTGGGTGATAACTTAGGGAGCGCCAACGCGCTCACGCCCGGCACCCTGGTGGCCTTTTTGCTCTATATCGATCGCTTCTTCGACCCCATCCGGGACCTCAGCCGCCGGTTCGACTCCTTCCAATCCACCATGGCCAGCGGCGAACGCATTATCCAGCTGCTGGACAGCCGGGCCGAGGTCGAGGATGCACCCGGCGCCGCCGAAATGCCGGCCATCCGTGGCCAGGTGCACTTTGAGGATGTGTCTTTCCACTATCCCGATGATCCGGCCTTGGTTCTGGAAGAGATCGAACTCGATATCCCTGCCGGTACGACGGTAGCCCTGGTTGGCGAAACCGGCGCCGGTAAATCCACGCTGGTCAAGCTGCTCAGCCGCTTCCACGATCCCACCCGCGGGCGCGTGACCATCGACGGGTACGACCTGCGCCGCGTCTCTCAAGCGAGTTTACGCCGCCAGATGGGCATCGTGCTGCAAGATCCCTTCCTGTTCAACGGAACGGTGCACGAGAACATCCGGTTTGGACGATTGGACGCCAGCGATGCCGAGATCGAATCTGCGGCCGAGGCGGTGGGAGCCCACCAGTTCATCACCCAACTGCGGGACGGCTATCAGACCCAGGTGGAGGAAGGCGGCCTGATCCTCTCCGTCGGGCAGCGCCAGTTGATCTCCTTTGCCCGCGCCTTGCTCGCCGACCCGCGCATCTTGATCCTCGACGAGGCTACTTCAAGCGTCGATACGCAGACCGAGCGCGTGATTCAGCAGGCCCTGGCACGCCTGTTGCAAGGAAGAACCGCGTTCGTCATCGCCCACCGCCTTTCTACGGTGGTCAACGCCGACTGCATCGTGGTTATGCACGACGGGCGCATCATCGAGAAAGGGGCCCACGCCGAGCTGCTCAGCCAGGGCGGTTACTATTTCGACCTGTACAGCATGGGATTTGACGAATAATATTTTAGAATGTAAGGATGGGCAACATCCACCCTTACATTCTCCTATAACATAATAGTGTTTGCAAGATTGAAGGTTAGCCCCCTGCCCCGGCGTGCTAGAATGGATTTCGAGGTATACTACGGCGGCAAGTTCCGGTTCCAATGTCAAATCTCGATCGCTCCTCCCCAGAAAAGGCCCCCAACGCAATACGGCGGTTTCTGCGTCTGTTGAAACCCGCTTCACTGCGCCTGACCCTGATCCTATCTGTGCTGCTGATCAGTATCAGCGCAGTTTTTTGGCCGCTGGTGGAAACGCGGGTCGTCGCCTACAACCGGCCCGAACTGGCCCCCACGAGTTCCCCAGCCGTCTCTGCAACGCTCCCGGCCAGCGCAACCGATGCGGCTCCCACAGCCTCTCCAACGGCGATCGCCTCCCAGCCCCCAACCGAAATTAACGAACCTGCCCCCACTGCGATGTCCATCGATCCGGAGCAGTTCTCAGAATCACCCTTGAGCCGGGGGACCGTCTTCCTCGCCATGACGGAAGCCTCCCACAGCCGCCTGTACCGGTACAAGCCCCTGGAAACCCCGTTCACCCGCCTGACCGCCGGCGATTGGGACGATATCACCCCCGCGCTCAGCCCGGACGGTGAATGGCTGGCTTTCGCTTCCAACCGCGACCAGCAGTGGGATTTATATTTGCTCCACCTGACCGACGGCGAGGTCACCCGGCTGACCGCCACGCCGGAATACGAGGCCTCGCCAAGCTGGTCCCCGGACGGCCGGCTGCTGGCTTATGAGACCTATCAAGACGGGAACCTGGAGGTCTTCATCCGGGCGGTAGACGACAGCATCGAACCCATCCCGCTCAGCATGCATCCGGGTGCGGATTTCTCTCCCAGCTGGTCACCGTCCGGACGGCAACTCGCCTTCGTCTCGACCCGCAGCGGGGACCGGGAGATCTGGCTGGCCGACCTGGACCTGGTCGGCGAGGAGCGCTTCACCAACCTGAGCCGCAATCCGGAGGGGCGCGAGGCGCACCCGGTCTGGTCTCCGGATGGGGGCAGCCTGGCCTGGGCTTCGGGGGAGGGCGGCGACCACAGCATCTACCTGTGGTCCGGGGCGGGAGAACCCGTTTATGCCGGCAGTGGGGACTGGCCCGCCTGGAGCCCGGACGGCACTGCTCTTTTAACTACCCTGGATGAACCCAACCAGACTTTGCTCACTGCCTATCTGCCTGGACCTGGGCTGCTGGCTCTGCCGCCGCGCATCCTGCCCGGATCGGTTGTCGGCCTGGCTTGGGGCGAGGTGGACGTACCCATGCCGCTGCCAGAGCCCCTGGAAGCTGCGGCGCGATCGAAGCCTGAAGAATTGTGGTCTCCAGCGATCACACCGGTATCCGGGATCCCCAACGGGCGCCAGCACCTGGTCGATCTGGAGGACGTGCAAGCCCCTTACCCGCAGCTGCACGACCTGGTGGACGATTCGTTTAAAGCCCTGCGAACACGCCTGGCTGCGGAAACCGGTTGGGACCTGCTCTCTTCCCTGGAAAACGCCTACGTTCCCCTCAACGATCCCCTCCCACCCGGGATGTTGAATGATTGGTTGTACACCGGGCGCGCCTTCGCTTTGAACACCTTGCCGGTCAACGCCGGATGGATGGTGGTCGTGCCGGAGGACTACGGCAACGAGACGTACTGGCGGGTATATTTGCGGGCGCGCTACCAGGACGGCTCCCAGGGCATGCCGCTCGCCGATCTGCCTTGGAATTTCACTCCCCGCTTTGACGGCAACCCCGAAAGCTACGAAGCCGGCGGCGCGCCGTTCCCCGCCCTGCCCCCGGGATATTGGATCGATTTCACCGAGCTGGCTCTGGCTTACAGCTGGCGACGAGTTCCGGCGCTGAGCACCTGGCGGTCGTATTATCCGGCCGCGCGCTTCAGCGAATTCGTCCTCGCCGGAGGCGACTGGCGCGCCGCCATGTTGGAGCTCTACCCGCCTGAGGCTTTAATCACCCCCACGGTGATCCTGCCGCCCACGCTCACGCCGACCCCGACTCCCCGCTGGTACCGGACCCCCACACCCACCGCGACGTCCACGCCGCTCCCCACCCTGACGCCGCTTCCCCCGACTGCCACCAGGGGCGCCACGGCAACTTCCCCTCCGCCAAAGACCAGCGCGCCCGCGAAATCACCGACCCCCAGTCCATGAAGCGCCGCCAACGCCCACTTTCGACCTGGTGGCGGCGCGGGCTCGGGGCAGGCATGTTGGCTTTGCTGTTGATCGGCTGCCAGGCTGCCGGAAGTGCTCCCCCCACCGGGGCGCCAACCTCGCCAGCCCCCATTGAGGGCGAAGATAATTTAGCCCTTTCCCAACTGCCCCCCGTTTCCGATACCGACCCGGCGCAGGACGCCGCCCCCACGCAAGTGCTGATCTCTGCGGTCGAGGGGGAAGACGGCGACGCTGATCCAAACCACCAGATCGCCACGCCGGCGCCGGACCCGCTGCGTTTCTCGTTTCCCTCCCCGGGCGTGCCGCCTGTGTCGGCCTGGCGGCCGGCCTTGTACCCCACCCCCTGGGCGCCCACGCCTTACGACCATTTTTACTTCTCCCGCCCCATCGCCGCCGATGAGATCAATTGGCCGTTGGCCGATTACCGCTATGGCGGCGTTTTCCTGCCCGACGTGGTCCACACCGGCGTGGACATCCCCACCGATATCGGCACGCCGGTGTTTGCCGCTGGTTCGGGCGAGGTGACCTGGGCCGGCTACGGCCTCTATCGCGGCGTGGTCAACGTCGATGATCCCTATGGACTGGCTGTGCTTATCCGCCACGACTTCGGCTACAACGGCCAGACGCTCTATACGCTGTACGGCCATCTGGACCGCGTTGACGTGATCAAAGGGCAATACCTGGAAACCGGGGAGCAGATCGGCTTGAGCGGGCAAACCGGCAAAGTCACCGGACCGCACCTGCACTTTGAGGTGCGGCTCGGTAAGGACGGCGTCTTCACCACCCGCAACCCGGAATTGTGGCTCGTCCCTCCCCAGGGTTGGGGGGTGCTGGTAGGCCGGGTGATGACCAGCGGCGGGCGCAATTTAGAAAACCAGCTGGTCACGGTGCGCTCGCTGACTTCGAACCAGGTCTGGCACGCCAAGACCTACAACCGCGGCGCTGCCCGCAGCGATGAGTACTACCGCGAGAATATGGTCATCAGCGATCTTCCGGCCGGCCGCTATGAGGTGCACGTCGATTACCAGGGAAACAACCAATACCTTGAAATTGAGATCTTCCCCGGAGAGGTGAGCTTCTTCTCGTATTGGGGTTTCAAAGGTTTCTCCCTGGACCCTCCGGCGCTCCCAGGGGACGCATTCACCCCCGAACCCTGAGCGTGAGCCAGGTAAATAATTCCACCGGTTCGCCCTTGACAATTAGAACATCTGTGCTAAACTAAGGGAAATAATGC
>CAYNWK010000131.1:0-12408 GCA_964400875.1 uncultured Anaerolineaceae bacterium | reverse complement strand
GATGCCGGAATAAGCTGATTGAACGCTAAATTTACGAATTAATAATGGACAAAATTTATTAGTTACGTTTGTCACAAAATCGAATGCTTTTTGTTACTGGTTAGTTTGTGCCAGATTTCACATACTAATCATGTTGGGTGATTGTTTATTTTTCCTAGAATAAGCTTAGCAGCGAGCATCCAGGCAACTTCGAGAAAAATATCAATTATCGAGAATTAAATACGATTTCCGGATACCTCAGCAGATCGCTCTGGAGGTGACATTTGTCTTCACAAACGATTTCTCCGGATACGGCGCCACCGCTAAAAACGGCCAACCCCAATCTTCGTTTTCTCGAAGAAGTTAGCTCAGCAACCGCGGGGGTGTCTCGTTTAGAGATGTGCATCCAGTGTGGGACGTGCGGCGGGTCGTGTCCCTCAGCTGCGGACATGGACCATACGCCGCGCATGTTGTTCGCCATGATCAGGGCCGGCTTTCGCGAAGAAGCATTACGCAGCAACACCCCCTGGATCTGCGTATCTTGTTACCACTGTGTCGTGCGCTGCCCTCAAGAAGTACACATTACGGATGTGATGTACACCCTTAAGGGTATGGCCATTAAAGAAAAACTTTACGCAGACTCAACCGCACCCGACTTCTCTAGGACGTTTGTGGATATGGTCGAAAATTACGGCAGAAGTTATGAATTTGGCCTGGCAACCCGCCACTATCTAAAGCATTACCCCTTACGATTGCCCAGCATGGCGCCCATGGGGTTTGGAATGCTCACCAAGAAACGCATGGACATTATGCCCCACAGGATTGATGCTATCGATCAACTCAAGGCTATCCTCGATCGGGCCAAGGAATTGGAGCTAACCTCATGAGCGGATATCTCTATTATCCCGGCTGCTCGATGGAAAGCAGCGCAGTTGCTTATCACGACTCTCTTTTGGCCATTAGCAAACCGCTCGGCTTGGAATTGCAAGAAATCCACGATTGGAACTGCTGCGGTGCAACAGAATATTTGGGCATCAACCTGATCCCGGCTTACTCCCTAATCAGCCGGAACCTGGCGCTTGCCTCACAGCAAGCAAACGGTACCAGATCGATCGTAGCGCCTTGCAGCGCTTGCTACCTTAATCTCGCCAAAGCCGACCATTTCATGCTCGAACGACCTGTGCTTGGGGTTAAAGTCAACGAAGCCCTTGCTGCCGGCGGCTTGCATTACGACGCGGGAACATTGGAAATTCGACACCTGCTGGACGTCCTGATCAACGATATCGGCCTGGATAAAATCGAAAGTCTAGTCGTGAAACCGCTGACCGGACTCCGGGTAGCCCCTTACCTGGGTTGTATGGTACCCCGACCGGATTATGAGAAACGCTGGTCGGATTTTGAATACCCTACCGAGCTGGACCGGTTGCTCAAGGCTTTAGGCGCGGAAGTAATCGACTTCCCTCTTAAAACCCATTGTTGTGGCGGGCACATGACCCAAATTAGTCCCCCGATGGCCTTCGAGCTAATCCGGCGATTGATTCACGGCGCCGATCAGTATAACGCGGACGTTATGGCCACGCTTTGCCCAATGTGTCAGATGAACCTCGATGCCTATCAGGGTGAAACCAACCACTATTTCCAAACGAACTACCACATGCCGATCTTGTTTTTCACCCAACTGATTGGCTTGGCCTTCGGCCTGGACCCGAAGGATCTTGGATTCGGCAAGGAGCTGGTCAGCGCTCGTGCGGCGATGAGCCGAATTGGCGTAGAAGTCCCGGTAGAAGAAACTCGGAAGCAGCCGAGACGTAAGAAGAAAACCGGCCTGCCCATGCCGACCATGCCGGGCGATGATAGCGATGAGCAATAACGCGCAAGGGAGGTAGCTTTATGTCCCCAGAAGACAAGAATCCTCAAACAGAACCAGGAGAACGCATCGGTGTTTATGTCTGCCACTGTGGCAGCAATATCGCCGGCGTGGTAGATGTTGATGATGTCGCTACTTGGGCCGGTCGCGAGCTTAAAGACCGGGGGGTGGTCGTAGCTCGAGATTACAAATTTATGTGTTCTAGCCTTGGCCAGGAACTGATCGAACAAGATATCAAGGAGAAGGGTCTAACACGAGTAGTTGTGGCGGCCTGCTCGCCTCACCTTCACGAACAAACCTTCCGCAAGGCGTGTGACCGGGCTGGATTGAACCCGTTCTTGTGCGAACTGGTTTCCATCCGTGAGCAGGTATCCTGGGTGCACACCGATAAAGAAGCAGCCACGCAAAAATCTAAAGCCGTGATTTCAGGTGGCGTGGAACGCGTCATCCATGACGAACCGCTTGAACCGTTACACGTACCCATCGAACCGGCGACATTGGTTGTCGGCGGCGGTATCGCCGGTATTCAGGCCGCTCTTGAGCTCGCCGACGCGGGTTTCCCAGTCTATGTGGTGGAGCGGGAGCCTTCGATCGGCGGTCATATGGCGCAGTTCGACAAAACCTTCCCAACTTTGGACTGTTCCGCTTGTATCTTGACGCCCAAGATGGTCTCTGTTGGCTCGCATCCCAATATCACTATGCTGACCTGGAGTGAGGTGACCAACGTCGATGGCTATGTAGGCAACTTCACCGTTACGATCCGGAAGAAAGCCCGCTACATCAATGAAGAGCTTTGCACGGGTTGTGGCATCTGCCAGGAAAAATGTCCGAAGAAAGTGATCGACGAGGTTTATGAAGCCGGATTGGGTTACCGCAAAGCTGTCTACACGCCCTTCCCTCAAGCCGTGCCAAAGTACCCGGTTATTGACGTCGAGAATTGTATCTACTTCCAAAGGGGAACCTGCAAAGCCTGTGAAAAATTCTGCCCGACCGAAGCGATTGATTTCGAACAAGAAGATGAATTTTTCACTATCCAGGTGGGCAACATCATCCTGGCAACGGGATACGATCTATTCGATCCTCGCAGAGTGACCAATTATGGTTACGGTCGACTGGCCAATGTATTCACCAGCCTCGAATTCGAACGACTAAGCAACTCAGCCGGTCCTACGAACGGCAGTATCGTCCTGCGTGATGGGGTGACCCAACCCAAATCCGTAGGCATCATACACTGTGTTGGCAGCCGGGATAGAAACTTTAATAACTATTGCTCAGTAATTTGCTGCATGCAGGGACTCAAATTCGCCCACTTGGTCCACGAACGTACCGGCGCTACGGTCTACAACTTCTACATCGACATGCGCACAGCCTATAAGGAATATGACGAGTTCTACCAGCGCATCCTGGAAGAAGGCACCTTGTTTGTGCGCGGCAAAGTTGCCGAAGTCACCGACGCCGCTAGGCTTCCCGGTGAAGAAGGCAAGCTGATCATCCAGGTAGAGGACACCCTGGCAGGGAAACAACGCCGCATTCCGGTAGACATGGTCATCCTGTCAGCCGGTCTTGAACCGCGTCACGATTCTGATGCGGTCGCCCAATTATTCGGCATTTCATGCAGTTCCAACGGGTGGTTCATCGAAAAACATCCCAAGCTAGACCCTGTAGCGACCATGACTGAAGGCATCTTCATTTGTGGGTGCGCTCAAGGACCCAAGGATATCCCTTCAAGCGTTGCCCAAGGCGCTGCAGCCGCCGCCCGTGTGTTGGGACGCATTCAACAGGGTGAGATCGCTCTCGAGCCAATTCGAGCCAGCGTCAACGAGGAGAAATGCTCCGGCTGCCGGATCTGCAATGACCTGTGTCCATTCAACGCTATAACATTTATCGAGGATCGCCAGGTCACGGAGATTAACCCTGCCCTGTGCCAGGGTTGCGGCACATGCGTAGCCGCTTGTCCGGCTGGGGCAATCACCGGCACGGTCTTCAGCAATGAGCAAGTTCTCTCCCAAATTGAAGGTCTTTTGATGCTCAATTTGGACTACGCACCGGTAGCAGCGACTGACTGATCCTTTGGAGGCTGACTATGACTGAAACGTTCGAACCCGTGATCATCGGCTTTACCTGCAACTGGTGCAGTTACCGCGCCGCGGATCTGGCCGGGACCGCGCGGACCAAGTACCCACCGAACGTGCGTCTGGTCCGTCTGATGTGTTCGGGGCGGCTTGATCCGACATTCGTGTTAAAAGCCTTATCAGGCGGCGCGGACGGCGTGTTGATCACCGGTTGTCATCCTGGAGAATGCCATTACATTGAGCAAAATTACAAAGCGCTCCGCCGGTACCTTCTATTGAAACGCACCCTGGTGCAGATGGGCGTCGAAGCTGGCAGGATCAAGTTGGTTTGGGCCAGCGCGGCGGAAGGCGTGCGCCTGGCGCATGAGATCACCACCATGGTCGAAGAGGTCCGCGAACTTGGTCCGTTAAATTGGCCTCAATGGAACAACGGCGACGGGCATCACGAAGTAACGAGCCTTCCAGAAACGGACATGGAAGAGGTTGAGGTGGCCGCATGAGCTCCAATAACGGTTCATCTAATGGAAAACCGAAATTTGCTATGTACTGGGCCGCATCCTGCGGCGGATGCGAGATCGCGGTCTTGAACATCCACGAAAAGATCCTCGATGTAGACGCTAATTTCGAGGTTGTCTTTTGGCCCGTAGCAATGGATGCCAAGTATAAAGACGTCGAAGCCATGCCGGACAATTCGATCCTGCTCACGCTTTTCAACGGCGGGATTCGGAACTCCGAAAACGAAGAGCTGGCCCACCTGCTGCGAAGAAAGTCGCAGATTTTGGTCGCCTTCGGTTCTTGTGCAACCGAAGGCTGTATCCCGGGTCTTGCCAATCTTGGTTCGAGAAAATCAGTATTCGATGCTGTGTATAGCGGCGTCTCCACAGAAAATCCAGAAGATCTTCGTCCTCAAACGAGTTATTCCATGCCGGAAGGCGAGATCCACCTCCCACAGTTCTACCCGGTGCTCAAAACGCTCGATCAGGTTGTTCCGGTCGACTACTACATGCCCGGCTGCCCTCCGGAATCCCATCAAATCGCGGCTGTGATCGACCTGGTGATCCAGGTCCTAAACGGTGAAGCTACCTTGCCGCCCTCCGGTGCGACAATCGGCGCTGGCGGCTCAACAGTTTGCGATGATTGCCCCCGGGAACGCGACGTTAAGAAGATCAAGGCGTTTCGTAGAATTCAATCGGTTGAGCACATTGATCCGCAGCTGTGCTTGCTTGAACAGGGCATCCCTTGCAACGGTCCTGCCACCCGCCAGGGCTGTGGCGCCTTGTGTCCTTCGGCTGGGGCGCAGTGCATTGGTTGTTATGGCCCGGCTGAAGGCGTGCTTGACTATGGGGCTCGTTTGATCGCTTCATACGCCTCCGTGATCGACAGCAACGATCCCGCAGAGATCGAAGCGATCTTGGATGGAATTCCCGATCCAGCAGGTCAATTTTACCGGTTCAACCTGGCAGGGTCTTTGCTCCGCGCCGCGAAATCAGCCTGGGAGGATAAATAGGAGATGGTAATCATGGAACGTATCACGATTGATCCGATTACTCGCTTGGAAGGTCACGGTAAGATCGAGATATTCCTTGACGAACAGGGCGAGGTCGCGAATACATACTTTCAGATACCTGAATTACGCGGCTTCGAGCGCTTTTGCGTTGGCCGGCCGGTGGAAGAAATGCCCCTGCTCACCAATCGTATCTGCGGCGTCTGCCCGGAAGCCCACCACATGGCGGCTGCCAAAGCCGCTGATGCGGTTTACAAAGTTGATCCCCCTTCGGCGGCGAAAAAACTGCGCGAACTCTTATACATGGCGTTTTACGTAACCGATCACACCACGCATTTTTATGCGCTGGGCGGCCCCGATTTTGTGATGGGTCCCGATGCACCTGTCGCAGAGCGAAACATTTTGGGCGTGATCCACAAAGTAGGGCTCGAAATCGGAGGTCAGGTCATACAGGCACGCAAATACGGTCATAACGTCGTTGAGAAGATCGGCGGTAGGAAAGTCCATCCCTGCACCTCGATCCCAGGCGGGATCACCAAACACATCACCGAGGAGGAGCGCCAGGAGATCGAGGAGATGGGACGGTGGGCGGTCGAATTTGGGCAGTTCAGCCTGGGACTGTTCAACGACCTGGTGTTGGGCAATCCGGAGTACGTCGATCTTATCCTGGGAGATATCTATACCCACCACACCTATTCCATTGGTCTGGTGGATGACGAGAACAAAGTCAACTTTTATGATGGGAAAGTCAGCGTGGTAGCGCCGGATGGCGAACGCATCGGTAAATACGCTCCCAACGAATATACCGATTGGATCGCAGAGCGCGTCGAACCCTGGACGTATCTCAAATTCCCCTATCTGAAAAAAGTTGGTTGGAAGGGGTTCGTCGACGGAAAAGATTCGGGTGTCTATTTTGCGACTCCGCTTTCCCGGCTCAATGCCGCCGATGGGATGGCCACCCCACTGGCGCAGGAACATTACGAAAAGTTTTACGAGACCTTGGGCGGAAAACCGGTGCACCAGCGATTGGCCATCCACTGGGCCCGATTGATCGAGCTGCTCTACGCTGCAGAACGCTGGGTTGAACTTGCGACTGATCCGGAGATAACCTCCGATGAGGTTCACCGGGTACCAACCGAGATTCCAACGGAAGGTGTGGGTATCGTAGAAGCCCCACGCGGCACACTCACCCACCATTACTGCACCGATGAACGCGGTATTCTGACCCAAGTGAACCTGATCGTCGGCACGACCAACAACTATGCGCCGATCAGCATGTCGATTAATAAAGCAGCCCGCAGCCTGATCAAATCTGGTACCATTATTACCGAGGGCTTGTTGAACAAAGTCGAAATGGCATTCCGCGCCTACGATCCTTGTTTCGGCTGCGCCACCCATTCGCTCCCCGGTCAAATGCCCCTCCAGGTCACCATCCGAGACGCGGCTGGAGAACCGATTCGGGTTTTGAAGCAATTCTGTTGATCGATCCTGAGCTGCTATCTGGTGATGAAGGTTTTAATCGTTGGCTTGGGCAACCCCATTTTGGGCGATGACGGCGTAGGTTGGGTCGTTGCCAAAGAAGTTGAACAGCGACTTATTGCGCACCAGCTTCTCGGTGCTGGGGACGACGGTGCTACATCCGATTCCTTTCTCATCGAGATGGATTATCTTTCGGTAGGTGGGCTGGCCTTGATGGAGCGCATGGTTGGGTACGATCAGGTCATCCTGATCGACGCCCTGGGAACCGGGCACGATACACCCGGAGCCATCTATACTCTGCCGCTGGAAAGCTTGCCGGATCGTGCTTTGGGTCATTTGGGTTCTGCCCATGACACCACTTTATTAACCGCCCTCGAACTGGGACGTTCGATGGGTGCGCAACTGCCCGAATCAATAACGGTCGTCGGAATCGAAGCCAAGATCTCCTTCGATTTCACCGAGAATCTTTCTGCACCAGTCGCTGCGGCCGTACCACGAGCAGTACAAACGGTCCTGGATCTGGCGCCAATACAAAAGTGAGGGAGTTATGATTTCACCAGAACTGTTACGTCGCTATCCATTTTTCGGACCGTTAAGTGATGAACAGCTCAAAGCGGTCGCTATGCTGGCCGATCAGGAGAGTGTTGGAAGTTACACGATCTTGCTCGAAGAGGGTAAAAAGGCCGATACTCTCTACCTGCTCATGGAAGGCAGCTTGAGCCTTTTCTATCTCGTCGAAGATGAACGCCAGCCCAATCTCCGCAAGGAATTCCCGGTCGGGGATATTAATCCGGGCGAACCATTCAGCATCTCTGCCCTGATCGAACCGCACGTGCTGACCTCTTCCGTACGGGCAGACACGCTTTGCCAGGTGATCCGCATTGACGCCCAGGCGCTGAAAGACCTTTGCGAGCAAGATTGTGATCTGGGTTACATCCTGATGAAACAAATCGCCAGAGCTGCGATGGACCGGTTAACCAGTACGAGAATCCAGCTTGCGGCAGCCTGGGCCTAGAGCAAATACAGACCAACTCCTTGACAGGCGATCTAAGGAGATCGACGCGGCTCGGCGGATACTCGCCGGGCCGCGTTCAATTTAAATTCAGCAAACCTTTCATGGATAGAGCAAATTTTAGAATTGTTCTGAATTTAAGAAGAACCCCTCCATTCCCCGGAAACATTGGGCGCTTAATTTGTGGCCTACGTCATCCTCACAATAGATTACTTTCGCCCCGGCTTCTTCAGCAAGCTCGACTGCCTTCCGGGCCTTCTTTATAGGAACAAGTTCGTCCCGGGTGCCGTGTGTAATATATGCACGCTTTCCTTCGAGTGGTTTCTCCGAGACCAACGCTTCTACATTGTCGGGCATGAAACCGGACAAACTGGCAAAGCTGGAAATTCGTTCAGGATGGCGCAGGGCGAGACTGTAGGTCAGCGCTGCTCCCTGGCTGAAACCGGCAGCGTGAAAACTGGAGAGATCAACGTTCGGAAAATTCTCGGCTGTGAGCAAACCAATGAGCTTATCAAGCGCAGGATTGAAATCCTCAAGATCAGGCCATTCCCGGTCGATTTCGGGATGCCAGCTGTAACCGCTTACCGATGTCCTGTAGATGCCCCGTGGCGCGGCCAGGTAATAATATTTCGGAAGCCTGGTTGCGAACACCCACATCGAATTCTCATCCCCT
Organism: uncultured Anaerolineaceae bacterium; assembly: GCA_964400875.1. Classification (GTDB taxonomy): domain Bacteria; phylum Chloroflexota; class Anaerolineae; order Anaerolineales; family UBA4823; genus CAYNWK01. The sequence goes on along the minus strand of CAYNWK010000131.1, from coordinate 3,822 downwards.
GTCCAACCGTGCAAGAGAAGCAGGAAGGGATGCGGGCCTTTGCCCTCCGGCTTGCGAACTCGCAATTTCCATTCTCCAATAGCAAGCATTTGGGTCTCGTCACCCATAGGATCCTTTCCTTAGATATTAAATCCGAGTTTGATCTCGCCGAATCACAACCTCGAATACCAATAAGAGAATCTACTTGTAAGCCGCCCTCGCCAACTCACCGCCCGATGTAAGTCCGGCAGGGCTTCCTTAGCTGCCACCTCGCCAATGCGGATGATCTCGACCGGGTCAACGTCATCCAACAACCCGATTTGAGCTACCTTAGGTCTGATGATGACCTCCGGCTTGTCGATCTCCAACCGTAATTCCGTCATCATCACTCCCCCGATATCAATCGAACGAAGAAAGATATTCAATGCCTGGGCGATTCTCAACCTGGCGATATAGTCAGCCAAAAACGGCAGGGTAGTAAATAGCCGTGGTTTATCTGGGCCCTCCCATTCCTTTAAAATAGGCGATAGCACAACCGCTACAACCGGCAAACCTGGCGCCAGTGTTCGGGCCAGGGCAACCGGTACCGGATTTACGACTCCGCCGTCGATAAGCATTCTTCCATCAAGTTTTTTAGGTGGAAAAATGCCCGGTACCGCAATCGTTGCCAGTACAGCATCCGAAACACGACCGCTGTCGATCGTTAACGGTTTGGCTGTGTCGATGTCCACCGCCGTGACTGCAAATGGCAGATTGAGATCGGCAAATGTCAGCTCGCCAATGGTCTCTTCGAGCCATCGAGACACTCCCGCCAAGCCCAAGAAAGCGGGCAATTCCCCGGGATGCCGGTGGTAAAGTCCATTGGGGTCAATTTGTTTTACCCGCGCTTCGATTTCAGCAGGAGTATACCCCGCAGCATAGAAACATCCCCATAAACCTCCGGCGCTAGTGCCGGCAATCGCTCGAACTCTGAAACCCTCGCGATCGAGAACGCGTAAAACTCCCACATGAGCGTTCCCCTTTACGCCTCCGCCTCCTAAGGCAAGCGCGATATCCATATCTTTTCTAACTCCCTCTCTTTCGCTGGAGCATTAGTTGAAGAGTCCAGTCCTTTTTTCAAAAGAATCCTATTTGGCTATCCGCAATGTCGGTTTTTAATCCCCAACATAAGCTCCAATCCGGTAAAATCCATATAGATTTAGGAGTTACGCAGTTCGCCAGTGAAAAGGTAGATATGCGCATGAGCAATTGGAAAGTCCGTGCACTAGCTGAGCTCTCCCGAGCTGAAGATTCTCGAAGTCAAGGGAATGAGGGCATGGCTCGCGTGTGCGCCCGACGCGCTGCCGGGTTTATTCTGGGAGAATACTTCTCGCGGAATAAAGAAGCTGCCCCGAACAGCGCCTACGCGCGCCTGCAATATTTACAGGCAAAGACGAAAAACAACTCAAAACTACACGCTGTTTTAAGCCATTTCCTTTTACGTATTACACCTGAACATCAGCTCCCAGTCGAAGCTGATCTTATCGCAGATGCTCGTTGGTTGGCGGATGAATTATTGGGCGAAAAGGTATGACAGACCGGAACCGGGCATTTCCCGGGGAAGTTCAGTAAGCGACTAAACGATCAACGTGAAAAGGATGCCTGAATTCCAGAATGTTCCTGTTCAGAGCAAGACCAAATAGATTACCGGGGTATTGACCGTTTAGGGGAGAGCTGCTTCTCGTCCAAACGATCTTTCAAGATATGCACGAGGCCTACTGCGCTGGCAAATGAAAGTACAGCTCTAGTCCCGGCCGTGACTAACAAGAAGCTGCTGCCGATCCCGAGTGCGAGCCAGATGGCATAATCGAATGAATTACTATCTCGATCTTCATTTAGCGGTAATGCAAGTAACCGCTCCCGTAAATCGTCAACAAAGCTGCTGTTTGGTTTAACCGCACGCAGTTTGGTCTTCAATAGCTCTTCAAACCTCAGAATATCGCTCAAATCCTCTTCCATCATAGTTGCTTTTCAACCTCGAATCGACCGTTAGTTGATTTCCTCTCTTCCAGTTCTTGGTAAGAATCTCGCAAAGACAAGAGAGTTCGGTGGTACAGGCTTTTGATCGCCCCTTCCGTTCGCCCCATGATCTCCCCAATTTCCGCATTCGAGAGGTGTTCCACGAACTTCAAGATCAATAGCTGCTGGCGATCGGCAGGTAGGCTGCGAATGATTTCTAGTAGGTTGTCCTTCTCCTCGTTTTCCAGCAAAGCGCTTTCTGGGTGTTCACCATGCGGTCGAACCAGTAAGACATCCTCCAGAGGTATCTCTCGCTTTCTGCTGTTATCTCTGTGCCAATTTGCCACCAAATTGTGAGCAATGCGGTACAACCAGGCTGTAAACGGTAAACCTCGATCGGTGTAATTACTAATATGTCTCAAAGCCCGAAAAAACACACGGGCGGTTAAATCTTCTGCGTCTCTGGTATTCCCGGTTCGATAATAGACATAGTTATAAATTTTACCGACGTAATGTTCGTAAAGCATACCAAAGGCTTCGTGATCGCCTTGGGAGGCTAAGGATAAGATCTCGCTCTCGTTGAACACCTGAACCATGGACCAGTCTCAACCGGCGAGGTCACCCCTCACAAATAGTAACCCCGCGTGGATTAATTAGTTGCTTGCAATGTTGTCAGTATATCACGCCCCGGATCTATAGACGACCTTCGGTCCAACCATTAAACGTTTAGACCAATTTGCATTGAAATTGCCGGAAAAATCAGCCAGCTTTCGTTCATACTGTTGGATCATCTCCTCCAGACAGATTGATTATGAAGCTAAATAGATGAATTTGCTTCGCTTATTGGTAATTACTGATTTAGTTTTATGTCGCTTTAGTTAGCGAGGTGGTTTTAATGATGGATATCCAAGCATTTGACAGCCTCCAACCCGATGTCTTCTTCCATCCAATTTGGGTGAACTTTCAACCGAATACTACGCCGCCCTCCCAACAACTGCTCACCAGGTTTTCCCAGATCGGCGCCCAACTCTTAGCTGAAAATAACATCAAAGACACTTGCCGGGTGTTGTTCATCAGCGCTGCCTTAGAAAAATCTCGAGGAGAGTATACGGATGCAATTGACCACCTCCAAACGATATGGAACATCTCGGCGGAAAACCAGCTGCCTTTAGAAGCGCTCTGGTCCGCCTGGGGCACAGCTGTCGTGCACTATCTCTCCGGCGATCGAGAAGCTTCCTTGACCAGTCTGGACTGGTTAGCTACGCGGCTTGCCGAAGCGGATCAATGGATTCTGAACAATATCATCTCAGTGCTGCGTTCTAACTTGACCACACCGGGGAAAACCGAGAGCTTTTCACCAGATCCTCGAGAGATCTTCGACAGTTGGGGCAGGCCAGCCGCCTCCTCTGTTTTCAAAAACCCTCCAACCAAAACGCACCATGTCCAAGTCGCAAAACCACTAACGATGTGGGACCTGTTGAGAAGGATTATTTCCGGAGATATTCGCCTGCTTTTCGTTGAAAACGGAGCCAAATCAAAATCCGTAGACAGGTTAAATAAAATTGGAAATTCCACTCCAAACCATTCACGGCTCCAGATTAAGATCTCTTCAAAACAAATAACCGGGACACTAACACCCCCCACAAACGGACTGGGCAACAAGACTGATCTTAATCGATTGGAAGGCAGCAATAAAGCTGGAAAGATTGAACCTGCTGTGAAATCCATGGAGATCTATTGCTTTGGACCATTCCAGATCTTTTTGGACGGCCATGCAATCGACGACTGGTCGAGTCATAAAGCGCAGTCGATCTTAAAATACCTGGCATCCCACTACAAATCTGC
>CAYNWK010000130.1:0-12519 GCA_964400875.1 uncultured Anaerolineaceae bacterium | reverse complement strand
TCAGGCTGCACTTTGTAGTACGTGCAGACGTTGGTCTCCGTCGGTCCATACAAATTGTAATACCCCGCATGTGGAACTGCCTCTACCAGCTGCCGTAAATATTTGATCGGGAAAACTTCACCGGCGAATAAGACCGCCCGCAATTTCGAGAGATCGTGGCTGGCTAGCTTGCCGTAATTGACCATCAAGGTCAGGATCGAAGGCACCAGGTATGTCATCGTGATGGCTTCGTCCTGCAGAAAGCGGACCAGCTGAATGGGAAAGATGGACAGTTTTTCGGGGACTAGAACAACAGTACCGCCTGCCTTGATGGTAGCGTACAGGTCGAAAGTTGATAGGTCGAAATGCAGCGGCGCATGGCTGGTCACTCGCTCATCCGCCGACATATGGAATGTCTCTACACACCAGTTGACGAAGGTTAATATCGTCCGGTGAGAAATCATCACACCCTTCGGATCGCCGGTCGATCCGGAGGTGTACAGAATGTAGGCTAAATCTGTTTCGATCGTACCGGGATCCGGCGCTGGTCCGATATCCTCATTTAGAACCTGTTCCCAACTAACCTGGTTTACTTGTTTGGGAAGTTCGATGTCGCCTGCATCCCTGCTATGTGTCAAAATCAAGGTTTTCAACGGTGTTCCAGCTTCAAAGAATTGTGGAACCGCGGAAAGGCTCTCACTAGAAACCAGTAGCACCTCGACGTCACAATTGCGGGTGATGTAGGCCAGGCGGTTAACCGGGGCGTTCGGATCGAGCGGGACGTACACGCCTCCGGCCTTCATAATCGCGAACACGCTGATCACCGAGGCGAACGATTTATGCAAATAGATCCCCACCCGATCGCCGCGGCGCACCCCGGCTGAGATCAAGGCGTGCGCCAGCTGATTGGTCCAACAATCCAGCTGCGCATAGCTTACGCTGTCGCCTTTGAAGCGCAGCGCTTCTTTTTCCGGATACTTTTGGGCGCTTTCTGTTAACAAGTGAGGGAGTAAATAAGCCATGCGTAACTTTCTCCTAAGGTCATCCGAATTTTGATGCGGTTAATGGGATGACTTCAAGAACTGCAAAACGAATATCAGACCGTCGACGATCGCGATGAGGGCAAATCCGAGCTTCAAACGGCGTTGGCCGATCCACTGGCTGACGTAAGGTCCCAGGCGCCCCCCAAAGCCCGTCCCAAGCATGGTAAAGATCGCCAACTCCCAGGGAATGCCCCCCAAAAAGACGCCGTGAATCGCCAGCAAAAAAACCGAATTAACCGCCAGCAGCACGACTCCCAGGCCGATCGAACGTTCCGGTTTCAGGCTGTAGATCAGCATCAAGAAAGCCGCGATCACTTCCCCTACCCCGATGGCGACCCAGCCGGTGATCACCCCGCCAACAAAAGCCATCCCCGCCAGCAGAAGGTAAGCAGTACGCGGGATAAACTCCTTTCCGTTGTGGCGGTTGAGGATTAACAACATCACCAGGCCGATAAAGATCGAAGCCGGACCAAACAAACCTTTGACCAGCAGGGCGTTCGGCCGGATGATGAGCGAACTGACCACGCTGCCCAGGATTAAGGGCGGCACAGCGACGATCAAACCATCCCGCGAAACGGTTTTGCGCCTTAACCAGCCGATCGCGCCGCTGGTCATGCCCACTGATTGGCTGGCGATTGCCAGCTTGAGCGCTGAGACCGGATCTAGATGGTAGACGAACATCATATAAGGAACGAAGACGAGGCCTCCACCGACTGCCGTGGCATTCCCAATCATGGCGCCAAAGACGCCGACAAAGATCAGAGGCCAGTTGCGTTGAAAGAGCGCCAGCGGTTCAGGGAAAAAGACCAGGTAAACCACCAACCAGACTGCCACGAACAGCAGCATCCACCAGGACCAGTAATGCAACTTATCGTGCGATTTTGCGCCTTCCTCAACCGGTAAATTCGGCGCTTCGAGAGGCAATTCATTGATAGCCATGGGCAACGATAAACCTTTCTCGACCAATAATGTGAGGTGTTGACCGATTTACAAACCCAACATCCTTGCGATGATCATCCGTTGAATGTCGGACGTGCCCGAATAAATCGTCCCACCGATCGAGTCGCGTAGTTCCCGCTCGATCTCGAACTCCGTCATATAACCATACCCGCCGTGCACCCGGATGGCATCCAAGCTTGATTGGACATAGGCTTCGCTAAGATAAAGTTTAGCCAGCGCAGCCTCCATAACAGCCGACTTGCCTCTCTGCTTAAGCCAGGCAACCTTATACAGGATCAGCCGCGCTGTCTCCAGGCGCACCTTCATATTCGCGATACGGTTGGAGACCGACTGGAACTTGCCGATAGGCTGGCCGAACTGGCGGCGTTCGCGCGCATACTTGATACAAAGCTCCAGCTGCCGTTCCATGGCTCCTACGTGGCTGCCCAAGATGCAGCTGCGCTCCCATTCCATCGAGCTGTTAAAGACGCTGGTTCCGACGCCTTCCGCACCCAGCCGTTGTTCTTCGGGCACGAAGCAGTCCTGCAAGACGATCTCCCCCATCGGCGAAGTGCGCAGCCCCATCTTCTCGATATCACGGCTCACGCTGTAACCGGTGGTGTCTTTATCCACCAGGAAAACAGCAATACCGCCACGACCTTTGGAGGGATCTACGCTGGCGAAGATCAAAGCCAGATCGGCAAAAGGCGCGTTGGTTACGAACATTTTCGTGCCGTTTAAGATATATCCACCTTCGGTGCGCTCGGCCCGGGTGCGCAGGCTGTAAGCATCCGATCCAGAATCCGGTTCCGACATGCCGTGGGCGCCGATCAGCTCGCCACTGCACAATCCTGGCAAATATTTACGCTTTTGCTCTTCCGAACCAAATACCAGAATAGGGTGCTGCACGCTCCACATCTGCGCGTTCATGGCGAAGATCAGGCCGTTATCCCGGCAAGCGTAGCCGAGACCTTCCATCACCAGCATGGTGGTCGTGATATCTTCGCCGGCGCCGCCGTATTCCTCAGGCACTGCCAAAGCCAACAGGCCGAAATCGGCGCATTTTTTCCAATTTTCCAGGGAAATTTCCCCCTGGCGATCGCGTTCGATCAATCCGCTGTTTAATTCGTTCTTGGCGAATTTGATCACCGCTTCCTTGAAAGCCAGCTGTTCTTCCGACCAGGAAAAATCCATAGTTTATTCAGAGCTCCTTCGAGATCGTAAAGTGTTTATCCACTCGCAATGCGTGAGCAATAACAAAACTAATGAATATCCTCTTCGTCATTCTCAGGAATTGGTATATCACTAAGCTGTTCCTTGAATAGATGGTTTTCTGAGTTTTCAACGACTTTGATGTAGTGCCGCATCGCTTCTAGAACAGGTACGCTTTCGCGATCGAAGACTTCTCCTTGCAGAAGTTCTAAAACTTCGAGGCGAGTCTCATTGTTTTGAATGAATAATGTAAACATCGGTAGGAGCTTATAGTACAGGCTGATAAACTCGTACCAGATATCAGCCCCATTTCTCAATTTCGTTTCATAAGGCTGCAAAATCTCCTTGCTAAAGTCATTTTTATCAAAGGCTGCTTCGATTCGTTCTGCCGCAAACTTGGCGCTGTATAAAGCAATGCTAACGCCCGATGAGAAGATTGGATCGACAAAACGGGCTGCGTCTCCAACCAACATGAAACCATTACCCACGAAATCAGTCATAGAATAGCTGTAATCACCCTCTGCTTTAAACTCATTTATCCTGATTGCATTGCGCATTGCACGGGCAAGATTATCGTTGGATTGGAGGTGTTTGTAAAAATATTCTTCGAGATCTAACCGCGAATCCATAAAAACCTCTTTTTCCGCGACAACACCTATAGAGGTAATTCGATCAGTGATCGGGATCTGCCATACCCATCCACGCTTTACCGGTAGGAAGTAAATATGAATGTGATCAGCGAGCTCGCCTTTTCCCTTATTGACATTCTCAAACCAGGCGTGGACTGCATACTGGTTAAACAAGGGGTCTTTCTTGATCAGGTTCAGCTGACGCCCTACTAAAGTGGAACGGCCAGTTGCGTCAATGACCATCTTGGCGTGCAAGTTGATCTCTTGATCTGCTAACTTAACCCTTACCCCGACCGCACGATCATCTTCAAATAGTACTTCCTTAACATGCATACCCTGATAGACAGTCGAACCCAATTCTTCAGCATGTTTTAGAAGCAATAAGTCGAACTTGCTACGATCCACGTGGTACGTGTAATCCTGATGTATACCGGGCTGAGGAAACTCCCGGAATTCAATCGAGACTTTCCCATGATTGGATGGCGCATGCCAGGTTGCGCCATATTTTTTAATGAACCCCTCTCTCTCCATAACCTCCAAGAAACCGATTTCATCGAATATTCTGGTGGAAGCAGTCACCATTGACTCACCAACGTGAGGCCGGGGATGGTTGCCGCTTTCTATGATAACGTTCGAGATCCCAGCCTTCGATAGGTAACAACCCAGTGCGGAACCTGCGGGTCCCCCACCGATAATTAAGACGTCGTTCATACTCTCTTTGGTTTCCTCCATAAATTCCGTAAAGTAAACAGTTATTCGTAATTCTTATTCCTTTAACTGCCAGTTATTTTGCTGCTTGCACTTCTTCTGGGACGAACTTAGCCAGCTCATCCGCCGCAATCTGGTGCCCCAGCGCCGAGGGATGCATCCAAACATCCGCGAACAAGTAGCGGTCCTCTAGCTGGCATGTGCCTCCAGGTTTTTCCTGGCAAGCGCGGCGGAAATCCGGCAGCAAATCGACCACGGGGATGTTCTGCTCGGCTGCTTTGGCAGTTAGAAAGTCCTGCGCGGTGGTGGGGTAGTTCTCATCGAGCACCTGGTACTCGAGCGGGAACAATGTCAGGATGAACGAAGCTCCATTGTTTTTCGCTGTGTTATCGATGGCTTCTATCTCTCCCCAAATTCTTTCCCACTTTGGGTTGTCCGGATCGGTAGGAAAATATTTGCCGGCCTCGATAGGCGGATCGATGAAACTGATGCGGTCTTTGCCAGCAGCTCGAGCCTGGAGCCATTCCATCTGAATTGAGAGAAATGGCCAAAAATACGTATGCGCACGCAACCATTGAATTAATGCAGACCCGTTTTGTCTCAGCAAAGCGCTTTTACCATTGATGTCATTTGCTAAAGTTACGTCAAGGACCAGAACGTCCGGCTCGTACAACACCCCTTGTGCTTCAAGGTAGGACAGCTCATTTTCCAGGTTCCATCCTGGAACACCGGCATTGATCACTTCATACGGCTGATTCCCGCCAGCTCCGGTATTGAGCATCTTTTCGAGTCGCATTCCGTAAGTTTCTTCCTGCCTGACCCCCCAACCCATCGCCACCGAATCGCCCAGGTTTAAGATGCGATATTCACCATTTGGCTTCTTGAATGTCGTATCCGGACCTCGCAATCCGTGCATATTGATCTCAACCGGAATACCCTGCCATTCATAATGGCTGTACGGTTTCATAAGCGTGAAGCCAGCGCCAGGCTCACGGTACGGCACCCAAACCAGGCGCCTTGAAGCCACCATTTCCCAGGCATATGGCCCTTGCGCTTGAGCCTTTTCCCAGAAGTAGGCGACCCCCTCTAGAAGCCCAATGATCAACAGCGGTCCCACGATTGCCAAAAGAATGTTAAGCGCAATTTCCACCCGTTTATTCAGTTTTGGCTCCGTTTGAACAGAAATTGATGTTGTAGAACTCATTGGACTCTTCCCTAACGTACCAGATTATCGCACACAGTAAATCTTGTTTTTTTGATTTCAACTCCCCACTTCAGGGAGTTGAATTGCCCGGGGTCAAACCTAAGGGGATCAAATCACTCCGTTCTAACAGGGCATCATATAAAGCCTTGGCGATCAATTGATGACCCTTGGCATTAGGATGTTTATCCCATTCAGCTACAATGAGCTCATCAGCATTTTGCCCGGAATAGACATCTTCAAGGTTAATGGTAACGAGTCCCGCCTGTTCGGCGACTTGCATTAACTCTGCGCGATATTCGGTCGAAGATGGCAACTCGAGGGCTGGGATGTAGATCCAGACAGGTATAATGCCATTTTCCGCGCAGACCTCGGCGATTCTTTGGTAGGTCCAGGCAATTATCTCTGGACCATATGGTTTGAGCAGCCTCTCCAGCTCCTCTTGAGACATATCCGAGGTTAGCCCCTCTCGTTGGATGATCGAATTAAGGAACTCGTACGGTATCTCAGCGTTGTCGCGGATGCTCCCGCCGAGATTGCGAACAACAACATCTTCCTCAAGTTGGTGTGCAACATAAAAAACTGCGTTGGGTTTAAAATCCAGCGCGGTATTCTCCAGCGTATACAACTCCTGTAAGGCGGAATGTCCCGCAGTTCCAAAATTCAAGATTTCATAACCCGAGTATGAGCTCTCATTAACCTGGCTGTTCAACCGATCTTCAAGCAGCCACTCAAATGTTTGCTCATCGGCAACACCCGATCCCATCACGAACGAAGGACCGACGAGAGCAACTCGAAATGTATTTGCCGGTGGGATCTTGTCATAACTTTTATCCCTGAAACCCCATTCGTTTGTAGAAAATCTTTCGTTATGGTAGATAATGCTTTTCGAGGGATTAATCTCAATCACACGGAAGTCCCGGGTCAATTGGGCCAGCTCTGTGTCTTGAAGCAGTGGCCAGTCTGTGGGACGTTTGTTGTAGATCTCCCATAAATCTGGATTGAATCGGTTAACCCCCATTAAATCTTCGTAGTAACCTCTGCGCAAGAGCTCAGCATCTCGGTCGCTAAGCCGGGACACTCTGAGGTCTTCGATCAAGCCGTGAGCACGATCCCCTAATCGCGTGGAAATTGTTGGGCTGCCGATTATGAACACAGCCAGGATCAACAATCCATTGAACATGGCTGGTTTGAAAAAACTGGATTTCATCCCCTCTGAACCCTTAAAAATCTGGGAGGCCTTCCCGAGTAAAATTGCCAATCCGAAAACTACGACAAATCCGATGAACGCTAGCAAGAGATTGGCGACACCAAGGAACGAAGCGCCCACAGACCACAAGGCAACCCAGTCTGCAATAGAATTACCTGTCCATAGTGACCACAGAACGCACATCAAAGCAAAGGTGCCGGCCGTACGAACGGACATTGAAATAAGATCACGCCAGGAGAATTTATGATCGCTCAGGGTGCGTTGCCGACCCCTTTTCAACTCGATCAGGGTATTAGCGATCAACAACACCGCCAACATAGTCCAGAAGAATATATCCTGAGATGTCAGGGGGAAAGTACCGCGCAGCCAGAACCACTGATAAGCATGGAAAAACCAGGTAAACACGAACACAACGACGGTGGTAAGTAAAATACCAGTTAATGTCCCAAATTTCCGCAGCTTGAAGTAAGTCGGGTTGTAGATGATCTTCAACATAAAATCTTTCCAATAAATGTTGATTCTCCTCCACAAGTCGGTAAATCCAGCTGAGAGAAAATACTGGTGATGTGTCTCGGGGAGATTGAAACCAAACAGGTGCAATAAACCAACTATGATATGAAATTGACCTGAGACACGTACGTACAGCAAAAAATTTGAAGCAGCAAAGCGAACCAGTTCATTGACGTTGTTTACGTCCTCTGGCGCAATCACGACATAATAATTAATGAACCGGTAGAAAATTAACTGTAAAACGCCGCGGAAGATCCACTCGACACCGGTCTGGTAGATGCGGAAGCGATCCTTGTTGTCGTAATACGTGCGGCGAAATGTGGCAAAATCCACGACCGGAAAGAAGGGGAATACGACGTTCGGCAGCAAAAAAAAGTAAGACAAAGTTTGCCAAAAATTAACCGGCCCTTTTTGATGACTGAGGTCGTATATATAAATGATTAACCGGAACATAAACATCGAACCTAGAATTGGCCAAATCGCTCCAGGTATCGGTGTTGTGAACGCCTCTGTTCGCAAAGCAGCTATAGAGCCACCTACGATCAACAGTAAGAAAACTCGCACAAAAAGTGACAGGGGTAAATGGCTGATCCCGATTAATACCAGTCCTAAACCTACGAGCCATACACCATTCTGTAATCCTAGGATGCCGCCAATCGCTACCAGCGATAACAGCAAAAAGTATGGCAGCCGATAGCGTTTCGGTAAAAAGAAATGGATAACAAATCCGTACAAGGTAAGCAACATGACGTTGTTGTAGAATGCCTGGTTTTCGAGCTCAAACTGGCGGATAACCAGGACTAGTAACGCCAATTGCACAGAAACAACCAGGAACTTAGCGATCTTTTCTCTCTCAAAGGTAAGATACTTGACCCAATCGCGAAAGCCCCGGCGATCTGAAAGAGTTGCGGGAAGAACTGCGGTGACCAAAACCGCCAAGAGTACTGACCCAAGCATAACTTGCTTAAACCCGAAACCGGGTAATCCACCGATCACCAACAGATCAGCTGCCAACCCTGCAGCGATCACACCAGCTATGACGAGCAGCCATTCCCCGATGTAACGGTAGTTAACCGAGGAATTGCGCACCATCCCAGAAATTAATACCGCAAAACCACTTAAGGCTAAAGTGATCTGGTTAGGTCCAAATCCAGGTATACCGCCGATACCCAAGGAATCAGCGAAAGCTGCTAGTGTGATGATCATAATGCCGGCGAACATCAAAATCTTCGGCACAAGGAATTCCCAGGTATTCTCTACGTTAATTCGTTGCATTAATAGTTATCCCGGACTGTGAGGGGTACGCCAAGGGCAAGGTAGAACATTTTTCTAGAAGCCGGTAAATGGATCGGATGAAACATAATCTGCCAGCTAGTGAGATCTTTCGCCCTAGCGACTCATCTCCTTAAGTTTCTGATAATTGATCTTGTCTGTAGATGTTTTAGGTAGAATTTCCTCAAATGCAAATAGATCGGGGACCATGTATTTGGGAAGATTATCTATACAGAATCGCTTCATCTCGATGATTGAAGGACGCTTTTCGGTCTGGAAGCTCACGAAAGCCTTGATTCTGACCCCATTATCTTCGTCGGACAGTGCAATGACTGCAGCCTCTTTGACGCGGGGGTGTCGGTACAAGCCCACCTCGATCTCACCCAGCTCCACTCGGTAGCCGCGTTTTTTCACCATACGGTCTTGCCTGCCGATGAACGTATAATTGCCGTCCGCTTCTTCAATAACGACATCGCCAGTCTTGTACCAGCGTTCGCCCGTCTCGCTCACCAAAAAAGCGGTATCGGTGCGTTCTGGCAGGTTCCAATAACCTTCCATCATGCCGGGGCCGTGTGCGATCAGTTCACCCTCTTGGCCAGCCCGAACGTCTTTTCCGTTCTCATCGACCACCCGAATCCGGTAATGCGAGCAAGCCTTGCCAATGGGAAACGGTTGGGTCCGCTCGTCCGGGATTTGTTCGGGAAGCTCGAAATAGGTACAAACGTTTGTTTCCGTCGGACCATACAGGTTGTAGTATTTCGGTTTGGGTAACAGCTCGATCAGTGCTCGCAAATGCTTGATCGGGAAAACTTCTCCCGCAAAATTCACGACGCGCAGCGACGAATAATCATAGCGATCCATCTTGCCGTATTGAGCCAGCATACTCAATATCGATGGCGTCGAATACCACATCGTCAGAGCTTGATCGGCGATGAGCGGCGCGAGGCGAATCGGATCCTTGCCCACATCCTCGGCGATCAAAACTAAGGTTGCCCCGTGCTTGATTGGCACGTAGATATCCAGGATCGAAAGATCGAAGTGAAAGGGCGCGTGGGAGGAGAAACGATCATGCTCAGTGGGTTCAAACTCGTCTGAGCACCAATCCACATAACTGATCGCCGCTCGATGGGTGAGCATGACTCCTTTTGGTTTTCCAGTAGAACCGGAGGTGTAAAGGATGTATGCCAGATCATCTAATGAAGGATCAGCTGAGTCTTGAGCAGGAACAGGCGCCTCCTCGAGCAGGCGCTCCAGTTTCTTGCGCAGCGGCGCTCCAGCACCTGTGCCAGCAATGGTCAGAAGCTCTGGAAGTGGTTCGGAAGCTGAATACTCCTCACGAAGGTCGTCCTCAAATTGGGCTTCCAAAACCAATGCTTTAACGGCGCAATCCTTAAGGATATAAGCGTTCCGTGAGGCTGGGGCATCTGGATCGACCGGGACGTACGCTGCGCCTGTTTTCAAGATACCAAAGATCGCCGCGAGTGAGTCGATTGATTTGTGCAGGTAAATCCCCACGCGATCCCCCCGTGAAACACCCAAATGGATCAACCGATCCCTCAAGCTATTAGAAAGTCCATTCAGATCACGATACGTGATCGAGCCGACACCGGGTTCGACGACTGCCGCTTTATTGGGAAAACGTTGAGCCGAGTCTTCCAAGAATCGGAATAATCCATTCTCAGAGAACATTGAATTTCCTCCCACAATACACCAGGTGCAAGAACTACTGCTTGGAACTTACCAACTCAGCAATATCGTCGACCGTATCGAGGTAATCAACCGTCGTCTCGTGAGCTTGGATTTCGACACCGAAGGTCTCTTCCAAAAAGGACACCAGCTTTAATGTGGCTAATGAGTCCAAGATGCCGCCTGTGATCAATGCAGTCGAATCTTCCAGCGCTTCTGGATTCTCACCAGGTAGAAACTCGTCCAGAATGTAGCTTTTGATGATAACTTTGGTATCTTCCATTTCAAATCTCCTGTGGTTTTGGTTTAGTCTGTGAAACTCATAGAATTACGCAGTTCTCCGAGAAATTGGGGGTGTTAGGGCGGGCCCGCCTAACACCCCCTTTCTTCCTCAAATCCGTAAGTCAGATCTTAGAATAGCGTGTAGATGAACGGTCCGATGCCGGAAGCCGATGCGAAGATCAACAGCAAGCCGAAGAGCAATAAAACGGTGATCATGGGGATCAACCACCATAATTTACGCTGCCAGAAAAAACTGAGCAGTTCCGCCGCCACCCCCAGGTTGGACGTCATGCTGCGTAGAAAATTCTTCATCGTTGACTCCTCACTTTCTGACTACGAAGTTATCCATGTAGAGCGTGTCGATATCGCTCTTCCCGAAGGTGTTCAAGGCATTCGCCGGGGTGGTCACGATTGGCTCCCCGCGCAGGTTGAAGCTGGTGTTCAAGAGCACAGGCACCCCGGTCGCCTCACCGAATAACTCGATGGCGCGGTGGTAAAGCGGGTTCCACTCTTTGCGCACCGTCTGCAAGCGCCCACTGCCGCCCTCGTGCGTGACCGCCTGGATCTTGTCACCCTGCCCATCTTTGGTCTTGTACACCATCAGCATATAGCGCAAGGGGTATTGGCACTTGGCCCCGTTCAGATCGGCGTAGAAATCGCTGGCCCGCTCTTCCAAGATTACCGGCGCAAAGGGGCGGAACGGCTCGCGGAACTTGATCCGGTTGTTGACCACCTCTTTCATCTCCGCATCGCGCGGGTCGGCCAGGATCGAGCGGTTGCCCAGCGCCCGGGGGCCCCATTCAAAGCGGTCCTGGTACAGGGAGATGACCTTGGTATCTAGCAGGTCAGCCACCATCAGCTGAGCCACACGCTCGGGATCGTCGACGTACTCGTAGGTCCTGCCCGAAGCCTCGATCGCAGCTTTGACCTCATCGTGAGAGTAAGCTTGCCCCCAATAAGCATGCTCCATGACGAACTGCCTGGGCTTGCCCAGCAGTACGTGATGAACGTACAAGGCTGCGCCCAGGGCTCCGCCCGAGTCCCCTGCCGCCGGTTGGATGTAAACCTCTTCGAAGGGGGTTTCCCGCAGGATGCGGCCATTGGCCACCGAATTCAAGGCTACGCCGCCGGCCATGCACAGCTGCTTGGCGCCGGTGCGTTCGTAGGCATAATTGGCCATCTTGAGCAGGACCTCTTCCGTCGCGGTTTGGATGCTGGCAGCAATGTCGGCGTAGTGTTGGTTGCGCCGGGCGGTAGCCTCGTCCCACTTGGGATGGTCCTTGTTTGGATGCGTGGTAGGTGTGTAGAAATCCGACTCGTGAATGCGGGGCTCACCGAATAATTGGATGAATTTGTCGCCGAAAGTGCGCCTGGTCGAATGGTGGAACGTAAAATAATCCATATTCAAGCGGAAACCGCCGTCATCAGCCACTTCGATTAACTTGAAAACATCATCCACCCGGTTAGGAGTCCCATATGGTGCCATGCCCATCACCTTGTACTCACCACTGTTCACCCGGAAGCCCAGGAAAGCGGTGAAGGCCGAATACAGCAGGCCCAGGGAATGCGGGAACTTGACCTCACCAAACAGATCGATGCTGTTGGTGCCCTGCCCATCCCAATCCGCGCTGGCTTTCCCCAGCGTGGCGGTGGTCCACTCCCCGACCCCGTCTACAGTTAGGATGGCCGCCTCGCGATAGGGCGAGCAGAAGAAGGCGCTGGCGGCGTGGCTCAAGTGGTGCTCCACAAATAACAATTTCTCGTTCGGGAGATCCAGCTTGGTCAGGATGCGCCCTTTGATCCACAGTTTCTCGTTGAACCAGGTGATCATCGACTCGCGGAAGACGC
>CAYNWK010000129.1:0-12560 GCA_964400875.1 uncultured Anaerolineaceae bacterium | reverse complement strand
AAAAAGTTCGATCGAGCTTGACAAATCGGTTTTTTGGCTTATAATCCGACAAACTTCATCTTCAAAAGACTGCGAAGAGGACGAGTACGCGCCGACACGACGCCACAGAGAACGGGGCAGAGTGAGAACCCGTCCGTACGCCAGCGCCGAATGGACCTCGGAGTTGCAGGGTGAAAGGTCCCCGACCAATTAGCCCGCGCCGGTTTTGCCGCCGTTATCCAGGCAGAGGATATCGTCTGCACCAGACCGTATCCTATCGAGTGAGGCTGGCCTCCTTTACACCCCGTCGCATCACCGGCGGGATTTGTGGTTAAAGGCAAGGCTGTCTAACCGGGGTGGCACCGCGGACCGAGCGTTCGTCCCCAACAAGGGACGGGCGTTTTTTTGTTTCCCGTCCTGTTAACCCGGGCTCGAGCAGACGATTGCGCTTGATGAAACGCAGCGTACTCGACCACTCCTGTCCGGCCATCCACTCTATTTTCTACAGGAGGCACTCAAATGTCCGACAAAATTCGTTTCGAGCTCGACCAATCCGATCTGCCCCGTCAGTATTACAACGTGAACGCAGATATGCCGGTTCCTCCGGCGCCGGTACTGCACCCGCAGACCAAAGAACCGGTGACGCCTGACTTTTTGAACGTCTTGTTCCCCATGGAGCTGATCATGCAAGAGGTCAGCCAGGAACGCTACATCGACATCCCCGAGGAAGTCCGCGAGATATACAAGCTCTACCGGCCTACCCCCTTGATCCGCGCCAGGCGCTTGGAGAAAGCGCTGGATACTCCAGCCCATATCTACTTCAAGAACGAAGGAGTCTCTCCATCGGGAAGCCACAAACCGAACACGGCGATTCCCCAGGCATACTACAACAAGCTAGAAGGCACCAAAGCCCTGACCACTGAAACCGGCGCGGGGCAATGGGGTTCTGCGCTGGCGCTGGCGTGCAACTTCTTCGATCTAGCGCTGGAAGTTTACATGGTCAAGGTCTCGTACCAGCAGAAACCTTACCGGCGGATCATGATGGAAACGTACGGAGCGGAAGTTTTCGCCAGCCCGACCGAACGGACTCAATTCGGGCGCAGCGTACTCGAACGAGACCCGGAAAGCCCCGGATCTCTGGGCATGGCTATCTCGGAAGCTGTCGAGGTCGCCGCCACATCCGGGGGCGCGAAGAAATACAGCCTGGGTTCGGTGCTCAACCATGTGCTGACGCACCAATCCATCATCGGCGAAGAGGCCCTGAAACAGATGGACCTGGCGGGAGAATACCCTGACGTCGTAGTCGGTTGTGTAGGCGGAGGATCCAACTTCGCCGGCATCGCCTATCCCTTCCTGCGGCAGAACCTGCTGGATGGGCAGCGCACCCGCCTGGTCGCGGTGGAGCCCACCGCCAGCCCCAGCCTTACCTGTGGGGAGTACACCTTCGATTATGGCGATTCGGCCATGATGGCACCGATCGTCAAAATGTATACCCTGGGCCACGATTTCGTTCCGCCGCCGATCCATGCCGGTGGTTTACGCTACCATGGAATGGCTCCGAGCCTTTGCGCGCTTTACGATGCCGGGTTTATTGAGGCCAAGGCATTACCGCAGCTGGAAACCTTTGAATCCGCCGTACTTTTCGCCAAAACGCAAGGCATCATTCCAGCGCCTGAATCCGCACACGCAATACGCGGCGCAGTTGTTGAAGCCCTGGACGCTAAAGAAAAAGGCGAGAAAAGGGTGATCCTCTTCAACCTTTCCGGACATGGACATTTTGATTTGAGCGCATACCAGGCTTACCTCAACGGGGAACTCCAGGACTATCGCTACCCCCGTGAGGCGGTCGAGGCAGCCAAGGCCAGCTTACCCCAGATCCCAATCACTGCTTAATATAACGATCTGGACCGTTCCACTGACGCCTCCTTCGCGGCCCACGAAATCAGGGCGAGGGAGGCGTTTCTATTCGTGGCTTTCCACGAAGTCGTGCAGGTGCAACCGGCGCTTGCTTGACAACCGACCCCGTTCGGTTTAGGATTTAAGCGAAACGAAACCATTTCCCCCAACGCACGCCTCCATCAAAACCACTGGTTTGTCCAGAACGAACAAATTTCCCCCGAGTTTTCCCTGGGATACCGGGTAAGCTGCGCGTTCCCGGTAAATCGATAGAGCTTAGCTGTACAGGAGGTAAAATGCCCCACTACACGTATTTGATCATCGGCGGTGGGATGACCGCCGACGCCGCTATCAGAGGTATCCGCCAGCTGGACGAAGACGGATCAGTTGGATTGATCAGCGCGGAAGCCAACCCGCCGTATAACCGGCCGCCATTGACTAAAGGCTTGTGGACCGGCAAAGTAGAACTGGAGGATATCTGGCGAGGGACCGAAGACCGACGGGTCGATCTGCACCTCGGACGCCGGGCTCAGACTCTGGATCTGGAACAAAAATTGGTCACCGATGATCTGGGCGGCAGCTACACTTTCAACAAACTGCTCCTGGCTACTGGAGGCACCCCGAAGAAACTGCCCTTTGGACGCGACTCGATCCTGTATTATCGCAGCATCGAACATTACCGGCATCTACGCGGTTTGACCCGGGAAAAATCGAGGTTTGCCGTGATCGGGGGCGGGTTTATCGGCGCCGAAATCAGTGCGGCGCTGGCGATGAACGATCGGGAAGTAAGCATCATCTTCCCCGATGCAGGAATTAATGCAAATTTGTTCCCGCAGGAACTGGCAAAATTTCTCAATGAATATTACAAGGAGAAAGATGTTACGGTCATCGCCGAAGACACGGTAATCGACGTTGAAAGAGAGGGGCAAACCACTCGCATCAAGACGAAAAACAATCGAGAAATCAGGGTGGATGCTATCGTGGCTGGGATTGGGATCCGCCCGAATACGGATCTGGCGGAGAAAGCCGGTCTGGTAGTGGAGAATGGCATCATCGTCGATGAATACCTGCGCACCAGCCATGCAGATATTTACGCGGCTGGCGACGTCGCCAATTTCTTCAACCCAACGCTAAACAAACGTTTACGCGTAGAGCACGAAGACAACGCCAATGCTATGGGAGAAGCCGCCGGAAGGAACATGGCCAGCCACCAAACCGGCAGGAACGGCAGCCCTTATGATTATTTACCTTTCTTTTATTCAGACTTATTCGATCTAGGTTACGAAGCTATAGGCGAGATTAGCGCGGAAATGGAAACCTATTCAGACTGGCAGGAGCCGTTCAAGAAAGGGGTAGTTTATTACCAGAATGAGGGGCTTGTGCGAGGTGTGCTGCTCTGGAATGTATGGGGAGAATTGGAGGCTGCACGTAAATTACTCGCGGAGCCTAAAGCGATCCAACCGGATGATTTGAAGGGCAGAATACCGGGCTAAGCGCTTCTCAAGTTAGTTCGGCCACCGGCGCCGTATAATAAAACGCTGTTCCGTGGTTGAGCTCGCTCTCGAACCAGATCTTGCCCCCTTGCATCTCCACAAGGTTGCGAGTGATGCTCAATCCCAAGCCAGTCCCTGTGACTTCGCGCACCTTCGGATCGTCAGAGCGAAAGAATTGCTGGAATATCTTCTTCTGATCGCTAGGCGCGATTCCGATGCCGCTGTCTTGTACGGTAACGAGCACGACCTGTGGGGATCCCTGAGTGTCCCACTGGTTGGGAACCTGCCTGGCTGAGAGGGAGATCAGCCCCCCTTCAGGCGTGTACTTATGCGCGTTGCTCACTAAATTGGTCAGAACCTGACTTTGGCGGACACGATCGCCCCAAATTGAGGGCAGTTCCCCAGGTAAATCCAGCACTAAATGCTGCTTTTTCGATTCAACCTGCGAAGTGAACGACCGCACAACCTCATCGATGACCTCGGCAAGCGGGACGACGCCAAACTCCAGGGGCAGCTGGTTGGCTTCGATGCGGGAAAGATCCTGCAGATCGGTCACCAAGGTACCCATCCGTTCGGCGTTGGCGCGGATAGTCGCCAAGAAATTGGTTTGCGCTTCGTTTATTGGCCCGACAGCGCCCTGAACGAGCAAGTCGCTGTACCCTTTGATCGAGGTCAGCGGATTTTTTAACTCGTGCGCCGCCGCAGAGACAAATTGACTTTTCGCCCGGCTGGCTGCCTGGACTTCGGCGTACAGCTGCGCGTTCGCGATAGCGATGGCAGCGTGGTCGCTCAGACGAGAGAGAAATGCAAGCGTATCATCATTAGGATCTACCGGCGAATTGCTCTCCAGAAGCATCACGCCGATCACCTGTCCTTCCCAGCGGATCGGAACGACGACTTGCGTCTCAGCCTCCGCTAACAATCCTGGGCGGGTTCTCCCTTGGGCTCTTTCACCCTCCTTCACCTGTATGGAATGGACCTGCCCGCTCTTAATCGCCGCATCGAATGGCGGTAACTCAGTCGATAAAACCACCTGCACGCCTTCTTCCAATTTCGCCGGATAGCCGTGCGAGGCCATCACCCGGATACTTCCCTGCTCTACTACGCCAACCAGGCCTGCTTGCGCCCCGGATTGGCGCAGCGACCACTCCAGGGTCAGCCGCATAGCCCGGGCTACGTCCAAACTGGCGTTCAGCTCCCGGTCAATCCGCTGCATCATTGAGAGCTCTTCAACGCGATCCGCCAGCGCTTGATCGGTGAGCGTGTAGAGGCGGGCGTTCTCGATGACAACCGCGGCCTGTCCGGCGAAAGCCCGCAAGATCTCCTGATCATCAATTGTGAACGGCGACCGATCTTGTTTGTTGAGTACTTCCAATACCCCGATGACTTTATCCGTAACTTGCAGCGGCACCACCAGCAGATCTTCAGTGGAATAACCAGTGTGGCTGTCGGTGTCGAACCATTCGCTGCTGCGCCGAGCATCGTTCTGGATGAGCGCTTCTCCACTTTCCACGGCCTTCCCAGCCAACCCGGCGCCTGCGGGAAGTCTCGTGCCGACCAGGTCCTCACCGACGGGGCCAAGCGCGACCTCAAATACCAGCTCCCTGGTCTGTTCATCGACCATCAGCAGGCTGCCGGCTTCGCACTCCAGGATATCCACCGCGCTCTGCAAGATGCGCCGGAGCAAACCCGGATCCATCTCCAGCGTAGAAGTAAGGCTGCGGGCAACCTCATTCAATGTAGCCATCTGTTGAGCGCGCTGGTTCGTCTCTTCCAACAAACGCGACTTAACGATCGCCCCGGCAGCCAGATCGGCGATCGCCTGCAGTAATTCGACCTGGCTTTTATTAAACTTTTCGAGGGGGTCCCGACTTCCTAATCCAATCGCGCCGATTGTCTGGGCGCCGGCGTTCAATGGTACGCCCATCCAGGCATACACGCCAGTAAAGTTCGGCAGAGCGCCCCGGTTGAGGCATTCGCGCTCGTAATTCTCCACCAAAAGCGCCCGGCTGCTGCGGACGATTTCTTCGATCAAAACGCCGACCCCGGAAGAATTCTTTTGCTCCCGCTCCGGCAGGCGCTCGTCCTTTTCCAGGTAAAAGGCGAAATATAAGTGACTGCCGCGTTCGTCCAGCAAGGCAATTTGCAGATCTCCAGTAGAGATAAGTAAGTTCGTTTGAGCCGAGATCAGCTCGAGGATATCTTCAAACGCCAGCGTGACGTTGATACCTTCAGCCACCCGGGTTAAGACATCCATCTCGCGGACGCGCCGTTCCAGATCGGCGACGACTTGAGCCCGCTCGATCGCCAGGGCAGCCTGATCCCCCAAAGATTCCAGGTAGGTCAGATCCTGGCGGCTGTACGCGCTTCCAGAGCGGCGGGGACCTAACGCCAGCCATCCGGTCAGTCGGTGCCTGCCTGGCAGCGGAACAAACAGGGTAGCTCCCAAGATCGCGAGTCGGGCGCTCTCTGACTGCAAACGCACTGGTAGGGTCATTTGTTCGCCCAGGAAAAGAGCGGCGTGGCGAGCTGTGAGGATACTTGCCAAGGCGCTGTCGGCTTCAAAATGCAGATCGCTGGTAACGTGGCCGACTTCATCCACGACAGCCACATAATCTTCCCCGGCGGGATAGTAAATGAAAATATGCAGGTTCTGTGGGAATAGAGCCTTGAGAACATATTGGCGCAGCAACTGTAAGATCGAGGCCAGATCTAAGGCCTGGGTCAACTCATGGCTGAAGACCTGGAGATATTCCTGATAAACATCCTCCCCCCGGAAGAATGCCCGGTCGACCAAGCCTTCCAGCTGCTGGCGCAAGGGATTAAAGGCTAAAGCCAGGACGAGCAAAACCAACCCGATCAGGATTGGGTTATTGGCAGGCAAGACCTCCCCGAAAATGATGGTCAATCCGCTAACCAGCAGGGCATATCCCGCGACGATCAACACGGAAAACAAGCCATATTGCACAGTGCGACTGAAAATGTAATCCACATTAACCAGGCGATAGCGCAGGATCGTATAGGCGCTGAGTATTGGGAAAACGATGAGAGGCACGAGCAAAAATCCGGTAAATCCTACGTCAGGGAAAAGCAGTGTCCCGATGAACCAGGCTGCCAGAGGGCCAAAGGCGATCAACGCACCCCACAGCAGCAGGCGCGCTTGCTCCCGGACGATCGGCGACGAGGCGAGAAAATGCCTTTGACCCATCCATCCGGTAAAAAATGCCCCAGCCAGTCCCAGGTAGACGAATTCCCAACGCCAGGCAAAGGTGAAAGTGAACGTTTCGTCGAAGTGATAGAGTCCCGGGAAGGCCAATAGTACCAAACCGCAAGCAGGCAGATAACCTGCCCAGCGCATGAGAGGCCAGCGGTTAACCAAGCGAATGGGTTGCGGGAACAGCATCGCCAGACCGAATAAAGCCCCCCCTGCCGTGGCAAGCGTCAGAGTCCACAAATAAATCATCCGTTGAGTCGTGAATACATCGAACACACCGGCGACCGCGAAGGCAATGGAAGCGCTAAACACCGCGAAAGCTCGGCCGGCCGGATCGCCTCGCCGCAACCGAAAGACCCACAGGCTGGTGATTAAGTACACCAACCCAATTGCGTAAGGAATGTAGAGAAAAGTAAACAGGTCCAGGCCGGAAATAGGCTGAGTCCAGCGAAAAGCCAGCACAGGGATGGCGATAAACGCGATCAGGATAACCCCCTGGTAAAAAAGGACGAACACCGGGCTGAGCCGTTCATCAATCAAGGCCCAAACCGGCTCTGTCCAGGGTTGGGCAGCCAGAATCGCTCGGGATACGGTAGGTGACAACCCGGACGACGCAGGCGCTTCTTGCACGTCGGCCATGCGTCAATTGTATGTTACGCTGTAGGGATGCGCAATGCAGTTTGCGCCAGCTAACCTTATTGATA
Organism: uncultured Anaerolineaceae bacterium; assembly: GCA_964400875.1. GTDB lineage: Bacteria > Chloroflexota > Anaerolineae > Anaerolineales > UBA4823 > CAYNWK01. The sequence goes on along the minus strand of CAYNWK010000129.1, from coordinate 5,274 downwards.
GGTTCTCGAACCGATGAACGAACGGCGGGCAGCTGGCTGAGTCAGCCAGCTGCCCGCCATTAATTACCGTGTTTATTCCTGGAGCGCGATAGGGTTAGCTAGTCCGTGAGGGGTTTCTCTTCCTGCGAATTTTCCCCCGGTTCCCCTCGCTTGGCAAAATGTGCCAGGAAATCCTGCAAGGCTGCCTGGTGACCGACGTCGCGATGCTCCTTTTCGGATAAAAACCACTTGTGTTCCAACACCTGGCAATACAGCTCCGCCCGGGATGTGTATCGATCGACCAATGGTTCTAACGCAACCACAACAGGCTGGTAGACGTGCTCCAACCAATGATAAGCTGCCACGCTAAGCGGTGTGCTGCGGTTGTTACGCTGCGCCAAAGTGGCTTTGATCTCCTGGATCTCACTCATCATCTTACGGGCTTGCATCTCTTCCGCCTCGATCCCGGTGAATCCATATAGCTGCTCGCGATGAAAATTCCTGTCGGTTACCACCACCCGCAGGCGAATCCGCTCACCATCTTCGGCAGCCTGCAATCCGACTTCTCCCACTGAGAAGCCCAGATCGTTTAAGGCGCGAATCCGTTCATGGATGCGGTAGCGTTCGTCCGGAGAAATGACTTCCTCGCGAGTGATCTCCTCCCACAAGCTCTGGTAACGCTGCTTGATGTAAGCGCCAGTATCGAATATGGAGATGCCTTCGGGAAGTTCTCCTGCAGCAGCCAAATCCTTCAACTCGCCAGTCACGTTCTCATCCATAATTTCAAGGTCGTGGTGGCGCAGAGTCGGCGGCAGCGGAGGAGAATGGACCTCTGCCGTTTCCGCGTCCACAAGGTAAGCCTGCAGAGTGCCGGCGTCTCGCCGGAAAAGCACGTTAGAAAGCGAACAATCACCCCAGTAGACGCCGGTCAGGTTCAACTGCACCAGCAAACCGGCCATGGCATCCAGCAAGCCTTCACGGATATGCCTCAACCCACCGCGCATGAACAGCGTGTGATATGGTAACGAGCGGTCCAGGTAACGCGTGATCAATACACTGGCTGGCCCCTGGGCTGTCTCAGTTTGGGTGTGTCCGACTGCGGTGACCACAGGTAGACGCATTTCCTCAATCTGGCGGAGCAGGTCATACTCCTGTTCTGCCAGCCTGGGGGGCAATTCTTTCAGGGCGTAGATCACGCCTGCGTAGTTCACAAAGGCTACCGGGTGGCGGGAGAGGCCGCGGGGGACTTCCTCCAACCGCGGACAGCGTCCCTCCCATTCGCTCAACGGTTCGCTCCAAGGGAGATCGAGGAAATCGGGGTTGCCGGGACGAAGGGAGATCGCAATAGGTGGACCAGACATCAAGGTTCAATCCACGGCTAGTGATCGGGATGTTTCCACATAATCCAGACTCTGGTGCCGGAAATAGGTATTATACAGGTGAGCGTAGTGCCCCTCCTGGGCCAAAAGGCTGTTGTGATCACCTTCTTCTATGATTTTGCCTTCTTCCAACACGATGATCCGGTCTGCGGCTTTAACGGTGGACAGCCGATGAGCGATCAAAATGCTGGTAGTGTCCGCCAGGATCATCTGCAAAGCCTGCTGAATTTGCCACTCGGTGAACGGATCGATGCTGGCCGTAGCCTCGTCAAGGATAAAGATGACCGGTTTCTGCACCAGCACTCGCATTAAGGATACCAGCTGCCTCTGACCCATCGACAGCCGCCCGCCGCGTTCACCCACCTGGGTCTGCAAACCTTGCGGCAGAGTCTGCAGCCACTCCCCCTCACCGATGCTGTTGGCGATCTCCTCGATATATTTCAAGTCAACCTGCGGACAGGCATAGCAAATATTTTCTGCTATCGTTCCGGAAAACAAAAATGGGACTTGGGAGACAATGCCCAGCTGCCGGCGGTAATCCACCAGATCGAAGCAGCGGATATCGTGATCGTCGATCAGGAGCTTACCTTGCTGGAACTCGTAGAAGCGGGCGATCAGCTTGGCGATGGAAGTTTTTCCGGCGCCGGTATGCCCCACCAGAGCGATGTTCTGCCCAGCGGGGATATGCAGGTCAAAATCCTGCAGAACCTGTTCTTTTTCCGTATACCGAAACCAGACTCCCTCAAAGCAAATCTCTCCCTTTAACTTGGGAACAGGTTGGTTATCGATCTGTTTGACCTGCGATTCGGCGTCGATCAAGGCAAAAACGCGCTCGGCTGCCGAAAGCCCGGATTGGACCTGAGCCCAAAATGCAGAGAGATTCAACACCGGGAAGAAAAAACGATCAAGGCTCTGCAGAAACAAGAACCAGGCCCCGGCGGTCACCGCTCCCTGTGCTACGGACAAGCCCCCCACATACACGAGGATGGCTGTGCCGATGCCGCCCAGCGCGTTGAGCGTTGGGAATACCAGGGACAATATGAAGCCGCGCTGTACGTTGACCTTATAAGATTGGCGGTTGGCGTCGTCGAACTCATCGAAGATACTCTCTTCCTGCCTGAAGTTTTTCGCCACGGAGATACCGCTGACCGTCTCTTTAATCGCCGCGTTAACGTTTGCCATGGCGCGCATTCCACGGCGGGTCACCGTCCGGGCGATGCGGCGAAAACCTAGCGCGACCAGAAAGACCAGCGGCAGGATAACGAACACATACACGGTCAATTGCAAATCGATGGTGATCAGCACAATGCCCAGGATGATCGCCTGGACGAATTGTGAGACCAAATCGGTAAGCAGTACAACCACCTCGCCGAAATCTTTCGTGTCTGAGGTGATGCGGGAGACAATACGGCCCGAAGAGAATTTGTCGTAAAAGGAAAGATCGTGTTCGGCGGCGGCCTGGAACGCGTTCGTGCGCAAGGTCAGGACGACATCTCCTACAGCGCGCACCGTCAGGCGACGCCGCGCCCAGTTCGCTCCCCAGACTATCACACCGATGGCAAGAACCAGGCCGCTCAACCCGAGCATCGCCGGCGGGGTTAAACTACCACGCAGCAAGTCCACGCCTCGCGAGACGATCAGCGGTAATCCCGCTCCGGCGAAAGCGATGACCAACAGGAAGATTGAAATAATCACCAGTCGGCGGACGTGCGGGCGGAAATATGCGCCCATCCGGTGAAGCAGCTGGCGGTCAGTATACTGGCGATCGTACCCTTCTACGTCTAAACTCGAGAAGAAACCCATTGAAATTTACTCACTGAAGATGCGGCGATAAGCCGTTGAAGATTCGATCAATTGTTCGTGCGTTCCCACCGCAGCGAGCTGACCCTTGCGCAAAACCAGGATCAGGTCGGCCCAGCGGATCTGAGAGAGACGGTGGGTGATAATAAAGGTTGTCCGCCCGCGCGCCGCTGCATAAATCGCCCGCTGGATCTTGTCCTCTGTGGCGCTGTCAATGGCGCTAGTTGAATCATCCAAAATAAGAACGCGCGGATCCGTCAGGAAGGCTCTCGCCAGCGCTAATCGCTGGCGCTGCCCGCCAGAAAGCGTAACACCGCGCTCGCCGATCGTCGAAGCATAGCCGTCCTTAAAGCTGGCGATAAAATCCTCAGCCTGTGCAGCTTTAGCTGAAGCCTCGATTTCCCCCGCACTGGCTGTTTGTTTTCCAAAAGCGATGTTTTCCGAGATCGATCGCGAGAATAGGAAGATATCCTGTTCGATGATCGAGATATTTTGACGGAGGCTCTCCAGGTACCACTCGCGAACATCCACGCCGTCGACCAGCACCTGCCCGGAAGAGACATCGTAGGTTCGGTTGATCAACTTAACCAGGCTGGTTTTGCCCGAGCCAGTTTGACCAACGATGGCTACCGTTTGTCCAGGTTGAACTTTAAAGGAAACTCCATCCAGCGCCTTATCACCACCCTCATAAGAGAAGGAAACATCCTTAAATTCAACCTCACCGGTCATAGGGCCTTCGTAGCCGCTCACATTCTGGTCCAGATTCTCTTCTTTATTGAGCAGCTCAAGGATGCGCTGCGCGCTGGCGATACCCAGTGAAACTTGCGAATAAGCAAACAGGGAGACAAAGGTTGGAAAACCGAAGAGCTGCAGCAGACCGAAGTAAGCCACCACGTCACCCAGGTTAATCGCTCCCTGGCGAAAGAGGATCAGGGAGTGCAGCAAACCGGCAGCCTGGGCAATGCCCATCAACAGTAAGGGCAGAAATCGCGCTTCAACATCGCCCTGATGAACGTACGCATCCCGGAAGCCCTGGGCGTTGTCCTCAAAACGTGCAACTTCGTTGCCTTCCTGCGCCATTCCTTTGACGGTCTCGATGCCGTCGATTGCCTCGGCCAGGCGGGTATTCAGCTGGCCGAATGCGCTGCGAACGGAGGCGGTGATGGGCCGGAGTTCACTCAGGTACTGCCACAAAGCCAGCAAATAACCAACAAAGAACAGCACCGGTGTGATCATCAAGGCAGGGTGATATTGCGCAGCGAAGATCACCGGCATGATCAGGAAGTTTCCCGAACCGATCACCAGATTGACACCGGGGCTGAACATCAAGTTGATCTCGCGCACATCGTTGGTTGCCCGAGCCATGGTATCCCCCACCGGCTGCAAGCTGTGAAAAGTCATGCTCTTGCCCAGCAAGCTGACGAAGAGCTCATCGCGGATATCCCGTTCCAGGCGCTGGCCGATCAATTCAGCCCCGAAGTTACGGCTAAGCTGCAGCGCGCCACGGATAACCTGGGTGATGGCAACGAGAAAAGCGATCCGTAACAACCCCTGCAGCTGGCTGGGGTCTTCCAGGATCAGGTTGAACGCTTGGCCAATATAGACCGGAACGACCGCGGCTAAGGCCGCATTACCGATGGCGCCGATCAACATCACCAACCCCAGGTACCAGTGGCTGGTGAAATGTGACCAAATCCAACGGACGGGTCCACCTCGATCGGTCGTTTTTCGTTCCGGCAGGGTAAACTCCGCCGGTGAGCTTATCGCTGTTGAACTCATAATTCCACTAAAATTTCAATGTGAAGTTCCCTAATTGAACGTCGGTTTCGTTCCGTACGATCCTGCAGTTCTGCCAAGCATGACGCCGCAAGAATACACCCCGCGCTCGATGTGCGGGGCGCTACAGTCAACCGCAAATTAGGGCGGAAGGGGGATTAAAACACAGCAACCAAAAACGATATCCCCAGAGACTTTCTCCGATATCAAAGGAAGGATACCACAAAAAATGACCCGTTAAAAAGTCGATATCAAAAAATAAAGTCTACCGGGCAAGTAGGGTAAAATAGCCTTACCCTAGAAAAACTCCTGCTAAGCGAACGGTGCGTACAGTGGAAAA
>CAYNWK010000128.1:10666-12600 GCA_964400875.1 uncultured Anaerolineaceae bacterium | reverse complement strand
TTCGTAGGGTCGATAGCCCTCATAACGGCTGCCATTAATTTCGAAGGTCGGCGTCCCGGAGATGCCAAACGTATTGGCAGCCCGTGTCTGATCGATCACCGATGCTAAGAAGCGATCCTGATCAAGACACTGCCCAAATTCATCTGGGTCCGCTCCTGCAACGCCAGCCATGGCAACCAGGTTGGTGCGTTGGAATGGTTGCACGCCTAGATTGGCAAACAACAAGTGTCGAAATTCCCAGAACTTGCCTTGTTCCGCGGCGCATGCTGCGGCTTCAGCGCCTGGCAGGGATTCATTATTCACGAAGGCGACCGGGTAGCTAACCCATTGTACCTTTCCGGTGGCGATATAGTCGCGAATCAAAGCCGGCTCAACATTGGCGGCAAAATCCCGGCAGTTGTGGCAGCCGTAATCCTCATACTCGCGCACAGTAAGGGGAGCATCAGCAGAGCCTAAATATTGCAGACCAGCGTCTGTGACTCCTTTAGGTAAATCCGCATAGGGATTGGTCTCGGCAGATCCGGTAGTAGTTGCCTGAGGTTTACCCAGCTGAATCAGAACAACGACGATAACCACTGCCAGTACGGCGATACCAGCGAAAATAGGCCACGAAAAGCGTCTGTTTTTCACGCTTTGGTTCTGAGACCGGGTCTTGTTTCTTTTCGAAGAACTTCCAGCCATATCTTGGGTACCTCTAAATTTCATCCAGCAGCCACGCGTCAACTTCCGCGTTAGCTGGCAGGGATTTTACCCCAGAGGGGATAATCAGTAAAGCGTTCGCTTTCACTAATGAAAGTAAATTTCCCGATCCCTGATGACCGGTTAATCGTCCATAGTACGCGCCTTCGCGAAATGTGGTGATTGCCCGCAGGTAGCTTTCACGCCCATCCGATTCAATCCTTTGCTCCAGTTTGACCCGGAACTTTGGCCTGTTGAAGGTTTTGACTCCAGACATCTTCTGGATAGCCGGGCGGACGAAGATTTCGTAACCGATATAAGCAGAGACCGGATTACCCGGAAGTCCGATGAACGGCACGGCCCTGTAATTGCCAAAAGTTAGCGGTTTTCCGGGTCTCATATTGACACGCCAGAATTCAATCGCGCCGTGATATTCTACAACGGTACGGACGAAATCAAATGCCCCAACGCTCACACCTGCAGAAGAAACGATTAAATCCGCTCCACTGGCGTAAGCATTTTCTAACGCGGTTTCTACCGCTTCTCTTTGGTCTGGCACTATTCCAAGGTCGAGGCTTCGGCCGCCGTCTCGTTGAATTTGTGCGGAAAGTGTATAGGCGTTCGAATCGTGGATTTTTCCCGGTCCCAACGATTGTTCTACCGGAATGAGCTCGTCACCCGTCGATAATAAGGCAACCCTCGGTTGTTTATAGACCGGTACTTCGGAGACGCCCAGCATCGCTAACAGTCCCAGATCCTGGGGGCGAAGACGGACGCCATGGGAGAGCACCTTTTCCCCGATGCTGACATCTTGCCCTTGAGGTCGGACGTAACTACCAGAGTCGACCCTCTGATAAATGCGCACAGACTCGGGGATTGCGCTGTCGACCAGATTTTCTTGCGTATATTGATCGGTATCCTCAACGGGGACCACGGCGTCTGCGCCCGGTGGTAGTGGCGCGCCGGTCATGATACGTACAGCCTGTCCTTTATGAACACCAACCGGAGAAACTCGACCGGCAGGGACATCAGCGACGACTTCCAGTATGACCGGTTGTTCTTGATCTGCGGAGGCTACATCGGCTGACCGAACAGCAAATCCATCCATACTGGAGTTGGCGAATAAGGGAAGATCGATATCCGATGTGATATCCGAGGCCAGGACGCGGCCTCCGGCTTGATGTAAGCTTATCCTCGTTTGTTCTACACCTGTGAATTTCGCCAGGAGCTTTTTAAGCGCCTGGTCAACACTGAGG
>CAYNWK010000128.1:0-10566 GCA_964400875.1 uncultured Anaerolineaceae bacterium | reverse complement strand
TTGCTGAGCTGGGCCAGATCGCGCACCTCTAAGATCAGATTAAACACAGCCAGGTTTTTATTGACTTCGACTTTAACCTTGGTCATATTGATGCCTTCCTCGGCGATCAGGGTCGAGACATCCCGCATTAAACCATCTCGATCGTAAGCCTTAATCCGCACCGGGACGGGATAGGTATTCTTTTGTTCCCCCCAAGACACCTGCACCAACCGCTCCTTGTCGCGAATGCGCATGATATTCGGGCAATCGCGGCGGTGGATGGTCGCCCCACGTCCTCTGGTGACGTACCCAATAATTGCGTCTCCTGGAGCTGGATTACAACATTTCCCCATTGTGGTGAGCAAACCTTTCAGTCCGAGCACTTTCACCGCATCTTGAGGCGCTTCAGGCAGCTCGGCCGGCGTCTCGGGGAATGTGTCTTCTTCGGCTGCCTCTGGTTCAGCAGGAATTTTTAGATGGTTGACGATCCGGCCGATGGGGATATCGCCATTGCCTATCGCTTCGTAAAGGTCATCCACATTGCGAAATTCGATGCTCCGCGCTAGTTGATCTAAATTGACGTCGATGAGACCAAGCCGCCGGAGTTCCTTCTCCAATAGAGATTTTCCCTGGCTGATATTCTGGTCGCGCGCCTGGCGTTTGAACCAGTGGCGGATCTTGGAGCGAGCGCGCTGAGTTTTGACCAGTCCCAAATTGGGATTCAACCAATCCCTACTTGGACCACCGCGCTTGGCCGTCAGGATCTCCAGCTTCTCACCGGTGTTCAAGGTGTAGTCTAGGGAAACCAGCTTGCCGTTGACTTTTGCCCCACGGCAACGGTGACCAACATCCGTGTGGATGTGGTAAGCGAAATCAATCGGTGTGGAGCCCGAGGGCAGATCGATGATGTCGCCTCGAGGTGTAAACACGTAGACGCGTTCTTCGAAAACATCGGTCTTCATGCCGTCGACGAACTCGCGCGCATCATCGACGTCCTGCCGCCATTCCATCAAGGAACGCAGCCAGACAATGCGACGTTCATAGTCGTCATCTTTGCTGGTGCCTTCCTTGTAACGCCAATGCGCTGCGATACCGTATTCAGCATTCTGGTCCATTTCTGGCGTGCGGATTTGGACCTCCAATGTCTTGCCATCATCATGGATGATCGCAGTGTGCAGCGACTGATAAAAATTGTCTTTTGGTGCGGCGATATAGTCGTCAAATTCATGCGGAATTGGTCGCCAGTGGGTGTGGATGACGCCCAGCGCCGCATAGCAATCTCGTATCGTCGGCACCAGAATACGCACCCCGCGCACATCGAAGACCATATCGAAAGGGATGCCCTTACGGTGCATTTTTCGATAGATCGAATAAATGTGTTTTGGCCGGCCGGTGATGTCCGCTTTTATGCCGGATTGTTCCAATAATTGCTGCAACCGCGTGGTGATTTCATTCATCTCGCGTTCGCGATCGGCGCGCCGGTCGGCCAAGTTTTCAGCGATATCCTTGTACATTTGCGTATCGATATGCCGGAAAGCCAGGTCCTCCAGCTCCCACTTGATCTGCCAGATACCCAGGCGATTTGCCAGCGGCGCGAAAATATCCATGGTCTGCTGAGCGATCCGCTTGCGTTTGCTTTCAGGCATGTGGCTGAGCGTGCGCATATTGTGCAGCCTGTCGGCCAATTTAATTAATACGACGCGCACGTCCTCACCCATTGCCAGGAACGTCTTCCGCAGCGTTTCGGAGACCAGGTCGTAACGTCTATCGCGCACGATTTGATCGACCTCAGCATCCGGATCAAGCCGGCCGCGGCGTTCCGCTAACCTGCGCGCTTCGACTTCACGATCTTCATCCTCGGGATGTTGATCGCCACGCGAAACACGGGGTAACTGAGTTAACTTGGTGACCCCATCCACGAGATTGGCGATCTCACTGCCGAAGTCGCGCTTTAGGTCGCCCAGGGTAATCTCTGTATCTTCCACCGTATCGTGAAGCAGTCCAGCGGCTATAACGGTAGGCGGCACGCGCAGATCGGCCAGAATCGAAGCCACTGCCAGACAGTGGTTGATGTAAGGCTCCCCGGAGGCACGTTTCTGTCCCGCGTGCGCTTTATCTGCTATGCGGTACGCTCGTTCGACTAACTCGCGATCTGCAGGCGAGTAATTCTCAGGCAAGGATTCTAGTAAATTTTCGATATGCATACGTATTATCGTTAACAATCGCAGTATAGAACTTTAATTCGATTCTACCAAAAACCAGACTCTTTCGCTTTTGAATTTGGAGTATGGATAATTCCGGAGACCAACTATAATCAAGAGGAGTTTCTCTGCTCAGATCGCCATAAACAGGCCCGAGGATTATGAAGGTTGATACCAACGAACACGAATTTACCTTAGCACAGATTTTGTTTTCTGTTGCCAGGCCGTTTTGGCCTGAGTTGGGACAATTCACCTGGCCAAGACGCTTGGTTGGCATCGGGGATGTCGTCAGCTTCCTCTACGCACTGCCTTTCGCAGTACTTGGGTGGATCTGGTTGATAAACTCGACTGACTGGGGATTAATTCGTGGCCAGTGGCTGATGTTTGCATTCATCTTCGGTTTAATCGTCCTGTTCGATCAGGTAAGCTACTTTTTCATTGTGGAAATTCGGAGTGATCGGTATGGCTCAGCCAATGGATCGTTATCGATCATGGTTCAATGGTCGGGTCTTTTTTTGTTTGGACCTTCAGGGATTTGGTTGCTCCTAATTTGGTTGTTGATCAAGTTTGTCTGGCAATGGCAAAGAGCCGTGACAACTGCCGGACGGTGGAATATGCTCCGTAATCAGGTATTTGACCAAGCGATCAATTCTTTTGGGGTCTTGATTGCATTGCGAGTTTACCAGATATGGGGCGGCGGATTCCCTATAAGGGGGATTTCAGTAGATATTTTAGTGCCGGCATTGGTCGCGCTGACAACTTATTTCCTCATAGCATTACTTATCTGGTCTGGATACATCCTCTACCATATTGGAGTTCAATTTCACTTGTCTCAATCGGAGTCGATCGAGCCGATTCTGCGATTCTTTGCTCTCAGTTTTGGGCTGCCTTATTTGGCACACCCCTTTGCGATCATGGCGTCCGGATTTTTTGTGCAAAGCGGTTTGATAATGTACGTATTCTTTTTGTCCGGCTTGTTCCTGGTTGCTATATTGGCGCGCCAGTTGAGCTGGATGGCAGAAAGTAGCCGGCAGCAATCCAGACAGTTAGAAAAGCTCGAGCAGCTTGGCCGGGCGATCATCGACGCACCCCCAAATGCTGATAATTTGCCAGAAATTTTGAGAGAACATGTTCCCAATATGTTTCCTTCTGGAAAAATCGCCATCGCGTTAGCCCCTGACTGGCTGTTGTTGCACCATCCGGATGATTGGATGCCTCCTTTGGAGCATGCCTGGCGCTGGTTGTTCGCCCAGAAATTTCCGGAAGCCTTTGTCGCCGCGAAGCGCCTTCCTTGGGAAAATCAACAGACAAACCATGACGCCCTAGCACTTGCCCCCATCCTGGGTACAGAATCCAACGAACCGATCGGCGGTATTTATCTTGAATTGCGCGCCTTGGTCCAACGATGGGATCGAAAAGCTTTAGAAAGGCTTTTCCCGGCCTTGCAGACCCTGGCAGCGCAAATTGCCTCGGCCTTGCATCAGTTCGAGATTTATGCAGAGACCCTGGAATTCCAGGCGCTTTCCCAAGAATTACACCTAGCAGGGAGAATTCAAGCCAGCTTCCTACCTAATCGATTTCCAAGTATTCCGGGTTGGCAGCTGGCGATGACTTTATTGCCTGCCAGGGAGACCTCCGGTGATTTTTTCGATGTGATTGAGTTATCCGATGGGAGATTGGGTATCTTAATCGCCGATGTCGCCGATAAGGGGCTGGGACCAGCCCTCTATATGGCCCTGACCCGGACCTTGATCCGGACCTACGCAATCGAATATGAGGCTGACCCTGAAGTTGTTTTCTATGCGGCAAATAACCGGTTACTCAGGGATGCCCGGGTTAATCTGTTTGTAACCGCTTTCTACGGTATTCTGGACCCCAAGGATGGCACAATGGTCTATGCCAATGCCGGACACAACCCACCCCTGCTATTCTGTGGGCGAGATGGCGCTGCGGTCAGCTATTTAACTACGACCGGTATGCCTTTGGGGGTTGAGGGTGAAGCTACCTGGGAACAGGAATCGGCCAGCATCGAACCTGGAGATGTCATGCTGCTATATACCGATGGCGTTCCAGACGCGCAAAACTCCAAAGGAGAATTCTTCGAGGAAGAGAACCTAGTGGCGCTCGCTCGGGCAAACCTGAATCTACCTGCACATGAGTTGCAAAAATTGGTACTATCCAAGCTTCAAGAATTTGTCGGTGATGCGCCTCAATTTGACGACATAACCTTGATGGTGCTTTTCCGAGATAATTAATCTACCCCCTTCTTTTTCACCATGGTCAAGGTGTTGCCCGTTTCGCTGGAAAAATCAAAATATACTTCATCCATCATTTTGCGAATTAAGAACAATCCTGCGCCTCTCGATTTAACCTTGGATAGAGGGGTGTCATTATTTAGACCGGGGATTTGTTCTGGATTAAACTGCACCCCGCGGTCCTGCAGGATAACTCGTAATTCACCTTCGTCGACTTCACAGGTTACCTGGATTTTCCCGCTGTTCTTACCCCCGTATGCGTGTTCAATGATATTTGAACAGGCTTCGTCTACAGCCAGTTGAACCCCATAAATTTGAGAGTCTTTCAAGCCGGCATTTCGTGCGGAGGTCACCACAAAGTTGGATATCTCCACCAGACGATCATAGCGGCCCGGGAAGAACATTGTGGGCATCTGTTGAAATCTTCGCAGTGATTAGAAGCTGCCTACGGCGATGGTTTGATCGTCGTAGAGCTTAAAATAAGAGCCCATACCAACCAGATCGAGCGACTCGCGTATGCGCTCTTGTACCCCAACCAACACCAGCTCTCCCCGATTATAGCGTTTACAAGCTTTTTGAGTTTCGATCAGCACCCACCATCCCTTACTGGACATGAAATCGACATCGCTCATATCAAGCACGATTTTATAGCGCCCCTGTTCGGTTATTCCGTTCAGTTTCTCTTCAAGCTCGGGAGCGGTGTAACTGTCGATTCTTCCGCTGACCTCGACTACGTCGCAGCGTTTAAGACTGGTGGTATTGATCTCCATCATTGTCCTCCGGACTGGCTTGAAATTAATTCAATCGGAGTTACGCAGTTCTCCGAGAACATGGGGGTAATTGAGGAGCGCAACCCGCTCGAAAACCCCTTATCTGTCACAAAGTGCGTAAGTCCATTCAAAAAAAGTTGCTGGGAGTATATCATGAATCGAAGGTAGGTTGTCGTCTTGACTGGACTTCCTGGCTATGGTAAACTTCAAGCCGCTTGGTCCCGTGGTGTAGTGGCCTAACATGCGGCCCTGTCAAGGCCGAGATCGCGGGTTCGAATCCCGTCGGGACCGCCTCTGAACTTGCGAAATCCCTGCTCAATGCGCGGGGATTTTATGATCTTGTTGGGGGTAATCCATTGCATCGTATAACCATCTCAAATATGCCCATTTAATCCGCGTGAGGTAATCGCTAAGCGTCAGTGCGATGAGAAGCGTGAGCCAAATAATGCCTGATACGAAGAAAATTTTAGTAAGGTGTTCACTTTCTTGGACATGAATGAAGGTTCTCCAAAAGCCAAGTTTTCACCGATATCATCCCATATGGGGATGAGCGATATAATATTTTTGTGACGATTAACCAAAGAACCGAGAGCGACGCAGAAAAATTAATCCGCCGCAACCGGGAGCTCTCCATATTAAATACCATCGCTCAAGCGCTAAACCGCTCGGTCGATCTGGATCAAGCGCTGCACGCCGCGCTAGCAAACGTAGCGAATCTGCTCGATCTGCAGACTGGTTGGATCTGGTTGCTCGACGAGAAGACCGGTGAGTCTTATCTGGCGGCTGCTCAAAATCTTCCACCTGCGCTGGCCAATAATCCGCGCCGTATGGAAGGAAGTTGCCACTGCCTGGATACGTACCGGGCCGGCGACCTGGATGGGGCTGCTAATGTGAACGTGATTACCTGCAGCCGGTTGAGGGGTCTGGTCGACGGCACTGATGGTCTGCGGTATCACTCCAGCATTCCACTCTATGCCCACAGCAAAGAGCTCGGTGTGCTGAACGTAGCCAGTACGGATTGGCGGGAGCTCACCAAAGATGATCTGCGCTTGCTGCATACGGTGGGCGATTTGCTCAGCATCGCCATAGAAAGAGCCCGTTTATTTGCCCGCAGTTCCGAATTTGGCGCATTGGAAGAGCGCAACCGGTTAGCCCGTGAGATTCACGATACCCTGGCTCAAGGTTTGGCGGGTATCGCTTTGCAGCTGGAAACCGCAGATGCACTCTTGGCCGCTGACCGTGAACCACTGGCAGTGCGCCGAGCGTTGGAACAAGCAATCCACCTCACCCGCTCGAACCTGGAGGAGGCACGCCGATCGGTGATGGATCTGCGTGCGGTTCCGCTGGAGGGAAGTTCGCTCTCTCGGGCTTTGCAAGCACTAGCAGAGGAGTTTCAAGAGAAGCATGCGCTGCAGGTAATCTTCGAATCATCCGGAGGCGCCAGGCCTCTACCAGTGAGAATCGAGGCCGGTCTGTACCGCATCGCTCAAGAAGCTTTGACCAACGTAACTCAACACGCCCACGCCGACCACGTAGTTCTAAAGTTATTGGTTTTTACGGATAAAGTGCAGTTGGAGGTTATTGACGATGGCAAAGGCTTTGAACCCCAGCAGATCCCATCGAATCGATTTGGCCTGGTTGGATTGAACGAGCGGGCAAAATTGATGGGGGGAAAGTTGGCAATTTGCAGTGAACCGGGAACTGGCACAGAGGTGGTTGTGGAGGTAGACCTGGGTTGAAACTATACCGCAAAACTTTCTTCAGGACGATTTGAATATGTCGGAGCCGATTCGAATTCTCGTTGCTGATGACCATCCGGTGGTGCGGAATGGTTTGATCGCCATGTTAAAAACGCAGCCGGATTTCCAGATCGCCGCGGAAGCTTCGGATGGGCAGGAAGCGGTGCAGCTCACATTGAAACACAATCCGGATATCGTATTGCTTGACCTGGAAATGCCCATTTTAGACGGAGTTGAAGCCTTGCGTACTTTACGCCGGGAGCGACCCTCCGTTAAGGTGTTGGTCTTCACCGCATTCGACAGCGATGAGCGAATACTTGGCGCTGTACAGGCCGGCGCGCAGGGATATTTACTCAAGGGAGCGCCCCGGGAAGAAGTTTTCAATGCCATCCGGGTGGTCAGCCAAGGAGGTTCTCTGCTCCAACCGGTGATCGCTTCCAAACTGATGCAGCACGTCGCCGAGGACCGTATTTCCGAGGATCTGACAGACCGCGAAATGGAAGTTTTGAACCTACTAGCTAAGGGGTACACCAACCGGGAGATCGCCGAGCAGCTGGTGATCACCGAACGCACAGTTAAGTTTCACGTCAGCTCAATCTTGCGGAAGCTGGATGCCGGAAACCGCACGGAAGCGGTGTCAATCGCTGCGCAACAGGGCTTGGTAGATCTTTAAATGATTTATTTAAAGAGGTGGTTGGGCGGGCAAAGCCTGCCCAACCACCTCTTTTATTCCCCAAGTTTATAAATTCTGTTGATATTAACCTGTACATATGTACAGTCAAAGACTGGCCTGCCGCGCGATGCGGCAGGCCAGTCTTTTGATTAAGATCAACCCCGTAACACATACTAGCGCATTGTCCTGGAGGTGCAGGATGTCAAAATCCGCATTAATTACCGGCGCGTCGCGTGGGTTGGGATTTGCCCTAGCAAACCGCCTGGCAGAACGTGGTTGGTCCTTGATCGTCGATGCCCGAGGCTATGAAGCCTTGGCTGAAGCCCGCGATAAATTGTCTCAAGTAACTCAAGTTATCGCTGTCCGGGGCGACATTATTAAGCAGACTCACCGGGAGGCGTTAATCGATGCCGCGAACTCGTTGGGCGGTCTAGACGCGCTCGTCAACAACGCCAGCATGCTGGGTCCGAGCCCTCAGCCGGAGCTACTTGACTACCCGGTGGAGGTGTTGGAAGAGGTATATCAGACGAACGTTATCGCGCCGCTAGCGATCCTGCAAGCAGCCAGACCGATTATGAAACCAGGGGCTGCAATCATGAATATAACAAGCGATGCTGGCGTGGAGGCGTACCCCGGGTGGGGAGGGTATGGTTCGAGCAAAGCTGCGCTGGAGCACCTCTCCAGGATACTCGCTGCCGAAAACCCTGATTGGCGGGTTTACTGGGTTGATCCGGGGGATATGCGCACGCAAATGCAACAGGACGCCTTCCCTGGTGAGGATATCAACGATCGCCCACTGCCAGAGGTGAGTGTACCGGGCCTGATCGCCTTATTGGATGGCGATTTACCGAGTGGACGTTACATGGCGAGAGAGCTCGCAGCCGAGGTTGGAGTATGACGGCAGCTCCAGCTCGCTTATTAGAATCGACGGCGGAAGTCAATCCAGATCGAGAATTAATTGACTTTCAGTTGCCTAGCCGGCTGGAAGCCAACGAACCCCCAGAGGCGCTTGGCTTAGCCCGCGATCAGGTTCGCTTGCTGGTTACTCATTACCGTGAGGAAAAATTCATCCAGAGCAGATTTTCTGCACTCCCGGATTTCTTTAAGCCTGGTGATATCCTGGTGATCAATACGAGCGGTACGTTGAAAGCTGCTTTGCATGCCACCCGAGAGGATGGCAAATGGCTTGAGCTCCATATTTCCACGCGTTTGAACGCCGATTTGTTGGTGGTTGAACTTCGCATTCCCGCGGCTGTTGGATCCGACCCCTATCTTGAGGCAAAGGTCGGTGAGCAATTGTATTTGCCCGGCGGAGCCAGCGCCCGTTTATTGCATCCATACCGGGCTGATCACGCAGAGAACGGAAGGGTCGGAGATAAAGGAGTCCGTTTATGGGTTGCCAGCGCAGATCTTCCCACCTCAATACTCCCATATCTTGATCGATTCGGGTTCCCGATCCGCTATAAATACGTGCGGAAAGCCTGGCCGATTGAGTATTACCAGACTGTCTATGCGGATGAACCAGGCAGCGCCGAGATGCCCTCAGCGGGCCGGGCGTTCACTAAAAACCTAATTGGCGAGCTTGATTCACGTGGAGTACGGTTGGCCCCGATCGTTTTGCATACCGGCGTTGCCAGCTTGGAGGCGGACGAAATGCCTTACCCAGAATATTATCGCGTACCGGAAGAAACCGCGAGCCTGATCAACGAAGCTCGAAGTAAAGGGAATAGGATCGTGGCGGTAGGCACTACTTCCGTGCGGGCGATTGAAACAGTCACTGACAAAATGGTCAGGGTCAATCCGGGTGAAGGTTGGACCAACCTGGTGATCAAGCCGGACCGAAAATTGAGATCAATCGATGGGCTACTGACTGGCTTCCACGAGCCGCGTTCTTCCCATTTGGGGATATTAACGGCCTTAGCAGGACGGGAGCATGTTCGCAAGAGCTACCGATTGGCGTTAGAGAAAGGGTACCTGTGGCATGAATTCGGGGATTTACACTTGATGTTGCCGTAGTTACTTATTCCAGCTTACGGTCGAGCAGTGACGGCCATATTGCCCATAACCGACCACGAATCGAGAAACTGGTCTTTACCGACCGTATAAAGTGTTGAGCCATTGAGATATGTCACTGTATTCTGCGTATATCCGCCGACGATCACAGTGTGTTCGTATTTGGCCACGACAGTAGTATGGTTATCTGGGGGGGTGAAAAACTCAGGGATGCCATTATCCACCGAATAAACTATCCAGACGATGACTGGCCGGCCAGCAGCGACCTCTGCGCGTAAATTTTCCCAGCTCAGCGGGCGGTGAGCGTAGGCTTCCACGCCATAATCGCGCAGCAATGCAGCTACCGGCCCGGCGTGGATGCCGTAATCAGCGGGTGGAATCTGGCCCCAGATGCCGTTCACGTCCCCCACAAATCCGGTATCTGGATTCTCTGAGAGCGGCAAATTGTTGAAGAAGGCGATTTCTCCAATTGATTTTCCGAAATGAGCGGCCCAATCGATAGCAGAGCGTGATTCGCAATCTAAAGGCAAAGCCTGTTTCTTCCCACTCAGGCTGGATACGGAGGCCTGATTCGGCAGCTGGGGAGGCTCCGGCGTAGAAGGAGGAGATTGCGGTTGGTCGGATAACTTTGCAGCCAGGCACCAACTGATGAAGATGCCTGTATCGGATTGGAAGCGGTCAGATACGTTTAGAGTCCATTCTCCGCTAAACTGCTCTCCATAGAAAGCGCCGAGGGGTTCGTTCGGCCTGTAGATCCCGCTGATTGCTGTCGAAGTTACCGAGCCGCCTGGTGAGCACTTGCCTTCGACTGAAGATGTAATCTCGTCGTCCAAGATCGCGGCGATATTATCATAGCTGCAGCCTGTGGCGGCAGCAGGATACCCTGGACGGTCAATGAGTACTTGGGAAGTCCCTGTATTCAGATGTGTGAGGGAA
>CAYNWK010000127.1:6681-12657 GCA_964400875.1 uncultured Anaerolineaceae bacterium | reverse complement strand
TTTTGCTGGGCCGCGCGGCTTCGTTCCACCGCAGCCGCGGCCGGCTCGGCCAGGCGCACGATCACCCGCCTCATACCCGTGCCGGTCAAAAGGCTCTGTTCCACTTTGCGCCCCGCGATCGCATCCGATGCAGTCGCCGGTGACGCAAGCTTCAGGCCAGATACCGCCTCCGGCAGGGGCCGGTCGGTGCCTGGTTGGGCGAAGGCGGCCGGGGAGACGGCCAGCGCCATGGCCAGGACCAACAGTACGTTAAATAACGTACGTTTTTTCATTGTAATTATCCTCCGATTGGGCTTACTTTGAATTCAAACCAGTGAATTAACGTGAAAATATCTGGATTCAGCCAATCTGATCCAGTTCACATCTCGGGCATTCTCCGATGCATCACCTCCTTCAACGTCCAAGAGCCAGACAGACTCGGTTCATCCGGCGTGAATTGTATTTAATTGTGAATAATAGATGTCTTTACCCAATATTTACCCCGCCAATGGAAGTCTCCCAACGCCATGTCCACTAAGTTTACCAGATTAGTATACAATTTTGCAAGCTTTGGGGGCTGATTTAATCATCACATAAACTAAATATCTTGAATTTCCCCCAAATTCTAGGGATTTACGCGTTCAAAAGGCCCGCTGCCCTGGATTTCAATCGTTCCGGCGGTGCGGTCGATCTCGATTCCAACCGAGAACCGCTCCGAGTTGGGAACGCCGTTGCGGTTTGAAAGCTCGATCACTAACGTATCCCCCTCGCTTTCGAGCACTTCGTACCAACCGGTCTCCTGGGCTCGAGCGAAGCAGCAGGCGTACATCGAGTAGGTGCCGCGGTCAAAGGTCCACACCGTTTCGAGCGACGATTCACCCGCTACGGAACTCAGGTGCGGATCGTTGAAATACCAATCGCCCTGGATGAACTGAACGTTGGGGTCCGGCCGGCAGCCGGCCAGGCCGATGGTTAACAACAACAGTAAGGTCCATACCCGGGCGTTCAACCGCATGTGCGCTGCTCCCTCTAACTGCACAATTCCTACTGTAATTACTTACCCCCGTATGCGTCTGGAAGTTCAATTACCGTCCGACTTGCCCGGTTGAAGGGAGAAACGGGGCTGTTGGGGCGGGTATAGCGCCCCCTAACAGCCCCGTTCACCGGGTAAACTGAGTTACTCACGTCGCTTCGCGATATTTCCAGCGCCGCTCTTTGCGGATCACGAAGCGGGTCGCATAGGTCTGCTCCGAGACGGAGACGACCTTGTTGTCAACCAGATCGGTCTGCAAACACGCTGCCTGCAGCTCTTCCCAGGTGAAGTCAATCCCCCGGGACGGCGCGAATTTCTTCTTCGGGATCACCGCCCAGACGGCGCCGTCGGGGTCAATCTCCTGTTGGAGCCGTTGGAAGACAGCCTTCAATCCATGCAGACCTTCCGGCCAAAAGAGGAACAGATCGAACTTTCCCTGGTCCAAATCCCCTTGGAAGGTTACTCCTGGCGGAGACGTCTCTCGGAGCCGAGCAACTGTCTCCGCCTCGGCGTTGAGCAGTCCCACCCGGCTCCCGGCTTTGATGCCAAGTTTTCTCTTCAGGTCGGACATGCTGCGCTCCTTACCGCTAGACCGCTTCCTTTGTCTTTTCCCCCGCGGCGATTCCGGTAAATAGATCGTGCTGTGCGCTGCCGTTTACGACCGGCGGGTATGCCTGCATGAAATTTTCCGTGCTCCCGAGCAGCCGGAAAGCCATCCGCATAGGCCAGGGGCCGCCGGCCATACCTGCGCCGCCCTGGCTGGCGTGACAGGCCGAGGCTGCTTGCTTCTTCTCGGCAACCTGTTTGTAATCGATGCGCGCGTGCACGGGGAAATCTTCATTGAGCAGCGCTACCAGGTCAACGTCTTCGTTGTGCCCGAAGCGATGCGGGTCTACCCCGAACAAAGGCATCAGGCGAACGGCCCAACGCATCAGCCGGCGCGGCAGGGTGTTGTAATACAGCTTCTGCGGCTGGTAAGGCGGCAATTCCCCCGGGAAAGCTTCCAGGTCGGCAGCCCCGTGGAAAGCCAGCCGGGTCGCCTCGTGGATGGCGATGTGGTCCGGATGGCGGTAGCCGCCGATGGGATCGAAGGTCACCACCACCTGGGGGCGCAGTCTGCGAATGGTTGTCACGATCTTCCCGGCGACTTCTTCGAGGGGAGCTGCGGCTAAAGCGCGCGGGTGAGCGTTATCCTCGGAGCCGGGCATGCCCGAATCCCGGTAATCTAGAAAGTGCACCCCGCTCAATCCCAGTTGTTCGGCTGCGCAGCGCAGTTCGTGCTCGCGCAGCTGGGCGATGGAATCGAAACCTTGCATGTATTCCGCATCGACGTCGCCAACCTCGCCGCGCGTGGCGCACACCAGGTGCACCTCGACGCCGCGCTGCGCATACAAGGCCAGCGTGCCGCCCATGCCGAAGGATTCGTCGTCCGGGTGCGCCAATACGGCGAGCAAAGTCAGTTTTTGTGACGCTTCATTATCAATAGAATTCATAGATACGATTATATCAAGGAGGGAACTGGGGATGTTTGGGCGGGCAAAGCCCGCCCAAACATCCCCAACCCACCGCCAATTGCTCAAGTCCTAAGATTAATAGATCGGCAGGCAGGGATCGACTTCGCGCGCCCAGGCGTTGATGCCGCCTTTGAGGTTCTTCACCTTGCGAAAGCCGGCGGTCACCATCAGCTCCAGGGCGCGGGCCGAGCGCGTCCCCGATTTGCAGAAGACCACCATCTCGTCGGCGCTGTCCAGTTCGGACAGGCGCGCGGCCAGCTGTCCCAGCGGGATCAGCTTGGCCCCCTCGATCCGGGAGATCTCCAGTTCGTGCGGCTCGCGCACGTCCAGCAGGTGCACCGGGTTGCCGTTCTGCAGGCGAGCTTCGAGTTCGCCTGCGGTGATATCCCAGCGTTCGCCGGCCGAACCCTCCTCGTGGTCGTGGCTGGGCACCCCGCAGAATTCTTCATAGTCGATCAGCTCGGTGACCTCCGGCTGTGGGCCGCACACCTTGCAGTTGGGGTTCTTGCGCAGGTTGACGAAATCAAAGGACACGTCCAGGGCGTTGTACAGCATCAGGCGCCCGATCAGTGGTTCGCCGATCCCCAGGATCAGCTTCAAGGCCTCGGTAGCCTGCAGTGTGCCGATCGTGCCGGGCAAAATGCCCAGGACGCCGCCCTCCGCGCAGGAAGGCACCATCCCCGGCGGCGGGGGTTCGGGGAACAGGCAGCGGTAGCACGGCCCGTAGCGGGCGTCGAACACGCTGAGCTGTCCCTCGAAGCGAAAGATCGAGCCGTACACGTTCGGTTTGCCGGTCAGCACGCACAGATCGTTGACCAGGTAGCGGGTGGGGAAATTATCCGTGCCGTCGATCAAGATCTCGTACTCTTCGGCGATGCGCCGGGCGTTTTCCGAGGTAAAAGGCTCATTGTAAACATCCACCTGGATCATCGGGTTGAGGTCCAGCATGCGCTGGCGGGCCGATTCGACTTTCAGCTGGTCGATTGCGGCAGTGCCGTGGATCACCTGGCGCTGCAGGTTGGTGAAATCCACCACGTCATAATCCACCAGGCCGATGCGGCCCACCCCGGCCGCGGCCAGGTACAGCGCCACCGGCGAGCCCAGCCCGCCGGTGCCGATCACCAGGATCGAGGCATTCTTGAGCTTGCGCTGCCCTTCCAGCCCGACCTCCGGGATCAGCAGGTGGCGAGAATAGCGCAAAATCTCTTCGTGGGAAAGCTCGGGCAGCATATCCAAGCCGCCGGCGATGCTCGGAATCAGCATCAGGCGGTCACCTTCATTTAATGGGGTATCGACGCCTTCCAGGTGGCGGATGTCCTCTTCGTTCAAGAAGAGGTTGACGAAGGGGCGCAGCTCGTCCTTGCCGTTGAACAAATGCTGGCGCAAGGCCGGGTAGCGCGCTGTCAGGTCATCCAGCGCCTGTCCGACCGTCTGACCCTGTACGGCGATCTCGCTCTGCCCGTCGGTGTACGAGCGCAAAGGGGTCGGGATCTTCAAGTTCGGCATTGAGCCTCCTCAGCAGCCGGCGCGC
Source organism: uncultured Anaerolineaceae bacterium (assembly GCA_964400875.1). Taxonomy (GTDB): domain Bacteria; phylum Chloroflexota; class Anaerolineae; order Anaerolineales; family UBA4823; genus CAYNWK01. The sequence continues at coordinate 8,600 of CAYNWK010000127.1, read as the reverse complement.
TCGACGACCGTCTCGCAGTGCGAGGCGGGCCAGATCTCCACCGGGCCGGCCTGTTTGAAAGGCTGCATGAACTGCTCCACCTGGCTGGTTTCGTCGGCATCCAGGATTAGCACGAAGGTGTGCTGCCCATCCAGGACCGCGTCGCCCTGCAGGCGTACGCCGAACTTTAGGGCGTTGCCTGGGCTCAGGTGCTCGAGCAGCATGTTCCCCGCCGTCGGGTCCTTGGCGGGGCAGGTTTCGGCGTTGTGTTGGTGGCGGACAAAATACAAAGACATGAGTTTCCTCCTAGGGAATGATTTTTATAGCTTCTTCGATAAAGTTTTCGCGGTCGGCCGATAGCAGCCAGGCGCGGCTCTCCACCGCCCGGCCGGATTGCACGCTGGTGATCAAGTATGAGAACCAGGGCAGCGCCCACTGGCGGTCGAATTCAGAAGGCCGGTTGGGGTGATCGGGGTGGGAATGGAACACGCCCAACACGTCCAATCCCCGGCTGGCAGCTTCATCCTCGCCGCGCATATAGTCCTCGGCGGTGACCAGGTAGCGGTTGCGGCGCGCCCCTTCTTCCCGGCTGTTCTCCAGCTGCAGGATCGCCTCCACCCGCCTGGACTCCCCTTCGTGCCGGCCCAATAAAAGGCCGGCGCCTTCCTCGGGGTAAGCTTTCTCCCCGTGGGCGTGAATCGCATCCAAGGTCGCGCCGTCAATTTCTAGCATCCCCGGCCTGCTCCCAGAAGCTCTCGCTCAGGTATTTATAGCCTGCATCGGGAAAGACGGTCACCACCACGCCGGATTCCAGCTCGCCCGCCACCTGCACGGCCGCGGCCGCAGCCGCTCCGGATGACACGCCGATGAACAGGCCTTCCCGGCGGGCCAGGCGCAGGACCATGGCATACGCCGCTTCGGTGGGCACCTCGACGGTGCGATCGGCAAAAGAGACCTGGTATATGGCCGGCTGGATGGCGGTGGGCATGTGCTTGAGCCCTTCCAGTCCGTGCAGCGGGCCGTCGGGCTGCACGGCGACCAGCTGCACGTCCGGGTTGTACTCGCGCAGGTAGCGACCGGCCCCCATCATCGTGCCCGAGGTGCCCAGGCCGGCTACGAAATGGGTCACTTCCCCGGCGGTTTGCTGCACGATCTCCGGCCCCGTGCTGGCGTAATGCGCCTGCCAGTTGGCCGGGTTGTCGTACTGGTTGGCATAGAAGTAATGCTCGGGGTGTTCCGCGGCTAACCGCTGGGCCTCTTGGATGGCGCCGTCCGTGCCTTCCAGCGGGTCGGTCAGGATCAGCTCCGCGCCCAGCGCTCGCAGGATCGCCAATCGCTCCGGGCTAGCGTTCGCCGGGATAGCCAGCGTGACCGGCACCCCTAACGCCGCACCGAGAGTCGCGTAAGCGATGCCCATATTGCCGGAGGTGGAGTCAAGCAGCCGGCGGCCATCCCCCAGCTTACCTTCCGAAAGAGCGGTGCGCAGGATGTTGTAGGCTGGCCGGTCTTTGACCGAGCCGCCCGGGTTGAACCACTCCGCCTTGGCGTAGAGCTGCACGCTTTCCGGCAAATCGGCGATGCGGCTTAAAGCTAGCAGCGGCGTATCGCCGATGGCGGACTCCAGCCCTTGCGGAGGCCGGGCAGCGACTTGTGTTTTTGTGGGTAAGGCAACCAATGCCATCTAACTTCTCCTGGTAAATGCAAAACGGCCAACAGTGAGATCAAAAATGGGCGGCAGAGACTTCACGCCATGCGCTAATGTCCGCATGCGGGGTCGCAACCACCCACTCTCGTTTGTTGGCCGAAATTGTTCCAGCCTGGGAATGTTCGCCGGTCTATGGTGGAACCCGGGCTACATCATTCTCCAGTCTTCTCTGGCGAGGCGGTGGTTATGAACCCCGCCCCAAACAGATGCAATTTAACATATTATTTCCGATTCT
>CAYNWK010000127.1:0-6581 GCA_964400875.1 uncultured Anaerolineaceae bacterium | reverse complement strand
TATATTTATGACAATAATTATACTAATTATAGTGAAGGAACCTCTCTTGTCAAGAGGGGAAGTCTGAGTAATTGATGAGAAAACCTCTTGACAAACTCAAGAAATCGTATACAATTATACAAAGATACAATCATACAATACTACAATGATACAATTTTTGGTCATGCCTGTGGAGCGCAACTCTCGACCCCAGTAGACTTGGAAAACCTGGTTGGAATACGATGCAGATTAAATTGGATTTCCGTTCCGGCATACCTATTTACGTGCAGATTATGGACCAGATCAAGCATACTATCGCGACCGGGGATTTACAACCCGGCGATCAGCTCCCCACCGTGAGGCAGATGGCAGCCGACCTGCGGGTGAACTTCAACACCGTTGCCCGGGCGTACCGCCTGCTGGACGAAGCCGAGATCATCTCGACCCAACATGGCCGTGGCACCTTTATCCTGAATAAACCGACCGGTGAGGCCGCGCAAGACCTGCGCAGAGAAGCCCTGGATGGCTGGACCCGCCGCTATCTGGCGGAGTCCGCCTTGTTGGGCTTTTCACCCGCGGAAGTCAGCGAAATGTTCGCGCGTTACCTGGAGATATGGAAATCCGAAGGCGCCCCACCGAAGTACGAATCGGAAGAAATTTAGTGCCGAGCGCCGTCATTGAGGCTACAACCTACCCAAACTCAACTGTGAGGTAAACATGAGGAACCGACGCAACAAGAATGAGACAATGGATGTTAAGAGACGGGACAACTTTCGCCTGAACGGCGTATCGATCACCCTGGGAGTGATCTTCTTCGTGTTGGCTATGTTCGGTGGCATCCTGCTGCCAGGTTGGGGTCTCCCGGATTGGCTGATCGGCTTGGTCGTTGCCTTTTTGATTGCCATCGGTGTGTATTTGATGATGGCAGTCAAGATCGCGGCCCAATGGGAAAAAGTCGTCGTCCTGCGTTATGGCCGCTACCGCGGCCTGTATGGACCCGGTTTGTTCACGATCGTGCCCATTATCGATATCGCCGTCAACTGGATCGACCAGCGTGTGATGGTCACCCCCTTCAGCGCGGAGAAGACCCTGACCACCGACACCGTCCCGGTCGATGTGGACGCCGTGCTGTTTTGGATGGTCTGGGACGCCGAGAAGGCCGCCCTGGAAGTCGAGGACTATAACGCCGCCATCGCCTGGGCTGCGCAAACCGCCTTGCGGGAAGTGATCGGACAGATGGACCTGGCGGATATCCTGATCGGCCGGGCGCGGATGGACGCCGAGCTGCAGCGCATCATTGACGAGCGCACCACCCCCTGGGGCGTGACCGTGCAGTCGGTTGAGATACGTGACATCGTCATCCCTCAGGAGCTCGAAGACGCCATGAGCCGGCGCGCCCAGGCCGAAAGAGAACGCCAGGCGCGCGTCATCCTGGGCGAATCCGAGAAACAGATCGCCGATTCCTTCGCCGAGGCCTCGCAAGCCTACATCAACAACCCCACCGCCCTGCACTTGCGGGCGATGAACATGCTCTTCGAAGGCTTGAAGGAAAAAGGCGCCATGGTGATCGTTCCGAGCAGCGCGGTAGACACCATGAACCTGGGCGGGATCGGCGGCATGATCGCCCTCTCTCAGACTCGCACGGCTCAGCAGCAGGAGTAAAACCATGGCAGCGGAGACCCAATGGGAATACCGGGTGCTCACCTTAGGCTCCCTGTGGAAAAGCCCGTCGGACGAAGACCTGGAAGACCTGTTGAATGAATGGGGCGAAGAAGGCTGGGAGGTGATCGGCCTTCAAAAGCCGGCTAACAGCAATTCGATGACTTTGTTGGCCAAGCGCCCGCTCAAGCTCTCGACTCGCCGCCGGCGCAGCATGCCTTCCCGCTATTGAGACTGGCATTTCTCGCCTAAAACCCTCGCAAAACGATGAGCGAGGCCGGCTGCGGCCTCGCTCTCTATACGCCCAGTCAGGGTCCCAAGCAACCCTGGTGCGCCGGCCTCGCTCAATGGCGGCGCGCTCGTCATGAGCCTGGCGATCATCCTGCATTGCCAAACCGGCGCGCTTGCAGCCTGATAGAATCTCCCCTGGTCATCGTTCTCACCACCCCGGGAATCGCTGCTTCGTTCAACCCACTACGAAATCGTGCCCAGGAATTCATCGACCGCCGTTTCTACCGGGGCATGTATGATGCCGATCAAACACTGGCGTCCTTTGCAGCCACTGCCCGAGATGAGGTTGATACAGAAAGATTAGCAGGGACTCTACCTAGAGTACTCGAAGATACCATTTTGATCTTGCTTTTCAAACCTTTGTTTCGCCCTTTCTCCAAGGACAAGCCGCCATCCTTGCATTAACGAGTTAAAATAATCTGCGAATACCGGCATACTATGCGGACAAGCTGGGCCTTCAACGTTTCACGTGAAACATCCAGGGCTTTAACAGGTAATACACAACAAAGACAGAGCTAACCGCCGTTTATGTGACAGAATTTGCTTTATTACCTTGATAATCCCAATATGCCTGAAGTGTCTCTACTCCGCTGCGGCGCTTAAAACCTGAGTCCCAGGCATTGGCACATTAATTGCTCCTCCCTGATCGTCCAATTTACTGGTCGCCTTAGCAATTTTAATAGACAAAAAACGCACTTCGGGCTAAACTTAGTTGACCATGAGCGCCTCCTCGCCGGATTCCCCCTATCAAAGCTACCCGTTGGCCGCCTTGCTGGAGATCAACCTGTTGCTCAACTCGACCATGGCGCCGGAGTTCCAGCTGCAGCAGATCGTGGAAACCACTGCCCGGGCGTTCGGCTGCGCGGGCGCTTCGATCTTGCTGTACGAAGAGAAGACCGGGGACCTGACTTTTCGCGCCGCAGCCGGTGCGGACCCGCAGAAACTGGCGCAAATCCCGGTCCCGCTGGATAGGAGCATCGCCGGGGTGATCTTCCAGGAGAAAGAAGCCCGCCTGGTCAAGGACCTCGCCAAAGAGCCGCGCCACTACCGTCTGGTCAGCGAGCGGGTCAAATTCCCTGCCCAGAACCTGGCTGGCGCGCCCATCTGCGTGCAAGATGAGGCCACCGGCGTCATCGAGGTGTTGAACAAGGTGGGGGGAGACTTCACCGCAGTCGACTTGCAGTTGCTGGACATCGTCGCGGCGCAGGCTGCCGTGGCGGTCAATCAGGCCCGCATGTCGCGGGCGCTGCGCCATACGGAGAAAGATTTGCGCCAGATCGAACGCCTGAAGCGCGACTTCATGGCGCTCGCCTCGCATGAGCTGCGCACGCCGCTGGGCGTCATCCTGGGATACGCCACCTTCCTCAAGGAGGAATCGCTGGGCAGCGCATCGGAACACGCGGATGCCGTGCTCAGCGCGGCCCAGCGCATGCAGTCCCTGGTCGAAGACATGACCAACATGAACCTGCTGCATTCCGGCGGGCTTCCGGTCGATCTGCGCCCCACCAGCCTGCGCTCTGTGCTGCAATCGGCCTATCAGCGCATTCGCGCCACGGCTGAAATGAAGCATCAAAAGATCGTCATCTACCTGCCGACGATGCCGCTGCAGATCCCCGCTGACCGGGCTAAGTTAGAGACGATCTTCAAGAATTTGCTGGACAATGCTGTGCGTTTTTCCCCCCCGGATGAAGAGATCCTCGTCCAGGCCTCCGTCAAGGCGGAAGAGGTGCACATCATCGTGAGAGACCACGGCATTGGCATCCCGCCCGACGAAGTTGAAAATATCTTTGATGAGTTCTACCAGGCCGAACAGCACCTCACCCGGCGCTACAGCGGCCTGGGGCTCGGCCTGCCCATCGCCCACAGCCTGGTCAAGATGCACAGAGGCCGCATCTGGGCGGAGAGCGAAGGCCCGGGCCTGGGAGCTACCTTCCACGTGGTTCTGCCGCTGGCCTCCGAATAGGCCTGGCAAGCACGCGCTTCATCACCCAATCCCCTTCAAATCTGAGATTAATTCCTGACTTACCCCCTGGCGCGCCTTCCCGCTACCTTATCGGCGGTCCGGCGGTAGGACGGTATTCCGCGCCGCTGGAACGAGCCCATTCTTCCAGGGTTTCCTCGACCAGGTCCAAAAACGCGTCCAGCGCGGCGACGCGCTGTGTAAAGCCCGGGCCGAGCAGCTCGATCTGCCGGAAAGCTTGCTCCCAATCCTGGCGTTCCTCGGCGTCCTGGGGCAGCCGCTCCACTGCATCGGACCAGGTGCGCAGCAAGGGCCACAGCACATCTTGGGGCTTTTCCCCCCCAATCAGGTGCTCGAGAGCCCGGTAATAATAAAAAAAACGGTCGGGGTGCAGGCGCGGCAGTAGCTGCTCCTCGGGGATGGACTGGTACGCGGCGCTCCACGCCGGCAGCCAGGCGCGCAGCTCTTCCACGTCGACTTTCGGACCGCCGAGCAAACCGATCAACCCGGCGTACAGTCCCGGCCGGCCGACTGCTTCGGCTCGCGACGGAAAATCGATCAGCAGACGCCGCTCGGTCAGCGGCGCGCCGTTCAGGACGGCGACCGCGTTGGCCACGTGCTCAACGGCGCGCAGGTAGAAGCGCACCTCTTCCATCCCAGGCTCGCGGCTGTATTCGTTCATGCTGAACCACATCTCCCGAGCGTGTTCGGCCTGGGTGCGCGCCCGACCCAGCACGTAATCCGGTCGGTTGTACTGGCCGCGCACGCTGGCCTGGGTGAAATCCATGAAATGCTGCGGGTCGTAGAGGATCTGGCAGCGGAAGATGGTCGGGCCCATCCAGGGGTGCAGGCGCAGAGCGCGCGCTCGGCGGTAGTCGTCCCGGGCGTGGTGGGCGATATCCAGGTGGACTTCGTCGGTGAGCCGCTGGATCTCGCGCTCGCTGATCACCGGGTCGTTGTGGACGAAGACCAGGTCAATATCCGCGGTTCCGCCCAGCATGGGCTCTTCGGTCAGGAGCGAGCCGTGCAGGTAAATGGAGAGCAGGTCGCGGTCGATGCGGGCGCGCTTATTGGCTGTGTCGCGGGCGATCTTGAACAGGGTCTCTCGAGTAATGCGCATAGTTTAATTCTCGGAACTTTAGCTGCGGCGGCTTTCCTCCACTTCGAACGGCAGCTCGGGCTGGAACGGCGCCATGTGCAGGGCTTGCCGCACGCGGTTCTCCACCCTCTTGAGGTGCTCCGGGCTGCGAATGTAGTCCAGCTCGTCGGTATCCAGGGCCAGAACCGGAGTCTCGTAATCCGCGTCGCCGAAGAAAGCCTCGTACGTGTGGTTGAGCTGGTCGATATACCCCCGCTGCATGTTGCGTTCGTACGGGCGATCGCGCAGCGCGATGCGCTGCATGAGCACGTCCGTGCTGGCTCTCAGGTAGATCACCAGGTCGGGGCGGAAGATCTTCTCGGCCAGCGCTTCGTGCACCCGGTAGTACATCTCCAGTTCGTCCCCCTCCAGGTTGATGCGCGCGAATAAGGCGTCCTTCCCGAAGGTATAGTCCGAGATCAACCGCCCACCCTCGGACAGGCCTTGAGGGACGCCCTTGCGCTGCTGGTGGTAGCGGCTGAGCAGGAAAAAGATCTGGGTTTGGAATGCGTAGCGAGCCCGGTCGGCATAAAAATTGGACAGGAACGGGTTCTCCTCGAACACTTCCAGCAGCAAATTGGCCTCAAAAGCGGGCTGCAGCAGGCGCGCCAGGGTGGTCTTCCCCACGCCGATGACGCCTTCGATGGCTATGTACATAGGTTGGTCCGGTTGTCCTATCGTGGTTTTCTGTTAGTCAGAGACCTGCAAAACGAAGTCGTGATGCGTGCTAAGGATACCAGCAAAAGCAGCCGCGCGCAACTTTTTGCCCCCGAAGGGAACGTGAAAAACAGGGCGATCGCAACTGCCCTGTTTAGACAGTCGCCATCCTCAAAAATGGGGCCTTGGGGGGGTCCGAGTGGAGCAGTGTGTTATGGACCCATAAAACTGGGAAGCGCTTGCGCCAAGGCTTCAATTATTTCAACCGCTTCATGCTGCTCATGTGGCGGTTGGGACTGGGCGATTGGATCAACGTCTGGCCCGAGGTATTCGGCCAGATCCTGGTCATCACGCACATGGTGAAGTTGACCGGGGTGCGGCGGCGCAGCCCGGTCAACTTCACCGTGGTAGACGGCGAGGTCTACTGCACGGCCGGTTTCGGCAGCATTTCCGACTGGTATCGTAATATTATGTCAAGCTCTTCGATCGATGTGTGGATGCCGGGCGGCTGGTGGGAAGGGGTAGCCGAGGATATCTCCGCTCATCCCCAGCGCACCGTGCTGATGCGCAAGGTGCTGATCGGGGCCGGCTTTGCGGCGCATCTATTTGGAGTCAACCCGCACAAGCTAAGCGATGCTGAGCTTCTGGCGTTCACCTCGAGCTACCGCCTGGTGCACATCCGTCGGACTGCGCCGCGCACCGGCCGCGACGGCCCGGGAGACTGGCCTGGATCTGGCCGCTGGCGATTAAAAAGAAAAAGAGTTGAAAAAAATCGGTTTTCACCCGATTTTTTTCAACTCCAAAATCACTCGACTCGGGTTTATTTAACTGGAATAGCTTCTAGCTGGTCGATCAGGTCGGCGATCACGTCGAAGCCGCCCTGCCAGAACTCGGCGC
>CAYNWK010000126.1:5868-12702 GCA_964400875.1 uncultured Anaerolineaceae bacterium | reverse complement strand
ACCCAAATGAAAGCGATGGTATATACAAAATACGGACCACCGGAAATTCTTCAACTCGAGGAAGTAGAAAAACCCATTCCCGGGGATGACGAAGTGCTGATAAAAGTTCATGCAGCCTCGGTAACTTATGGCGATCTGGCTGCCGTGAAAGGCGAGCCATTCATGGTCCGCTTATCGCTCGGGCTTCGAGAACCAAAATACAAGATACTCGGGAAAGATGTAGCGGGGCAGGTGGAGGCGGTTGGTGCAAACGTAAAACATTTCAAGCCTGGCGATGAGGTTTTCGGAGACATTTCCGAGAGTGGTTGGGGCGCGTATGCCGAATATGTTGCTGTTCCAGAAGATGCAATCGTACTGAAACCAGCCAACATAACCTTCGAGCAGGCCGCGGCTGTACCTGAATCAGCGGTTGTTGCACTGCAAGGTCTGCAGGATTCTGGACATATAAAATCCGGGCAAAAGGTACTGATCTATGGCGCTTCGGGAGGGATTGGTACGTTTGCCGTGCAGATTGCTAAATCGTTTGGCGCCGAAGTCACCGGTGTATGCAGCACGAAGAATTTGGACTTGGCGCGCTCGATCGGTGCAGACCATGTCATAGATTACACCAAAGAAGATTTCGCCCAAAATGGGCAGCAGTACGACCTGATCCTTGCCACGGCCGGATATCGCTCGATCTTCGACTACCAGCGTGCTTTACGTCCAGGGGGATATTACGTCGCGACCGGTGGTTCCATGGCTCAGATTTTCCAGCCCATGCTCCTGGGGCCAATGCTTTCTACCAGGGGCAGGAAAATGAGCAGCCTGGCTATGAAACCGGCCAAGGAAGATTTGGCTTTTATAAGAGAGCTTATCGAAGCAGGGAAAGTCGTCCCTGTTATTGATAAATGTTTCTTACTGAGTGAGCTTCCCGAAGCACTCCTGTATTATGGAGAGGGACATTCCCGAGGAAAAGTGGTTATCACTGTGAGGCAAAAAGGAGATTAGTGATGGAGGCTGTACGCATCAAGCTATCGGCATTATGGGTAGCTCTCATGCTAACGTATCTTTTAGGGGACGTGCTGCGCATCTTCAGCGGCGACTTTCAAGCGGGGGAAATCGGAGGCATGCAAATAGGCCAGGGACTGTATTTTGGAATGGCAGTCATCATGGTGATTCCGCCTGTGATGGTATTCCTGTCGCTTACGCTGAAATACAATGTGAATCGCTGGGCGAACATCGTCGTCGCCCTGTTCTTCTTTGTATTCAACCTCATTGGATTACCCACCTATCCTTCCGCTTATGATCAATTTTTGATCGTTGTGGGACTCTTGTTTAATGTATTGACCGTCTGGTATGCCTGGAAGTGGATGGCTGTGACAACCCGAAATGAGGCGCTTTATGAACAAGAAAGAATTCTTAACCGTTCGCTGGAATAACTTGCTTACCGTGGGGCTGGGACTTCCCGCGCTGATTTATATCCTCTTCGCATTCTCCAGTTCTGCTTGGTTGGGAAGAGGTGGGATGATAGGGCTGGCGGTTATCGGGGTGTTGTATTGACTGGTAATCGAAGGCCACACAGCCATGCGGTTCGCCTGGCTTCGGAAAAACTCAACTAAACTCGCAGCCTTCAAACAAGCAGCAACTCACCCACTCGCCCTGATCAGGACGGCTTATAATGCCGCCTTCTGGATTTTCTTGCTGCCTTTCTTCACCATGATCGATTACAGCACCGGCTTCATCGTCTTTACTGTCATTATCCTGGTAAGGCTCGCCGCTAACCTGTATACCAACAACATCCTCCAGCTCACCCCGGAGCAGTATGAAAGTTTCCCTCTCAGGCTTCCATGAAATGGTGAAAAGGAACCAGACAAAAACGGGCCGCAATCTGCTGGCCCGTTTTTGATCCCCATTCCAGGCTGGCAATTAACCCCCCGATTAACACCTTCGGGGTATGACACTAATACCGCCTGGCTGCTACCCTATATGTGTGAGATTTCACCAAATCGTTATCAGTCAAGAAGGAGAATGAACCATGACTAGCCAGGCGAAAAATCCAGTGCGGAGAAAGCGGATTCGCTGGATGGATAACCTCAGGACCATCATCATCCTCTGTGTGGTGCTCTATCATGTTGGCGGCGTGTACGAAGCCGCCGGCTTGTGGGGCTGGTTCTGGATCGTGGACGATCCCGCCACCATTTCCTGGGTTGGCATCCTGGGCATCGTCTTCGACATTTTCATGATGCCGACCTTGTTCTTTGTTTCAGGCTACCTAACCCCTCCGTCCCTGGATAATAAGACCGGGTGGGATTTTCTCAAAGGGAAGTTCAAGCGGTTGATGATCCCCTGGGCGATCGCGGTGTTGACCATGATCCCACTCTACAAGGTGATCTTCCTATACTCACGAGGGCTGCCGCAAGAACACTGGAGCACCTACTTTCACATCACCAACCCGAACAGCCAGAACTGGCTGTGGTTCCTGCCAGTGCTGTTCGCCTTCGACATGCTCTATCTGCTGCTCGCTAAAGCGAATATCAGCATCCCGAACATTTCGCCGAAGGTCGCTGTTCTGGGTGTGTTTGTCATTGGGTTTATTTACAGCTTCAGCATCGGTGGAATTCTCGGTTTTCGGAGTTGGACGCTAACCCCCTTGCTCGATTTCGAAAACGAGAGACTGCTCCTGTACTTCATGACCTTCTTGTTAGGGTCGCTGTATTACCGGCAGAATGCATTTGCGGAAAAACCCCGCAGCAAAACATTGTACACCGTCGTAAGTTCGATCGCCTGGATTCCGGTCACCGTACACATCGGCGCACGCGTGTACCCCATCTTTTTCCCAGAGGGTTTTTCGATATCACCGCTCTACAGGCTTATCTATTGGCTCAGTTTTTACTTTTCGCTGATCTGTTTGGTGTACCTGATGATCGAAAGTTTCTGGCGGTACTTCGATAAAGCCGGAAGAATCTGGAGCGAGCTCAACCGGAATTCCTACGCAGTTTACATCATCCACGTGATCGCCATCGGGGTCTTCGGCACGCTGCTGTTGAACCTGAGCTTGCCGGCGCTGGTGAAATATCCAATGCTGAGCCTCTTAACCTATTTGGGCAGCAACCTAGTCGTCTCGGTTTATCGCTTCCTGGTTCAAACCCTCAGATCCGGCCGCCGCGAATCCATCTCGCCGGCTGTGGATGTGGGATAGAAAGCTTAAATCCAGCAGGACTGCCAGCCCTCGGAGGGCTGGCAGTCCTGAACAAGAGCAAATGCAATGAACAAAAAGTTGAGCGCGGAGGTTGAAATTTTATCAACCATGGATACTGCCATAGGGGAAAATTTGAACGACTTAGCTTCGACGCAAACCTATCCTCAGCACGCATTGGGGAAATCAATCTTGCTGCACATCGCTCCCGGGATACTGGTAATGGCCGCTTGGCTGGTTTTCAAACCGCTGCTCGATACGACCGGCTATCCGCCCTTGTTGGCCTTTCTAATGGCAATCTTGTTGATAGACATTCCGTTCATGGTCGGGGTGATGCTCAATGAAGGCAAGAAGTTGAATGGACGCTTCGATTTGAATGGGGTCGTGTTGTACCGTGAGAAGGTGTCCTGGAAGACCTTCGTTTGGGTTTTTGTCGGCGCTTTTATTGTCATGTACCTATTCCTTATGTTGGCAACGCCGATTGATACCCTGATAGCAGAGCGCGCTTTCTCCTGGGCGCCAGGCTGGAACTTCCTCGACGATGCGACGCTGTACGAGGGATACGCCAAGAACGCCCTGATCCTCGTTTTCACCCTGCACTTGCTGATCACGGGAATCATCCTGCCCTGGGTGGAGGAACTTTATTTCCGCGGCTACCTGATGCCTCGAATTTCCCGGTATGGAACCTGGGCGCCGCTGATTGGCGCATTTTTCTTCGGCTTGTATCATGTCTGGCAGTTATTCGGCTTTGTCGGGGTGTTTTTGCTGGGCGCAGGCCTGGGATACGTGGTTTGGTGGAAAAAAGATATCCGCTTGAGCATCAGCCTGCATATCTTTGCCAATGCACTGGCGCGCGTTTTCATCCTGATGAGCATATTGGCGATGTAGATCTTAGAAATATACCGCCAAACAATTACGACCGCGTTGAATCCAGGAGTTTATTTTCGAGGGTTATCGTAAAGAACGGGAACCAGGCAAATGCACACTCAGGACAAAAAAAGGACTAAACGGAAACGGTTCTTATTCATCAGCACGATCCTGGTCCTGTCCATGCTGGTTGGCTGCGGCCCTTCAATTGCGGATCTTGCAGCGGTGGACTACACACCCTTGTCCGGGGGTGACTGGAAGGTCTCGACGCCCGCCGAGCAGGGGCTGGATCCTGACCTTGTGGTCGAGTTGTACTACAACGCGTCCAAGCTGGAGACGATTTACAGCTTGCTTGTGTTCAAGAACGGATATTTGATCGCCGAAGATTACTTCCACACCGGGTCCCCCGATCTGCAAGTAAATATCCATTCCGTCACCAAAAGCATCAACTCGGCGTTGGTGGGAATCGCTTTGGAACAGGGTTGTTTGACCAGCCTGGATCAAAAGATGATGGAATTCTTCCCGGAGCTAGCCGATCGCATCACCGATCCCAGAAAGAAACAGATCACCATCCAACAGATGTTACAGATGCGAGCAGGTTATCCCTGGGAGGAAGCTACGGCGGAAGGGACCGATCTGCTCTTTACCGGATTTCGACCATCCAACCTGGTCGATGTGCCCTTAGCCTACGATCCGGGAAGCGACTCGGCATACAGCAACCTGACGGCTCACCTCTTAGGGATTATCGTGGCCCGCGCCTGTAATACAGACCTCAAGTCTTTTGCCCAGGAGCACCTGTTCGACCCGCTTGGCATAGAACCGGCTTTCTGGCAAGTGGATTGGGAGGGCAACTACCTCGGCTATTCCGATATACACCTCTCCTCAACGGATTTGGCGAAATTTGGCTTGCTGTACCTCAACGATGGCAAATACAACGGAATACAGGTTGTTCCGGCGGAGTGGGTGCATGATTCACTTCAAATTTACTCGAAAAATACCTGGACGGTACGCGTGGGCCGCAACTGGGGTGACAACGGCTATGGCTACCAGTGGTGGTCCATCCGGTCTGGGAACTACCGCTACAACCTGGCCTGGGGGCATGGCGGTCAACAAATCGTATTGCTGGATGACCTCGATATGATGATCGTCCTCCTTGCCGATCCGCTACACCTAAAACATGGAGACGAACCGTGGAGAATCGAAAAGGCGAATCTCAACCTGGTGGCTGACTTCGTCGCCTCGCTGCCGGGCGAGTGAAGGCCAAGCCAGTGTTAGGTCCGGCTGGCCAGCCTGCATGATGGCGATAGCTTCGTTCAAAAACTATAAAAAATGGAGGATGACATGGAAAACCTGGTAGGAATCGGTCAGTTTTGGGGCGGCTCTTTCGGTTTCTTTGGCGGCTTAGGCGTGTTCTTCATCGGTATTGGCGTGCTCTGGTGGATATCACTCCAGGCCCGAGATAAGCAAGAGTAGTATCGCCAGCTCGCTGCCCAGGCGAACTACAAACAGGTCTCTGGCGATACGCCCGTTAAGGTCTCGCCGGAGCGGACCAGGCGAGGCACGGCTTGATAAAACCTACGTTCACAGATCTTGTGAAAAGCAAAAGGAGCTGAACCATGAACACAAATAACCAAACTTCGAGAATTTTAGGAGCTGCCTTTCTCCTACAGTTTATTACCTCTGTCAGCAGCGGCTTATTTATGCAGCCGGCCTGGCTTGTACCGGGGGATATCCGTGCAACCATGCTCAAGATCGCGGATAATCCCTTTCTGATGAAAGCCAACATTTTAGTTGACACGCTCACTGCCCTGGGCGTCATCTTTTTAGGGGCTATTCTGTACCTGACCCTGAGGAAACAGAACGAAAAAATTGCCCTGGTCGGACTGGGATTCTATATCCTGGAAGGGGCGCTGCTGGCTGCCAGCAGGTCAGAGGCTTTCTCGCTTTTGGGCATCAGCCAGGAATATGCAAGCGGGGGAGGCGCCGAGTATTTGCTGACCTTGGGAAATCTGGCGCTTGAATCCATGGATTTTGTCGGATTTACCTTGCACATGCTGGCCTTTGGTCTTGGCGGGATTCTTTTCTATTACCTGCTCTACAAATCAGGCGTTGTTCCGCGAGCTCTGGCACTCTGGGGTTTAATCACACTTTTGCCTTTACTGATCGCAACAGTGTTAGCCATATTCGACTTTCAAGTTCCGGAACTCGTGGCCCTGCCTTACTTTCCCTTTGAGTTGGTCATCGGGGTCTGGATTTTGGTCAAAGGCATACCCGAGAAGAGGCAGCAGTCCGCATCGATGAGAGAGAGGCTAGCAACAAATTAACTTGAAAAACACTGATAAAGGAGCGATCGAAATGGAAAAATCAAACTTCCAAAGAATAGCTGGTCTCGTCTTGAAAGCAGTTGCTGTGGGCATGTCCATTACCAGCATCGTCATGGGGGTAATCCCAGGTATGGGCGACATTGACACCCATATAACCCTGCTGGGCATCGGTCTGGCTGCCCTGGCAATTGCAGCACTCCAAGAGGAGAATTGAACGGGTGAGAAGCCGCAAAACATCACCTGCGGCGAAGCCCTGTAATTCTTCCTCACCTATCAAAAGGAATAAATCATGGCCGCCAAAATGAAAGCCATCTTTTATGAAGAATACGGGCCGCCGGAGGTCCTGCAGCTCAAAGAGGTGGGTAAACCTTCGCCCAAGGCTGGTGAAGTACTCATCAAAGTCTATGCGACATCCGTAACGAAATACGACTGTTGGGTGCGGAGCAGCACCGCCCCTCCCGGGTTCGG
>CAYNWK010000126.1:0-5768 GCA_964400875.1 uncultured Anaerolineaceae bacterium | reverse complement strand
GAAGACCTGATCTTCCTGAAAGATCTCATTGAAGCGGGCGTGATAAGGCCGGTCATCGATCGATGCTACCCGTTGGAACAGGCTGCCGAGGCCCACCGCTACGTCGAAGCAGGCCACAAAAAGGGATGTGTGGTCATCATGATGAAAAATAACATCCCTCTATCCGGGCGAACTGTGTAACGCCAGGGAGGCCAAACCATAATGAAGAAACCTAAACTTACCCTGGATCGACCGGCAACCTACCAGATCAAAGTGCCCGGATCGCTCGACGAAAGTTGGGCTGAGTGGTATACGGAAATGACGGTCTCGGTCGAAAAAGACGACGCTGGCCTTCCCATCACTATCCTGACCGGCATCCTCGATCAGGCCGCACTGCAGGGTCTGCTGCGCCGGATTTATTCCCTGGGTTTGCCCCTGATCTCTGTCCATTATTTGGATACCGGTTGACATGGTTATTGACACCACGGCGAATCCCTTTTTCGGCCAGCATGATGGGATACCTGGAGGCATGAAAAGGCGACCACCAACCTGAGCACCTCGTTCAGGGTTATGACACGATTATCATCCCATACTACCCTGTAAGCGTAAGCATCCACAAAACCTTGAACAATAAAAAGGGGGAGATTCATCATGAAGACTTTCATCAATCGCAATCAAATCAGCATCTTTTTTGTCGTTACATTGCTCATCGGTTGGCTCCCCTGGTATACGGGCCGAGGCAGCATCATTATCGCAGCGCCCTCGATCGCCGCGTTAATCGTGGCTTTTCTCGCGGATGGCTGGAAGGGGATTTTGGACATACTGCGCAGGTTGGGACGTTGGCGGGCAAACTGGCGCTGGTACGTTTTCATTCTGTTCTCACCCGTAGTCCTCTACTTAATTGCGGTTGGTGTTAATGTCCTTTTGGGTGGGACTGCACCCCAGTTCCCCCTGTTTAGAGAGAATCAACAGCTGATTTTGATGGTATTTATATTCTTCCTCCTGCCCTGGCAATCAAGCGCTTTCCTGGAGGAGATTGGATTTCGCGGATATGCCCTGGAGAAGCTGCAAAACAAATTGGGCCCACTGGTGGGAACACTCATCCTGGGAGCATTCTTTGGCGCGTGGTTGCTGCCAGAGTTCTTTCAGCCAGGTTCCTCCCAGTACTCCATGGGAGGTTTGCGTTTCTACCCATGGTTTATCCTGACAGAGATTGGCTGGTCTATTTTGATGACCTGGGCCTATAACAATACTAACAAGAGTTCGTTGATCGCCGGCTACCTGTTTCACACGGCGTTCAATACCTGGTCCCTCGTCGTGCTAACCAACGCCATCCCTGGCGATCCACCCTCCGCGTTTGATACGACCCTGTTCATTGTAGCGAGCGTGGTCGTGGCTCTGGCGGGAGTCGTCGTACTGGTTGCGACCAAAGGAAAGCTTGGCTTCAATCCTGAGGGCGAAAATGCAAGAATATCTCAACCAGTTCTGTCTCCCAAAAGCCTAAGAGGTTAGGGATCTACATCCTGACGTTGGTCGACCGGCAGACCCGCTGCCATTTGGGCTGGAACGTGGTCTGGGAACGCACGCAGCCAGCCAAGCCCTGGTCGATCAGGCCTCCAAGACCAAACATTATTTCAGTGATGCTTTCGAGGCTTACAACCGGCTGTGGTATCACTGGGGCCGCTACGAAGTCTCGGAAGGTAAAAGCGAGACCTATGCCGTCGAAGCCGACAATGCCGAATTGCGCCACTACCCGGCTCGGCTTGCAAAATCGCCGCGATGTTTCTCGCGTCGCCCGCAGGCGCTCGAATGTGCCCTATGTTTGTTTACTGCTTCAACAGCCGTCAACTCTACAAGCTGCGCCACCCGAATTATCCGGCTCATATAAAGGACTATCTTGACCCACGAATTTAGCCACTCCTTGATAACGCGGCTGCCATATTCAACCACTTCATGTATAATGATAGAGGAACCAGGAAACATCCCAAATTCATTAAAGAAATTCCTTCGAGACTCCGCGTGAGGAGGGGTATTTTCTCCAAAACAATGATTTATCAAGAACCAACGTCAAGTTGGCTCTTTTTTTATAAGCACGATAACCAGGGTCCAAAGTGGAACAGCTTCTCACCACCAAGCTCTTTATCCCTCCAACTCGACCTGCTCTAGTTTCGCGTCCGCGCCTGATCGAGCAATTGAATGAGGGCTTACACGGTAAACTGTCCCTTATCTCCGCCCCTGCTGGCTTTGGTAAGACCACCCTAGCGACGGAATGGGTGGAAAACTTGCGGGGGAAATCCCAAAAAGATAATCTAACCGCAAATAGGATTGCCTGGCTCTCGCTGGATGAGGGCGACAACGACCCGGTACGCTTCCTGGCTTACTTTAGCACCGCGTTGAATCGAGTTAATGGGTCTGTTCTAAGCGAAACCGGACGGAATAGCGCAAAGCTTGGACAAGGCGCCTTGAACATGCTGCGTTCCCCTCAACCACCACAACCCAATGTCATCCTGACGGCATTGATCAATGATATCGCTGCCATCCCTGACAAAATAATCTTCGTCCTGGACGATTACCATCTGATTGAAGCGGGACCTATCCAAGATGCCATCAGCTTCCTGCTGGAACATCTGCCCCTGCAGTTGCACTTGGTCATCGCCACACGTCACGATCCCCCCCTGCCCCTGGCCCGCCTGCATGCCCGGGACCAATTGACCGAGCTGCGCGCCGCCGACTTGCGTTTTACTACATCAGAAGCCGCGGATTTTCTCAACCAGGTGATGGGCCTGGACCTGTCATCCGAGGATATCGCCGCGTTGGAAACCCGTACCGAAGGATGGATCGTTGGCCTGCAATTAGCCGCTATTTCAATTCAGGGGCGCAGTGATGCTTCGGGGTTGATCAAATCTTTTACGGGCAGCCATCGCCTTGTTTTGGATTACCTGATCGAAGAAGTTTTGGAACGGCAGCCAGAGGAAATCAAACATTTCTTGCTGTGTACATCTATCCTCAAACGGTTGACCGGCTCATTATGCGATGCGCTTACCGGTCAAAAAGACGGGCAAGCAATCTTAGAAACGCTGGAACGCACAAATTTGTTCATCATACCCATTGATCAAGAGCGTTGTTGGTACCGTTATCATCACCTTTTCGCTGACTTGCTACGGCTGCGTCTGCGTAGGACGCAACCAGAAAAATTACCAATTCTACAACTCAGGGCAAGTGAATGGTTCAAAAACCAAGGATTGAATCGAGAAGCGATTAAGTATTCAATAGACGGAAAGGATTACCAAAGTGCTGCTGAATTGATTAGGACAATAGCAATTGACCTTATTCAGCAAGGAGAACACACCACCGTTATCGGATGGATCAATGCTCTTCCGGAAGAGTTTGTGAAAGCATATCCCTACTTATGTGTTCTACATGCCCGAGCTTTGCAACTTACTGGTGAATTGGAAACCAGCGAAGCTCGCTTGATCGATGCTGAGAATGGATTGGATAGCCAAAATTACCAGGTTGATGAGGCGGATGATTCTATTCGCGGTCTAATTCATCATTGTCGAGCCTATTCGTCCTTCATGATAGGCGATCACGATCAGACGATATCTCACGCTGAACAAGCGCTAGAACAATTACCTGAAACTGAAACGCTGATTAAAGCACAAACGGCCTTATATCTTGGAATTGCTTATCGTTATACGGGCCAACTTCGGGCCGCACTGGATGTCTATAATGAGATATTACCAACTACTCAAAGTATGGGTGGGAATTCAATCGCTGTTTTGTGTTACCTCCACCTGGGCGATCTTCATGCGGCGATGGCACAACTGCATCGAGCAAAAGAGCTTTATGAAGATGCTCTAATATTTACTGAGCGGCATACCGGTAGTCCTGATATGCCGTTTACTGGTTATGTCTATGTAAGTATCGGTCGCATTCTACGCCAATGGAATCAATTGGAGGATGCTTATCGCTTTACGGTTAAAGGTCTCGCCCTATGTCGAGATTGGAATGTGGCCGATATCCTGGCGCTGAGTTGCCTTGAGTTAGCGTACATTCACCAGGTTTTAGGCAACGACGAACTGGCGCTTGCATCATTACAAGAGGCAATCCATATTTTTAATAGCATTTCTTCATGGGGCGGCAAGATCGCAGCGGCTCATCGGGTCAAATTCGATTTGGCGCGCGACGATGTTGGATCCGCAGAAAGCTGGGCTCAAACGAATGATTTGGACGTCGATGGAGATTTTGAATTCCACCGCGAAGAAGAATATCTGGTGCTGGCGCGTGTTTTCTTTTACCAGAAGCGCTTTGATGAAGCTCACTCTTTGCTCGAGAAAATCTATCGTATTGCGAAGGAAATTGGAAGAAGACAAACAGAGCTTGAGGCGCTCATCTTGCTGGCTTTGGTTTTTTCTGCCCAAAGTGAAACTGATCAAGCCCTTGTTCATTTAGATAAGGCCTTATCTATTGGAGAACCAGGCGGTTTCATCCGAATCTTCGTAGATGAAGGTCCGCCAATGGCTCAGCTATTGTGTGAGGCCCCCAACCGTGGAATTATGCTAGATTATGGACATCGGTTATTAGCGGCCTTCCCTGTTGCTCAACCGGAAGAAGCTGCTTCAACGAAACCCCAGGTGAAGCAATCCGAAATCTTCGAGCCGCTGAGCGACCGTGAGCTCGAGGTGCTCCATCTCATCGCCGAAGGGCTGACTAATCCAGAAATCGCCTCCAGGCTCTACCTTTCGATTCATACTGTCAAGGCTCACACGCGTAATATCTACGGTAAACTCGGTGTCCACAACCGAACAGAAGCGGTTGCCAAAGCCAGGGTGTTGGGGATCCTTTTATCAACCTAATCGCCCAGATACCTGAAATCGGCGCCAGGAATACAAGATGACAAAAAACGGGCTGGCCAGCCCGTTTTTTTGATTCCCTAGGCCTGTCCCCCCCTTTCTGTTCGATGGAAATTAACACCCTGGATAACCCGTTAGGGGGATGACTCTAATACCATCTGGGGGTTATTCTATAAGTGCAAACTTTCACCAATAGGAATCGACTTGAAAAATGGTTTTCTTTATTTGCCAGATGAACCACCTCTGTGGAAATGCCCATATAGAAATGCCATAAGTGAGGCAGCAAATGTAATTCCCATCACAAGAGTCCAGGTTGTTGAAAAATTGGTTATGAAATATTGACATAATCCATTATGTGAAAGTTCTAACGGATAAGATCCAATATTTCACTTTATCCGATGTTGGGTTTATAAACCAGTTAGCCAGTCACTAGGGAAACGAGACGCTTTTATGATATCTGGGATGAGCATCTCCATAGAGGACTCCGCATGAAGACATTAAAGCAAATTCAAATATATTTAATCAAAATCACCTTTTCAATTCTGATTCTATCATTATTAGTAGGATGTGGTCCTTCAAAAGAGGATCTAAGTTCAATTGACTACACACCTCTAGTCAGAGATGACTGGCCTGTATCCACACCAGAGGAGCAGGGGCTGGATTCTTTGCTTGTGGCGGAGATGTATCTCAATGCTGCTGAGCTGGAGACCATTTACAGCTTGCTCGTCATCAAGAACGGCTATTTGGTAGCTGAAGATTATTTCAACGAAGGTTCGGTCGAACAAAAGGATCGGCTTCAGTCAGTGACGAAGAGTTTTACTTCGGCTCTTGTAGGTGTTGCCCTTGAACAGGGCTGCCTATCGAGCGTTGACCAGAAGATCCTGGATTTCTTTCCGGAAGTAGCTGACGAGATAACCGATCCCAGGAAAGAACAGA
>CAYNWK010000125.1:0-12721 GCA_964400875.1 uncultured Anaerolineaceae bacterium | reverse complement strand
GGTGATATCCGTCACAATTCTATTGCCAAGTAGGGAAAATTACTTTAAACTAGTACCATGAAAGAAATCCTCGTCATCGACCTCAAAAATGGGACGGAAAACACCGATCTCTCTTTCCTCGGGCAAGAGGTCCACATCAAGCGGGTGGGTTGCAGCGGCGACGTTGAACTCGCCCGCGATTTGATTAAGCAGCACGACGGCGAGGTGGACTCCATCGGGCTGGAAGGCCTGCCAGACCAGCTGCAGCTGGGCAACGCCAGCCGGGTCCACCCTGTCGGCGCGGAACTGTTGACCGCCGCCCGGCATACCCCGGTGGTCAATGGCAGCGGCATACGCGCCGGTCTGGAGCGCTGGGGGGTCATCCTGGCCGATCGAGCCGAGCCCGGCATCTTCAGCCACAAACGCATCCTGATGGTGCCGGGCTTGAACCACGCCGGCATGGTGCACGCTCTGAGCCAGCACAGCCGCGATCTTCGCTTTGCCGACCCGGTGATCTACTTCGCCATGCCGGATTTTCCCGGCGTCGGCAGCCGCCTGACCTTGGACCAGGCCGCCCCTCTGACTCTGGACCAGCTGAAGGATGCCCCTTTCCGGCGCATCACCCCGCAGCCGGGCGTTCCCGGACAGCCCCGCGCCGATGATCCTTTCCACTGGGCGGACGTCCTGGCAGGCGATATCGGCGCCATCCGCCGCTACGCTCCCGACCGGCTGGATCACAAGACCGTCGTCGTCCTTTCTGCCAGCGAAGCAGACCTGGTCGATTTGAAGGCGCGCGGCGTTTCCATCGCCGTTACCTTGATCCGCTCCCTGGACGATGCCGACCCGCTGGATGGTGGTTCCGACGCCACGGTTGAAGCCGTTTTCGCCGCGCTGCGCCCCGACCCCGCTGCGCCGCTGGTGGAAAACACCTACCTGGATATGATCGCCGATATCCCCTGGAAGCCGGATATCCGCTACCTGCAGCCCGAAGAGGCGGGGATTAACCGCTTTGCCTTCGTGATCCACCCGCTCAACGTCGGTTTCATCCACCAGCATCCCTGGTTCCGCTGGACCCGTTACCTTCCGGACAGGTTGGTCGAAGCCGTCGCCGCCTGGATCCCGCCGCTGTATATCTCGCGCATCACCGGCGGCGTCTCTCCCGCGACCGGGCAGCGCATCGAAGGCTATCTGTACTCCCTGGGCGCGACGCCGCGCCAGATGGTCAGCCACGACGAGCACTTCACTTACGTGCGCCTGAACCGGGCGGCGAAGCTCGCCGAACGCAAAGGCGCCCGTATTATGGGGTTGGGCGCCTTCACCAGCGTGGTGGGCGACGCCGGGATCACCGTGGCCCATGAAGCCGATATCGCCATTACCAGCGGCAACAGCCTGACCGTCGCCGCCACCCTGGAGGCCGCCAAGCAAGCCGTGACCAAGATGGGCATCACCGACCTCACCCGGGGCAAGGCTATGGTGATCGGCGCGACCGGGTCCATCGGCGCAATCTGCTCCCGCTTGTTAGCCCAAGCCATCCACGACGTGGTGTTGATCTCCATCGAGCCCGAACGGCTGATCGACCTGAAACGGACCATCTTGGAGGAGACCCCGGATGCCCGTGTTACCATCGGCACCAAGGCGGACGATCTGGTCGCCGAGTGCGATCTGATCGTCACGGCCACTTCGGCCTTCGGGCAGCGCATCCTGGACATCGCCAAGTGCAAACCCGGGGCGGTGATTTGCGACGTCGCCC
This sequence comes from uncultured Anaerolineaceae bacterium, assembly GCA_964400875.1. Taxonomy (GTDB): domain Bacteria; phylum Chloroflexota; class Anaerolineae; order Anaerolineales; family UBA4823; genus CAYNWK01. Next base: position 10,992 of record CAYNWK010000125.1, on the reverse strand, counting down.
GCCCCCCGGATATTGGCAAGGCGGAAGCCGCCCTGCGCCCGGACGTGCTGGTGATTGAAAGCGGCGAGGTGCTCATCCCGGGGGATATCGATTTCGGTTACGATATCGGCCTGCCGCCCAAGACGGCCTACGCCTGCCTGGCTGAAACCGCCTTGCTGGCGATGGAAGGCCGTTTTGAAGACTATACCCTGGGACGCAACCTGGAGATCGACCGTGTCAAAGAGATCTACCGGCTGTTCAAGAAGCACCAGTTCCAACTGGCCGGCCTGCGCGCCTTCGACGAGTACCTGACCGATGAAGCGCTGGCCGAGAAGCGGACCCTGGCGGACCGGCTGCGCGCCGATCCGGCTGGCTTCGCCCGCTACCAGCGCGCTGCCAGCGAGCGGATCGCCCTGATACCGGCCAGTTCCAAAGGAGTTGGGGCAAACGATTTCTCGCTCAAAAGATGGCTCCTGCCCGCCGCCGGCCTGGGCGCAGCAGGTTTGGTGGGCTGGTGGTTGTGGCGCAAGAACAACGGGAAGACAAAGAGGAGCGCATATGGCTGAACAGAGCACTATTCTCGTCACCGGCGTCGGTGGATATTGGGGGGCGAAGGTCGCGGCCCGTTTGTTGGAAAATTCTGACGGGCGGCGGGTGATCGGGCTGGACGCGGAAAAGCCCAAAGAAGACCTGAAAGGCCTCGACTTCATCCAGGCCGATATCCGCAATCCCTTGCTGGTGGAACTGCTGCAGGTTGAAGAGGTAGACGTGGTCTGTCACCTGGCCTTTATGGAGACCATGCGCCCCTCTGAAGCGGCCTTCGATTTCAACCTGCTGGGGACGATGAAGGTTTTGGGCGCGTGCGCTGAGGCCGGGGTGAAGAAAGTCATCCTGCGCAGCAGCACCAAGGTCTACGGGGCCAACCCGACCAACACCGCTTTTCTCGCCGAAGCTCACCCGCTGCAGGGCAGCCGCAAGTACGGCTCCACCCGCGATATGGTCGAGATTGAAGCGTTTTGCAATGGCTTCCGCCGCCAGGCGCCGGAGATCACCCTCTCGGTGCTGCGCTTTCCGAGCCTGATCGGTCCGGAGATCGACTCGCCCATGACGCGCTTCCTGGCTGACCCCTGGGCGCCGGTCCTGTTGGGCTTCGACCCGCGTATGCAGCTGATCCACGAAAGCGACGCCATCGAAGCGCTGGTCCACTGCATGGGAAAAGATCTCCCCGGCGTTTTCAACGTCGCCGCCGACCAGGTGCTGCCGCTGTCCCGCATCACCGGCCTGGCAGGCAAACTGCCGCTGCCCATCTTTCACCTGGCAGCGTATTGGGGCTTAGACGCCCTGGGCAGCATAAAACGCTCGGTATATAAGCATTGGCCCATCGAACTGGATTACCTGCGCTATCCCTGGGTGGGCGATTTGGAGAAGATGCGTACGGAGATGAACTTCGTCCCCCGTTATACCGCCGAGGAAGCGCTGCGTGAATTCGCCGGGCAGCAGCGTGTGCGTCGCTACATGCCCGAGTCAGTCTCGCTCGCTTTCGACGAAGAACGCCTGCGGGATACCATCGAACGGCGCCGGCGGGCGAAATCTGCGAACGACGGCCGAGATCCCACCGAACAGGCAGTAGAGGAAGATTGAAATGAGCGACGAAGCACACAAAACCGATCCAAATGAAGCGAACGTCGCCGGTGAACGGGCGCGCTGCCAGGCTACCACCCAGGCTGGAACCCAATGCAAGAACGCCAGCCTCCCCGGCTCGGATTTCTGTCGCATCCACCAGCCGGAGCCGGAGGAGGAAGCCGTCCCGGATGAAGCTCAGGTTGAGGATCTATCCGGAGAGGACCTGCGCCGGGAGCTGGTCGATGAACTCGACCGGCTGATTGAACGGGTGCGCTCCGCCAAACCCGACTACAGTCCGCCCCCCTTCTCCCCCAGCCGGCTCCTAGGTTTGATCGAGGAAAATCTGGGGCGCTTCTCACCAGAGATGGGTCTGGAGATCCTCAAGAAACTGCGCGGCGCGATCAACGAAGACTTGTTCGACGTCGATACCTGGAAAGGCCTGTGGTACGTGTTGAACTATACCCTTGAGTACCAGGCCGACATGCTAAAACGGCGCTTCACCGGCGAATACGAGACGGACGATTGGGGCTTCGACCCCGAGTTCCTGGATACCGTGCGCCCCTTCTTTGAATTCATGTACCGCAAATACTTTCGTGTGGAAGCCAACGGTCTGGAAAACGTCCCCGGTGAGGGACGGGCGCTGCTGGTGGTCAACCATTCGGGGCAGCTGCCCTGGGATGGATCCATGGTCGGCATGGCGATTTACACGGACCACCCGGCTCAGAGGCTGGTGCGCACGCTTTACGCTTCCTGGTTTCCGACTCTGCCGGTTTTTTCGGCCATGTTCGTGAAGCTGGGCCAGGCCCTGGCGACGGTTGACAACGGCGCCCGCCTTTTGGAGCAAGATGAACTGGTTGCCGTATTTCCGGAAGGCTACAAGGGCGTCGGCAAACTGTTCAGCGAACGCTACCGGCTGGCTCGTTTCGGCCGCGGTGGGTTTGTAAAGATGGCTTTGAGAGCCGGCGCGCCGATCATCCCTGTTTCTGTGGTGGGCGCCGAGGAGACTTACATATCCCTGGCCAAATCGCCCACCCTCGCCAAGCTGATCGGTTTTCCGTATTTCCCAATTTCCCCGACCTGGCCCTGGTTTGGCTTGCTGGGTTTCGTCCCCTTGCCGACCAAGTGGTTCATCGACTTCGGTGAACCGATCCCCATGGATACTTACGGGCCGGAAGCTGCCAATAACCTGGTACTGGTCTCCCAGCTTACCGATCAGGTCCGCAACGTCGTTCAAGAGATGATCTACGAGCGGCTCTCCAAGCGCGCTTCGATCTTCTTCGGGTAAAATAGACCGGTATTCGAACCTTTACCAATAGATTGGGGGTGCGCCGGAGATCTCGCCCTGGCGCACCCTCAAATTTCATTTCACCAGTGAGTCTGATAAGAAAATGCCGTTTTACGCCAGCAGCGACCAGTTTTACGCCACGCTGCGCCAGCTCTTCGAGCGGGTGCGGGAGGACACGCCCAACCCGGTCGACGCGCTGCTCTCCGCCCGCCTGGCCATTCGTCTGCACCTGAGTCAACCGCAAGCCGCCATCACCATTGACGGCCGTCGGCGTCCGGTGGAGATCGCTTATGGGAACTCTTCACCTCTTTCCCGCCAGCGCGCCGATCTGGAAGCGGAGCTCAGCGCCGATACCCTGCACCAGATTTTGTTGGACGAGCTGACCTTGATGAAGGCTATCGGCAACCGGCAGCTCAAGGTGCGCGGCCCCATCTGGCGTACAAAACCCCTGGCCGAGATCCTCGACCAGGGGAAAAAACACTACCCGCAGATCTTGCGGGAACAAGGCCTGAAATAAGTGTGGTCTGCGCCGGGTGCCTCAACCGGCGCTTTTCTTTTAAGCCAGGTTATCCAGGGCCATCTCCAGCTCGGCCAGCGTGCGGGTCAGCTGGCAGACCTCGCTGTCGTGGTCATACCGGTTGCAGGGTCCGGAACGGGCTTCCAACACTTTCCGGATCACCTCCACGTCGTAACCCGAATCCCGGATTTCAGCCAGCTCGGTGATCACCAGTCGCCGGCTGATCGGCACCTCGTGCCGGGCTAGGATGGATTTCAAAGCAGGATAGTCCTCCGCCAGCTCCAGGGTGACCGATTCGAAACCGTGCCGGGCGACCGCCAACCGGGCGGAATAACGCATGATGTTGCTGAAGAACATCTCGAAGTCCTCGCGGTTCGGCTCGATCAGGACGATGTCCACGTCCGGATGCAGGCGGCGCAGCTGCTTAATGTGATAGTGCAGCCCGGAATGGGTCAAAATGCGGGTAACCTGGGCCGAGATGAACTGCAGCCCTTTATCACTGAGGTGTTTTCCTTTTAGATAACTCTCCAGGCTGCGATCGGTATTGTCGAACGGCACCATCGGGTTGATGCACACCACCAGGGTCGCGCCGTTCTCAATCGCCAGGTCCAGGCTGGCGTTGCCGCGCACACCGCCGTCCACGTATTCGTGGTCGCCGATGTGCACCGGTTTATAGACCACTGGCAGCGCGGAGGAGGCTGCGACAGCCAGGGAGATGGGCACGTCATTCTCCCGTCCGAACACGACCCTTTCACCGTTATCCAGGTCCGTAGCAATGATGTAGAGTTCGCTCGCCAGATCGGCAAAGGAGTTGCTCGTACCCGGCGTGCTGAGCAGCTGCCTCAAGTATTTTTCCAGCGCCAGGCCGTTGGCGAATCCGGTTGGCATGGCTTCGGTGAGCGACCATAGCAGGTCGAAGAAGGTCATATCCTCGATGTGCCGCAGGTAATCCGACCAGGCCGTCAGGAACCTCCATGGCAAATTTAGACTGCCGCGCACCAAACCAACGTAGTCCAGGTTGAAAATGTGCTGCGGCTTGACCGGGTCAATCTCGGCGTGCGTGCCCTCCATCGCCTGAAGCATGGTCTCCGGGCTCAAGCCGTTGGCTAACCCCGCGGCGACCAGCGCGCCTGCGCTGGTGCCCACGTAGATATCGAAGTCGTTGACCGTCCGGTCCACTAATAAATCGTCGATCGCCCGCAAAGCGCCGATCTCGTAAACCGCCCCGGTCAGGCCCCCGCCAGCCAGCACCAACGCCGTCTTGCTTTGAGTGGTTGCGGAGCTCATCTTTATTGTTCCTTCGCCATGTGATAAACCAAATCGGTAGAAGAAACCACGCCGACCGGCCGCTTGAAGCCTTTTTCATCCTGGACGACGACGACCCGGTGGATCTTGTTATCCAGCAAAAGATCGGCCACATGGCTCAAGTGGTCCTGCGGCAACGTGGTGATCACCTCTCTGACCATATAAGCCTCGACCTTCCTCCCGATCCAGTCTTGCTCCGAGTCTTTATACGCCCGGACCAGGTCGGTGCGTGTGATGATGCCGGCGAGGTAGCCCTCGTCGTCCACGACCACCAGCGCGCTGATCTCCTCCGTCGCCATACGTTTGGCGGCGTCCAGGAGCGTGTCATTAAAATGACAACTGAAAACGCCGTAGCGCTTTGCCTGCAAAACGGTAGGATCGACCAAGGTTGCCTCCTGCTGCTAAATCCAGTCTCCCAACCCGAAATACCGGTAATGTTCTCCCACCCAGGATTATTCTACCAAGCCTATCTGTAAAGAGCAAGTTTTCCCGGTAGGAGCGGGTTGAATCGGCTCGCACGTCCGCCTTTTTTGTGGTAAATTCCACATACGGATTTTAACCTGCAACTCGGTTCGACCACCTTTCACATCTTTATTGGCAGGCGGTGCTACAGGGATTTACATGTACCGCCGTCCGGCGGAGGAGGCTGCACATGGCGATCAAATTTCCCAGCGATGCGTGGATTAAAGCTTTGATGGAGAAGCTCAATGAGAGCGAGGCCTACCAGGACGCAGCCAGGAATTGGGAGGGCGATTTTTACTTCATCGTCCAAAAAAGCCCCGGCGTTCCTCAGGATGCCCACCTCTACATGGACCTGTGGCACGGCAAATGCCGGGACGCTTACGAGGTGTCCGATCCCGGTCAGAAGAAACCGGAATTCACCATCAACGCGCCGCTGCCAACCTGGAAGAAGGTGCTCAACAAGAAGCTCGACCCCATCCAGGGATTGGTCACCCGCCAGCTCAAGCTGCAGGGCAATCTCATGAAGGTGATGAAAGCGCCCAAGGCGGCGGTGGAGCTGGTCAACTGCGCCACACAAGTCGATACCGAGTGGCCCGCCTGAGCTGCGGGTTGATCCACGATGTGGTCGTTCACCAGCCCTGAGATCGTCTTCGGTGAGGACGCGCTTAACCGCCTGGAGGAATTGCAAGGTGAGCGCGCCGTCATCGTCACCGATGCGACCATCCTCCGGCTAGGGTTCTCCGAGCGAGTCCAGGCGGTCTTAACCACCGCCGGGATCGCCAGCGAGGTCTTTGCCGAGGTCGAGGAAGAGCCTTCGCTCCAGACCATCCGGCGCGGCGCGCGCTACCTCGAAGAATACCAACCGGACTGGATCGTCGGGTTGGGCGGTGGGTCGTGCATGGACGCTGCCAAGGCGATGTGGGTGCTCTACGAACGGCCCGACCTGTCTCCTGAAGCGATCAACCCAATGGAGATTTTGGGGCTGCGGGAAAAAGCCCGCCTGATCACCATTCCCACGACCGCTGGGACGGGCTCCGAGGTGGGCTACGCCTCCGTGCTCACCGACCTGGATGAGAACCGCAAACTCACCCTCGGATCACGGGAAACCACCCCGGATATCGCCATCGTCGACCCCCAATTTACCGCCGAATTGCCCCGCCAGCTGACCGCCGACACCGGCGCCGACGTGCTCACCCACGCCGTGGAAGGCTATAGCAGCACCTGGGCGAACGATTTTACCGACGGGCCGTGCCTTAAAGCCATCCATCTGGTCTTTCGTTACCTGCCGCGCGCCGTCGAACACGGCGCGGGGGATCCGAGGGCCCGGGAAAAGATGGCCAACGCGGCCGCCATAGCCGGGCTGGCCCTGGGCAACAGCCAGGTCGCCCTGGCCCACGCCATGGGTCATGCCGCCGGCACCTGCCTGCCCCTGCCTCATGGGCGCATCACCGCCCTTTTCCTGCCGTATACCATCGAGTTTAACGCCGTTGGTGGCGTCGGCCGTTACCGGGATATCGCCTATATCCTGGGTCTGCCCGCGGAAGATGAAGCCCAGGCGGCCGGCAGCGTCGCCCAGGCCATCCGGAATTTGTTGGGACGCATCGGGCAGCCGCGCAGCCTGCTGGAAGCCGGCATCGCTGAGGGGGAATTCGAGGCCAACCTGGCAGAGATTTGCGAACATACCGAGATCGACACCAACATCCTGATGGCCCGGCGCATCCCGGAACGGGTGGAGATAGAGCAGCTTTTCCGGTATGCTTTCCGGGGTCAAAGGGTGGATTTTTAACGGCTCTCCCCAAGGCAAACATGACCAACGCGCCGCCTGCTTCTAAGACCCAGGTTGGGCTTGCTCTCGGTGGCGGCGTGGTGCGCGGCATGGCTCACGTCGGCGTGCTCTCCGTCCTGCTCCAGGCCGGAATCCCGATCGAGTTCGTTTCCGGCTCCAGCGTCGGCTCTTTGATCGGCGCCATCTACGCCGCCGGAACTCCCCTTCCCGACATCGTCAATCGAAGCCAGCGCATCCGCTGGCGCCACTTCGCCTCCCCGGAGTGGCCCTGGCGCGGGCTGTTCAAATTCGCCGGGTTGGAACGCTGGCTGGTCGATCTGCTCGGCGACCTGACCTTCGCCGATCTCGACTTGCCGCTGGCCGTGGTTACCACCGACCTGGAAACCGGCGAACCGTACGTCATCCGGAGTGGTCCGCTGGCCCCGGCAGTGCGCGCCAGCTGCTCCGTGCCAGGTTTCATCTCCCCCGTCAACCTGGATGGGCGCATCCTGGGCGATGGCAGCCTGGTCGATACCGTCCCGGTGAAAGTCCTGCGCGAGATGGGCGCCGATTACGTCATCGGGGTGGATATCATGCGAACGAAACTGCACAAAGCCTGGGGCTTTCTCGGTTTTGGCTTCGCCGCTTTAGAAACCCTGGTGCGCCATGCTGGCGGGGGACTCTTCCAGGCGAATTGTCTCATCTCGCCGGATTTACGCGGCAGCACGTATTTAAACTTCTCCAGAGGCGCCGACCTGATCGCCCGCGGGGAACGCTCGGCCCAGGAGGTGCTGCCCCAAATCCGTTCCGCCTTGGGGTTGGAGTAAAATACCCACCATGAGCATCCTGCCGGAAAGCATCATGCCCCAGCTCGAAACAACTTGGCAGCGCCTGATCGGCGCGCCGCTGTACGTGTGGAGCGCAGCCCCTCCGGCGCAGGTCCCCGTGGCGCTGGCGGCTGCTATGGCGACGCTCAGCGAGAACCCAACGCAGCTTGAGTTGCAGGGCAAACCCTGGCTGGTCGCTCGCTCCACCAGGGCGCGGACGTCTTATTATCTGGCCAGCCCGGCGCCAGGCGAAAGCCGCGCCCCCGCCGATGGGCTGCAGCTGCTTAGGTTGCTGCTCGCTCTGCTGGATAATCTGGCTGTCGAACAGCAGGCCAGCCAAAAGTTGACCGGGGAGCTGCGCTCGACCGCCAACCGGCTGAACTTCGTCTTTGAAATGGCCCAGGTAGTTGCCCAATCCAGCGACTTGACCGCGGTCCTGAATCGGCTGGTGAAAGGTCTTTACCAGGTGGTCAGCGCCGAGGACGTCTGCCTGCTCCTGCAGGAGGGGCCGTCCACTCGGTTGGTCACCGCAAGCGGCCGGTCTTTGCCCGAGTACGAACAGCTGATCATCTTCACCGGTCGTACAAATAAAACCATCCTGCTTCCTGAAGAGCAGGCGCTCCCGGCCGCGCTCGCTCAGGCGAACGCCGGGCTGCGTTCGCTGGCTCTTGCGCCGCTTTCGGCGGAGGATGGCTTTCGCGGCTTGATTGGCCTGATCAACCCGCTTCAACGCAGCCTCTCGATCGTGGATCAACAGCTTCTGGTCAGCGTCAGCGACCAGATCAGCCTGTTGATCTCGACCATGCTCGCCCGCCGTGAACAAGAAGCCGGCCGGCGGTTGGACCACGAGCTGGGCATCGCCGCACAAATCCAGGCTAATCTGCTGCCCAACACTTTGCCTGGCGTAGCAGGCCTTGAATTTGCCGCCAGCCTCAAACCAGCCTATCACGTCGGCGGGGACTTTTACGCCGTACACCCTATCGAAGATGGTGTGGCGGTGATCATCGGGGACGTCGCCGGGAAGGGCATACCGGCTGCCCTGATCACCGCTCTGATGCACGCCACGCTGAAGAGTGAAATCCAGCACCGCCAGGGAGCCGCCGAACTGCTCAGCGCGACGAACCGGCTGCTCTACGATGAATTGAACCGCTCCAATACCCTGGTCACAGCCTTCCTGGCGTTCCTGCAAACCGGCCCTTTGCGGATCAGCTATGCCAGCGCCGGGCATACCTCGGCGCTGCTTTGGCGCGCCCGGGAGCAGAAAGTGCAGGAGCTCGAACGTACCGGTCTGCCCCTCGGCATCGAACGGCAGCTCGACCTGGCGCAGGTAGAACTGAGCCTGCAGCCGGGCGACGTGCTCTTAGCCTACAGCGACGGGATTACGGAGGCGGAGAACGAAACCGAGCAGATCTTCGGTGTCCAGGCCCTGATCGATATCCTCCACGGGGTGCACCCTTTACCGGTGAACCAGCAGCTCAAAGCCTTGCTCGACGGGCTGGACGTGCATCGCAGAGGTGAACCTTTGCGCGATGATGTGGCCTTATTTTTAGCCCGGGCTAAACCGGAATTTGAATACCCCCCGGAGTCTGTTCCTTTTGTTTTAGCCGCCGAACGGCGCAACATTCGCGCCATTGCCACGCTCGCCCGCCAGCAAGCCGCCGGACTGGCTTTTCTCTCCGCTGAATCCCGGGATGATTTCCTCAACGAGATTGAACTGGCTGTCTCCGAGATCGCCACCAACATCATCATCCACGCGTACGCAGACGTTGCTTATCCCGCGCGCATCCAGGGGCGCATGGCTGTCCAGCCGGACAGCATCTGGATCGATTTCATCGACAGTGGTGAGCCCTTCGATCCGCAGAGCAGCCCCGCGCCCCACCAGCGGATCGAACCGGATGGGCCGACTACCGGCGGCTACGGGCTGAGACTGGCCCGCAGTTTACTGGATGTCTGCGCTTACACCCGCCTCCCCGGAGGCCGCAACCATTGGCACCTGGAAAAATCTCTACCGGAGCGCGCGGGAAGCGCTAAGCCGGGCCAGTCCTGAACCGCAGTTAATCCAACTTCTAACAATGAAGGGGACCTGATGGAAATCGAAACAGAGCAAATCGATGCCGGTCGCACCCTCTTGCGGCCCGTCGGCAGGATGGACGCCGAATCCTCCCCCAAGGTGCGCCAGGCGATTTTGGATCAGATCGCCGTCGGGGCCCAGGGGATCGTCGTGGACCTGGCCCGGGTAGATTTCATGGACTCATCCGGTTTGAGTGCCTTGGTCTCAGGCATGAAATCCTTGCGCAGTTCCGGAGGCATGCTGGCTATCTGCAGCGCCAATCCGCAAGTCCACACCGCCTTGCGCCTCACCATGTTGGATCGCGTGTTCCCGGCGCACGAGGACGCCTCCCAGGCCTGGCAGTACCTCGCCGAACACCTGGCTGCACACGGCGGCTGATCGGCGCCTGCCTCCCTCGATGACCTATTCCCTCGAGAACGCTTCACTGCAGTTCACCCTGAACCCCGATTTAGCTCGCTGGAGTCTGATCAGCCGGGCCGGCCCGCTGGCCGATCGCCAGGTTCCGGCGGTGATCAACGCCCAGACTGGGTTCTATTATCATCGTGGCCGCGCTTATCGCAATGCGCTGGATCGCTGGCCAAACCTCGAGGTCGCTGAAGAGGCGATCCCGCACTCTCCCCACGGGCCGCTGCGCCAGCTGGACCTGCTCATCCCCCCAGGGGCAGAGGGGCTGAACTTTCGGCTGACCTTCGCCGTTCCGGAGTCTCACCCGTTCCTGTTGGTCCGCCTGGTGGTTGAAAACAGGGGCAGCGAAGCAATCGCCGTCGAGCGCCTGGAGCTGTTCTCCGCCGGTTTTATCTACCGCCAGCGCTCCGGGCCGCGCGGCAGCCTGCAATTCGCGCCGCGGCCCCCCGAAGGTGCGCCTGCCAGGCGGCGTACCGGGGTACAGCCCCTGGATATGGCCTTTTTCTCCAACGGCTGGCAGTCCTGGTCCCACACTCAGGTCTATTCCGAAGAGGACCGCTACCGGAGCACGCGCCTCGGCCCCTTCAACCGCAGCGTATTGATCAATCCCGGGACCCCCAAACCCCGGCGGGGCGGGCTGATCGCCAGCGATATGTTCGGCGTGCTCGGCGACCGGGGCAATCGTAACGCGCTGCTGGCGGGATTCCTGTCCCAGGGCGAGCACTTCGGTTCGTTAGAAGCCTATTTGGGTTT
>CAYNWK010000124.1:0-12737 GCA_964400875.1 uncultured Anaerolineaceae bacterium | reverse complement strand
TGTATTCATGCTGTTAATGTGCAGGTTCCATCGCCATAAATGGCGAAGGTATTGAAAAGAAAAACCGGGTTGATCTCTCAGACCAACCCGGCGGGTAACTCGCTTTCAGGCTCGCTTACTAGTCCAGCGCTGCGTAGCCCATACCGAACTCGACCTCCCCTTCATCGTCCGGATGGCTGACGCCAAAGTAATGATAGTTCGGGGGATTGTCTTTGGTCAGGTCGAGCACCTCCCCGGCTTCCAGCACACGGGTGTGATCCAGGTGTACCGGATCGCCGTATTGGTTCTCACCGTCGTAGGGCTGGTCATATCCGGGGGTTCCGGCAGGCTTGGCAACCACTTCATCCCCGCGCGCTTCATATGCGATCGGCACCTCATCTTCGGGGAAGATAGCCTCGAAGGGGCATTCGGGAACGCACGCGCCGCAGTCGATGCAGGTATCCGGATCGATGTAGTACCAGGGCCACTGCTCCATAGGCTTGCCAGGCACAATGCATTCGACCGGACAAACGTCCACGCAACTGGAGTCACGCAGGCACAGGCTGGTAATAATGTAGGTCATCGTGTTACTCCTCCAGTTTAGAGCACCTCTTCACCGCGGCCGCCTGGCTCGCTCAGAGGATGCGCCTTATTTTGCCTTCTCGTAGCGGCGGGCGACCTCTTCCCAATTGACCACGTTCCACCAATTGGAAACGTATTCGGGCCGGCGGTTCTGGTATTTCAGATAGTAAGCGTGTTCCCACACATCGATACCCAGAATCGGCGTGAGCCCTTCCATCAACGGGACATCCTGGTTTGGCATCGAAAGAACGGTCAGTTTTCCACCTTTCAAGCCCAGCCAGGCCCAACCGCTGCCAAAGCGGCTTCCAGCTGCGCTGCTGAACTTATCTTTGAAGCTGGAGAAATCTCCAAACGCATCCGAGATCGCCGAGGCCAGAGCGCCTTTCGGCTCGCCGCCGCCGTTGGGCGACATCACGGTCCAAAAGATGCTGTGATTGTAGTGGCCGCCGCCGTTGTTGCGGACTGCCGTGCGAATGTCTTCGGGGATGCTGTTCAGATTGCCCATCAGCTCATCCAGCGATTTATTGGCCAGGTCGGGATGGCCCTCCAGTGCGGCGTTGAGCTTGCTTACATAGCCGTTGTGGTGCTTGTTATGGTGGATCTCCATCGTCTGGGCGTCAATATAGGGCTCCAATGCGTCAAACGCATAGGGTAAGGAAGGAAGTTCGAAAGCCATGACACACTCCTTTGGTCGCTCAATATAAGGTTAAATTTTGTTGGGTTGACTGATAACAGGCTAGTGATGTAGCATTGAAGAAGCCCGCCATATTTGATTGTAAGCTTCCCGGCTACCTTTTGTCAAGTCGAACACGCTTAGAGGATCATGAATCTTTCCAAGGATGCCCCACCGCTGCCGCCGTTGCTGGTCCTGGTCGTCGGGATTCTGGCCGTTTCCACGGCATCGATTTTTATTCGCTACGCTCAGGAGTACACTTCATCGCTGGTCATCGCCGCTTACCGGCTGGTGATCGCCACCCTGCTGCTCGCCCCAATCGCCCTGACCCGCAAACGCGCCGAACTGCGCGCGCTAAGCGCTTCTGACTTGCGCCTGGCGTTGATATCCGGCGTCTTCCTGGCGCTGCACTTCGCCGCCTGGATCTCCTCGTTGGAATACACCACGGTAGCCAGTTCCGTCGTGCTGGTTACCACCGCGCCTTTATGGGTCGCCTTGTTATCGCCGTTGGCGCTTAAGGAACCGCTCACCAGGCCGATCCTGACCGGTTTGGGATTGGCGTTAATCGGCGGCGTGACCGTCGGATTGAGCGACACTTGCCGGTTGAGCGCGGCAGGTTTGGCTTGCCCTTCGTGGAGCGAATTCTTGTCTGGAGAGGCGTTCCTGGGGGATCTACTGGCGCTGGCCGGCGCGATCATGGCGGCCGGGTACTTCATCCTGGGCCGCCGTTTGCGCGTGGGTATGTCGCTGGTCACCTATATTTTCGTCGTTTACGGCATGGCTGGGGTGATGCTGACGGCCCTGGTCCTGGTGAGCGGCGGAGCTTTGTGGGGTTACCCGCCGATCACGTACGGCTGGTTTCTGCTGCTGGCCTTGGTTCCTCAGCTGATCGGTCATTCATCCTTTAATTACGCCCTGGCATACCTCTCCGCGGCTTATGTTTCAATCACCCAGCTGGGCGAACCGATCGGCTCGACCATCCTGGCCTATTTCCTGCTGGCCGAGAGGCCCACAGTGATAAAGCTATTTGGTGCTATACTTATCCTGGCTGGGATCTTTATCGCCACCCGCAGCGAGGTGAGGGAAACAGCCCCAGTCAGCCCGATTGAGACCTGATTTATGGCCAAGAAGAAAATAAACCGCAAATACGCTGCTTCACAACCGGGTCTATTGCGCGACTGGTTGGACAAACTGTTCGATTTTTTTATCCGATTCGAGCGTTTTGCCTGGGACATCGGCGGCGTGCTCTCCCTGGCAGTCGCGCTGATGACCGCCCTGGCGGTGTATGGTTTCACCGGCGGCGCGCTGCTTGATTGGTGGTCTCAGCTCTTGCAGCGCTTGTTAGGCCAGGGCAACCTGCTGGTCGTCTTGGTGTTTGCCGTACTAGGCATATACCTGCTGCGCCAGCCTCCGGGTGAACCCACCCGGATCCCGTGGGCGCGGGTGCTGCTCCTGGAGGGGGCCGCTTTTGCGCTGCTCGCATTACTGACCTTGCTGGGCGGCGCTTCGGTGCAGAGGGCTGCCGTCGGGTTAGACGGCGGTTGGGTTGGGTGGGGGCTGGCTGAACTGCTCAGCCTGATGATCCAGCCGGACTGGCTGCTGATCGGCTTGTTGTGCCTGGTTTTTCTCTTGTGCACTGTGGTGGGCTTGGAGCTCGGACCCGCTTTGATCGCTTTAGGGCAAAGCGTTCGGCGCCGGCAAGAGTCGGCCGGGAGGCCCTTCCCGATTAACCGCGGCGCGGTCAGCGTCAGCGAAATGGATGAGGGCGCCAGCCAGCCCGTTAGTGGAGAGAAACCGCGCAAAGGCAAGACGCCGCGCCTGCCGGCAGAATTCCGCAAACGATTCCGCATCCAGCTAAATGAAGAAACCAACGCCAAACCTCCGCCGCGCGACGACCGCCTGCCCTCGCTCGATCTGCTGGCCGACGAGCGCGCCGCCCGCCCGGACGAGCGCCACATCAATCTGACCGCAGGACTGATCGAGAAAACCCTGGCCGAGTTCGGCATCCCGGCCAAGGTGATCGGTTTCCAGGTCGGCCCAACGGTGACGCAATTTGCCGTCGAACCCGGTTATATCGAGAAATCCGGGAACCCCGAAGAAGATCGCAACCGCCAGAAGGTGCGCGTTGCCCAGATCTCATCTTTATCCCGTGATCTGGCTCTGGCGCTCTCGGCCGAGCGGCTGCGCATCGAAGCGCCGGTGCCCGGGCGTCCTTTCGTCGGCGTGGAAGTGCCCAACTCAAAATCCTCATTGGTGCGCTTGCGCCCCATCCTGGAGACCGAAGCCTTTTACAAGTTCGGCTCGCCCCTGACCATCGCCCTGGGGCGCGACGTGTCCGGGCAGGCTGTCGTCGCCGACCTGGGCAGCATGCCCCACTTGCTGATCGCCGGCACAACTGGCTCAGGCAAATCGGTTGGCATCGCCGCCCTGACCACCTGCCTGGTGATGAATAACACCCCCGAAGACCTGCGCCTGGTGATGATCGATCCCAAGATGGTCGAGCTGGTGCGCTTCAACGGTTTGCCGCACTTGTTCGGCAAAGTTGAGACCGACCTGGAACGCATCCTGGGGGTGCTGCGCTGGACGGTGGCGGAGATGGACCGGCGCTATAAGCTGCTCGAATCGACCCGCTCGCGCAATATCGACTCCTACAACCGCAAGATGCGCCGCCGCAGGGATGCCGAGATACTGCCCAAGATCGTGGTCATGCTCGATGAGCTCGCCGACCTGATGATGTCCGCCCCGGACCAAACTGAGCACGCCCTGGTTCGCCTGGCCCAAATGGCGCGCGCCACCGGCATCCACCTGGTAGTCGCCACCCAGCGGCCGAGCACCGACGTGGTCACTGGGCTGATCAAAGCGAATTTCCCAGCGCGCATCTCCTTCGCAGTGGCCTCCTCGGTGGACTCGCGCGTTATCCTGGACACCACCGGTGCCGAAACGCTGCTGGGGCGTGGAGATATGCTCTTCCTGCCTCCGGAAGCCGGCAGCCCGATGCGCGCACAGGGAGTCATCGTCACCGATCAAGAGATCGAACGGGTGATCAAGTTCTGGCAGAAGGCGGATACGCCGGAATCAGATGAGGAAGAGCCGCCCTGGGAGCAGCTGCTGGATGAAGAAGCGGCCCTGGCGGAGAAGGACGACTTGATCGTCAAAGCGATCGAAATCGTGCGGGATACCCAACGGGCCAGCGCCTCCATGCTGCAGCGCCGTCTGCGGGTTGGCTACCCGCGCGCCGCACGCCTCATCGACGAGCTGGAGGAATTAGGCGTCGTCGGCCCCAATCAGGGAGGCGGCAAGGAACGCGACGTGATCATGGGACCGGAGGATGAGATCCCCTTGTTCAATGAAGATTAACTAAAGTTCAGACTTATCAATTGCGCTTGACAGTGATCTCTCCATAGGATAGCATACTCGACGTATTGGTTGAGTTGCGCAGTTTGCCGGATCACATAGAAAGGCAGGAACACCTTCAGTGGAGCAGGTAGCAGAAAAAAAGAAACGGATGACGTTAACCGACCAGATGCGGGTCCGCTTTAAAGGTTTTTTGGACCCCGTCGGAGCGTTTCTCAACAGCCTGGGGCTGATGCCCAACACCATCACTATCTTGGGATTATTGGGCAACACCCTGGGCGCATTTTTTTTGGCCCAGGGGCAGATGACCTTGGGTGGGTTGTTAATCTTATTGATGGGGCCGATTGATGCCTTGGATGGCACCATGGCCCGTTTACGCAGCGAACCCAGCGACTTTGGGGCCTTTGTCGACTCGGTCACCGACCGTTATTCGGAGCTGGTTATCTTCGCCGGTTTGTTGTTCTATTATTCGCAGCAGGGCGACTGGCTGGCTACTTTGATCACCTTCGCCGCCGCGGCCGGCTCGGTCCTGGTTTCTTACGTACGCGCCCGGGCGCAATCCTTGGGTTACGAAACGAAGGTGGGCGTCCTTACCCGCATGGAGCGCTATTTGGTGCTCGCTCCGGCGCTGGTGATCAACCTGCCCCTGATCGGCTTGTGGATCATCGCCGTGTTCGCCAATTTCACCGCCGTCCAGCGCATCGTCGATGTGCGCCGCCAGGCACAGTAACCGGGACTCCCGCCGGCCTGGCGAACTGGGCATCTTTCTACACATCCGGCCAGAGGTTAACTGAGAGAAGCGTTATGGGAATTCAAGTAGGGCCCTTATACATCCGGTTTTACGGGATCATTCTAATGTTCGGGGCATTGGCCGCGGCCTTCTTGGCAGACCGGGAAGCCAAGCGCAGGGATCTAAATACAGAAATCGTCTGGGACGGCCTGGTCTGGGTTTTGATCGGCGGCATCATCGGCGCGCGTATCTGGCACATCCTCACCCCTCCTGAAAACATGGTGGCAGCCGGCATCACTACTCGCTATTACCTCACCCACCCTCTCGATGCGCTGGCCATCTGGAACGGCGGTCTGGGCATCCCCGGCGCAGTGGTCGGCGGTGTCCTGGCGCTGTACTTCTACACCCGCCGGATGAAACAAAATTTTCTGGTCTGGTTGGACATCGTTGCGCCGGCACTCGCCTTGGGCCAGGCGATCGGCCGCTGGGGAAATTTCGTCAACCAGGAGTTATACGGCGCGCCGACCAACCTGCCCTGGGCGATCACCATCGATCCGCAGTACCGCCTGCCCGGGTTCCAGGACCAGGCTACTTACCACCCGTTATTCTTATACGAATCGCTGTGGAATTTAATCCTGGCGGGGCTGCTCTTATGGATCGGCCGACGCTACCAGGAACGACTAAAACACGGCGACCTTTTCCTGATTTACCTGATCGGCTATCCGGTTGCCCGGTTCCTGCTCGAGTTCTTACGTTTGAACCCCTCCCAGGTGGGCGGCTTGAACATCAACCAGGCTCTCATGGCGGTGGTCGCCCTGGTCGCGGCGGGGGTCTTGTTCTGGCGCCACCGCGAAGCAGAGCAAACTTCCCAATCTTCCGAAGCGCATGAGGAGGTTTGACACTTGTCCGTCCACGCGTTAACTGCCACGCGCGGCGCCTTTTTTGATTTAACCAGATGATCGAAACCCAGGATCTGAGCAAACAATTTGACGATTTCCTCGCCGTAGATGGGGTCGGACTACAGGTGGGCGCCGGAGAGGTGCTGGCCCTGTTGGGACCCAACGGCGCCGGTAAAACCACCACGGTCCGCATGCTTACCTCTATCCTGAAGCCTACGCGTGGTTGGGCGCGGGTTGCCGGTTTCGACGTAGTCCGGGAGTCTGCGCAGGTGCGCGCTTCGGTGGGCATTCTTACCGAACAGCACGGCCTGTACGGGCGCATGCCCGCCGGAGAGTACCTCGACTTCTTCGGGCAGCTCTACAATCTGGCGCCGGGCGTGCGCCGGGAACGAGTCAACAAGCTGCTGGCGAACTTCGGGTTGGAGGCGGAAGGCCAGCGCCGCATTGGAGAATTCTCCAAAGGCATGCGCCAAAAACTGGCCCTGGCCCGGGCCTTGCTCCACGAACCGCCCGTGCTCTTGCTGGATGAACCAACCTCGGCGATGGATCCGGAAAGCGCCCGGCTGGTGCGCAACGCCATTCGGGAACTGCGCACGGCGGAACGTGCGGTGATCATCTGCACGCACAACCTCGCCGAAGCCGAGGAGCTGGCCGATCAGATCGCCATCATCCGCCGCGGCCGCATCATCGCCCAGGGCACCCCCGCGGAGCTGAAACGCGACTTATTAGGTCCCGCCGAATACGAGGTGCGCCTGAGCGCTCCAATCAATGGACGGAAGCCGGATTTCCCGGCGGGCGTGACCTTGACCGCTCAAGGGGAGAATTGGCTGCGCTTCCGTGCCCCCCATCCCGAGCAGGATAATCCCCTGGTTCTGCGCTGCTTGTTGGAGCAGGATCTGCCGGTGATCGGACTTTACGAACTTTCGCGCAGCCTGGAGCAAGTTTACCTGCAGGCGATCGCTGCTCCGCAGGAACCCGAGGCCGCCCATGTGGGCTGATCTGCGTCCCGCGCTGATCATCACGCGCCGCGAGGTGCGCGACCAGCTGCGCGATTGGCGCATCATCGTGCCGATCATGGCGCTCACCCTGCTGTTCCCCTGGATCATGAATTTCACCGCCCGCCAGCTGATCGGATTCGTCCAGCGCTACGGCGCGCCCATGATCGGTGAACGTCTGATCCCTTTCTTGCTGATGGTCGTCGGTTTCTTCCCCATCTCCATATCCCTGGTGATCGCGCTGGAAAGTTTCGTCGGCGAGAAGGAACGCCACAGCATCGAGCCTTTGTTAAGCAGCCCGTTGAACGCCTGGCAGCTATACGTTGGTAAGCTGCTGGCTTCGCTGGCCGCGCCGCTGCTGGCCAGTTACCTGGGCATCGTGGTCTATCTGATCGGCGTCTACCGCCAGGTTGGCTGGCAGCCGGAGCCCATCCTGCTGGTGCAGATCGTCACGCTCACGACCGTACAGGGCATCGTGATGGTCAGCGGCGCCGTTGTCGTCTCGGCGCAGACCACCTCGGTGCGCGCCGCGAACCTACTGGCCTCCTTCATCATCATCCCGATGACTTTCCTGATCCAGGGAGAGAGCGTGGTCATGTTCTGGGCCCGTTACGACGTGCTCTGGTGGGCGATCCTGGGACAGATCGTCATAGCTGGGCTGCTCTTGCGCACTGGAGTGGCGCACTTCAACCGCGAGGAGCTTTTAGGCCGCGACATCGACGTTTTGAACGTGCGTTGGGGCTGGCGCACCTACTGGCGCAATTTTCTCGACCGGGCCCGTTCGCCGTGGGATTGGTACCGCCGGGTACTGCACAGCACGCGCCGCCAGCTGACCACCCCAATGCTCTTGATGGCTATCGGAGTGGTTGCCGGCATGCTGGTTGGCGCCAGCCAGGCCTCCCGTTTTTCGCTCCCTCCCGAGCTATTAAATTTAAAAACCATCAACGCCGGTTTCGTTGAAGGATTGGAAGCCTTTCGCTTCTTCTCGTTAGGCAACGTCCCGGTGATCTGGCTGCACAACTTGCGCACGATCGCGCTGGCGACCGTCTTGGGGATCTTCTCTTTCGGAGTGCTGGGTGTGCTCGTGATGTTGGCGCCGCTGATCTTGATCGGGTATTTCGCGGCCTCGGTCGCTGCCGCCGGTGTCTCCCCCTGGGCATTCCTGACCGCCTTCGTGCTGCCCCACGGCGTCCTGGAAATCCCGGCGATCATCATCGCAGGAGCAGCCATCTTGCGGTTAGGGGCCACTTTAGCCGCCCCCGCCAGGGACCAGACCATCGGGGAAGCCTGGCTGGCGGCTTTTGCGGATTGGACGCGGGTGATGGTGGCGCTGGTGCTGCCGCTCCTGTTGGGGGCCGCCTTCCTGGAGGTCTTCGTTACGCCGCGCGTCGTCGCGTACATCTTCGGCGGAGGCTGAATCTGCCCTCGCCTCGAACTGAGGTAACCTGCATGCCAAAGTTGATCGTCCTGGGCACCGCCTTCGCCGTCGCCGGTGAAGCGCAAGAGAATACCCATATGGTCCTGGTGGGAGAGAAAAGCGCCGCGCTGATTGATTGCTCCGGCAGCCCGATGGTGCGCTTGAAACAGGCCGGCGTCGATCCCCAGAGCCTGACCGACCTGGTCCTGACTCATTTCCACCCGGACCACGTTTCTGGTGTGCCCGTGCTGCTCATGGATATGTGGCTGCTCGGCCGTAAGAAAGCTTTGAACGTATACGGCCTGGATTACACCCTCGACCGGATTGAGGCGGTGATGGAGGCTTATAACTGGAAGCGCTGGCCGGACTTCTACCCGGTCAACTTCCACCGCCTGCCCGAAGAAGACTTAACTCCTGTCCTCGAAACGAAGGAATGGCGCATCTGCGCTTCCCCCGTCCAGCACATGATCCCAACCATCGGGCTGCGGATTGAATTCCCGGCCTCCCGGAAAGTCCTGGCATATTCTTGTGACACCAATCCTTGCAACGAGGTCGTGGAGCTGGCCCGGGAGGCCGACATCCTGCTGCATGAATCCGCCGGCGATGAAGAGGGCCACTCCTCCGCTGCGCAGGCTGGCGAGGTCGCTGAAAATGCGGGGGCAAAATTCCTGTATTTAATTCATTACACGACGGATGTGAAGCAGCATGCCCGGCTGGTCCGCGACGCAGGGGGTAACTTCAATGGACCCGTCGCGCTGGCAAGAGACTTCATGGAACTGGAGTTTTAAGAAGTTTCAACGAGCGCTGCCTTTGCGCTCAAAAGCATGGCAGCTGGCATCGCCAGCAACTTCACAGTGCTGGGCGCATTTCTTTCATGCCGCGCCGGTCGTTGCGAAGGAGCATAGCGGCTGGAGCAATCTCACGTAATGCGAGGGACTGCCACGCCGCCTGCGGTAGCTCGCAGTGACGGATTCTTAGAAACCCGCTGCTTAGCGGCAGACAAAACAGCCTCCTTCCCGAAAATATAAAAGCCAGGAGTTCTCAACTTGAGATCCTGGCTTATTTTGTCCTTGGAATAAAACCTACCAGCCTTCGATGAACGGCTCCCACTCTTCGTTTTGGTGCAGGTGCCGGGCAAACAGGTAGGTCGCCGAAGTCGGCGGTTCGATTGGCCTGTTCAACAGCGCCATCTGCGCCTGCTCGGCTGTGCGCCCGCCTTTGCGGTGGTTGCAGCTCGGGCAGGCCGCTACCAGGTTCTCCCACTCATGCGTTCCGCCCAGCCGGCGCGGGATGACGTGGTCGATGGTCAGGTAAGGCGCCCGGCTGCCGCAGTACTGGCAGGTGTAATGGTCGCGGCGCAGGATCTCCCGTTTGGTCAGCTTGACGCGCGGGCGCGGCCGCTTGACCATCCGCTCCAACCGGATGATCGAGGGCCTGGGGTACGACCGGGAGACGGTTTTGATCACTCCCCGCCCGTTCAAGATCATGTTCGCTTTACCCGAGACCATCAACCCGATGGCCCGGCGGGTGTTGCACACGTTGAGGGGCTCGAAATTGGCGTTGAGCACCAGCACCGGAGCGTGTAGGGAATCCTCCATAACGCCGAGAATTATAGCACGGGACGATGCAAATTGAGTTAATAAGCCGTTAACCGCCGTGCGGCCTGCGCGGATGCGGATTCCTTGACCCCTACGGGAGGGCAGTGGTACAATCCCGCAGCAACTTACCGCCCCCATCGTCTAGGGGACTAGGACGTAGCCCTTTCAAGGCTAAGACCGGGGTTCGAATCCCCGTGGGGGCACAATTTTTAAAAAACCGTTCTGCGATTGATGTGGAACGGTTTTTGTCTTTAATTCGCTTTGAATACGGTGAAAAAATGGATGAAATTGGACTATATTCATTATAGAAAGAGGAATTCGGGTTCGAATCTGCTTGGGTTAATCCATATCCCAAATTGGTTCGAGTCCTTCCGGGGTCACAAGTTTCTCAAGGACCGCTTAGTATTCCTGTTGAGCGGGTTTTGGCTTCTTTACGCTTTGAAAATAGGGGGAAATTGCAGGAATTGAGGATCGAAATCGATTTGAATGCACAAGATTTGAACAATTATCGGTTCGAGTCCGCTTCGGATCTACGTTTTTTGGTTGTTTTCACTAAAATCAATAGAGGCCGAATGCGGTAATTGCTCCAATAATCACCACACCTGAATAGTGATCGTCACGGAAGGAGTATCCGGATGAGCATTTTGACTAACCAGTTCTCATATCGTTCCTGGGACCAGCCTCGATCCAGGGTCATCAGGTTGTAAACCTCTGCGCTGGTTAAAGCCCAGACAGTTTCGATCATAGTTCGTTCGTCTAACTCCGCGCGCAGGGATCCATGGTACCCAAGGTCAGAGATGAAATGCCCCATCCCTTGTAATCTCTTGTTGAGGAGTTCTTCCAGAACCTGGGCGATCTCTGGCTCGATCTTGGCAACCGTACGCATTATCTGGAACAGCGGTGCGACCCGAGCCATGATCTCTGTGATTTGACTGGCAAACATTTGGATTTGCAGCTTCGGGTTAGTTTCAGCCTCGACCGCCTTGACCTGTGGCCGCTTCAGTAGGGGGATAGGTTCGTCGTCCCCGGTAACAGAAACATCCACCACGCGCGCCAGAATATTGCTTTTGTTGCCAAAAGTTGCATAGATGGTTTCCACAGCAACATTGGCCTTCTGGGCGATGGCTTCGATGGTGGTGCCGACATATCCGTACGCGATGAATAATTCGCGTGCTGCAGCCACAATCTGGACCTGTGTTTCTCGGGCCTGCTGTTTACGGCGGCTTGAATCGTACTTGCGTTTGGTTGGTTTGTTTTGCGACATTGCCTCTTGACTCTATCGTGAAATAATTATATCATATATGTATTAAATACAGTAATAATGTATTGAATAAACTAGTACTTTATCGATAAGGATATAAAAATGAAGATGGAACAAAACAATTCTGATTCTTCTAACATGGGAGAAAATTTTAATACGATCGTAATTGGCGGTGGGCAAGCAGGTTTAGCTGTCGGCTATTATCTTAAACGCCAGGGGGTGGACTTTGTGATCTTGGACGATCATCCCCGCACTGGCGATTCATGGCGACAACGTTGGGATAGTTTGAAACTGTTCACCCCAAGTAAATTTAATAACCTGCCGGGTTTGCCATTCCCGAAACCCGGTAATTACCTTCCGAAGAAAGATGAAGTCGCGGATTACCTGGATGGATATGTTCAGCAATTCGATCTGCCTGTCTGGCACGATGTTAAAGTAGAGAGACTTAGACGCATTGACCAAGGTTATCAAATTACAGTAGGCACTTCCAGCTTTTTTGCCAGGAATGTTATTGTGGCGACAGGCCCGTTCCAATCACCTTATATTCCCGCCTTTAGTAACCAGCTTGATCCTGCTATCCAGCAATTGCACACAAGTGTCTATTGCAGCCCAGAGCAAATTCAGGGCCAAATGGTTTTGGTTGTCGGTGCTGGAAATTCCGGAGCGGAGATCAGCCTTGAGTTGGTCCGCGCAGGCAAGCGAGTCTGGCTTGCGGGGCGGGATGTCGGGCGCATCCCCGCCAATGGACCGTTGGGCAAGGTTTTTGGCGGACATCCCATCTGGTGGTTTATGAGCCACGTGTTGACAGTGAATACACCTATCGGGCGAAAAGTGAGGGCCGGCGAATTCCACCACGGTACGCCCCTTGGGCGCGTTCAGCGCCAGGATATTGCAGCGTCCGGTGTTGAACTGACACCACGTGTCTCTGGAATCCAGGCTGGTAAACTCCAACTCGACGATGGGCGCATTTTACAGGTCGATAGCGTAGTTTGGGCAACCGGTTTCCGTCCGGATTACCAATGGATCGACCTGCCAATTTTCGATGAAATCGGCTTCCCCCGGCATTGGCGTGGAGTGATCCAGGATGCGCCTGGGTTATACTTTATTGGCCTTTCATTCCAAACGGCGTTGAGTTCATCGCTGCTGGGTGGGGTAGGCACAGATGCAGCCTATATTACCCAGCACATTACCCATATTTGAATCGGAGCACCGAGTTTAGGTAAAAATACCGTTACTTGACGATTATTGG
>CAYNWK010000123.1:3175-12749 GCA_964400875.1 uncultured Anaerolineaceae bacterium | reverse complement strand
TCACGCACCTTCAACGCCTGGGCTTGAAAGCCTCACCAGAATATATTTCCTGATCGGGAAAGGTTTAACGATGGCCGAACATCATAATCTTTACCAGCGCGCCGTATATTACGACATCGCTCTCGAACGCGACGTCTCCCAGGAAGTTGAATTTATACGGCAAGCCTATCGGTACTACGCTGGCAAGAGGCTGCGCGCCGCGCTGGACCTGGCTTGCGGTCCTGGCTACCACGCCCGGGCGCTGGCTGCCCAGGGCGTACGGGCGATCGGGTTGGATATCCGCCAGGAAATGCTTGATCTGGCTCAGGAGAAGGCCGCCAACCAGGGCGTGGATGTGACCTGGCTGCGAGGCGACATGCGCGAGTTCCGGCTCGACCGACCGGTGGACATGGTCCTGTGCATGTTCGACAGCCTGGATGCCTTGCTGAGCAACGCCGACCTGGTGCGCAACTTCCAGACCGTGGCGGACAACCTGACGCCCGGAGGCCTATTCCTGATCGACATCACCCACCCGCGCGATTGCAACTACCAGGAGTACGGGGAGTACCGCTATGCCGGGGAGCGCGACGGCGTGCAGGTCGAGATCTTGTGGGCGGTCGAACCGCCCGAGTTCGACCTGGTCGCGGGCAGCGTGCGCGTCGCGGTCGAGATGCACGTGGACGACCACGGCGAAAAGCAGGTCATCCCCGACTCAGCCGTGGAGCGATTGCTCGATCCCCAGGAGCTGATCCTGCTGGCGCAGCTCTCCGGCCGGCTCGAAGCGGTCGGCTGGCACGGGGACTACGACCTCGACCAGCCGCTGGACAACAGCCCCGATTCAACCCGCATGATCGGCATCTTGAAGAAAACATCTTAAAGTATGGGAGAGGGGCTGATCGGGCGGAGGTCGCCCGATCAGCCCCTCCCTCAATGCATAAGTCCCGAGAACAAAGGATCAGCATGAAAGCAAAAACCACTTCTTATCTCTCCCCCAAGCTGGAAGCGCAGCCGCGCCCCGGGAAGGGCGGCTTCGGGGTATATGCCCAGGAACCGGTTCAAAAAGGCGAGCTCCTGGCAGTCTGGGGCGGGCGCGTGGTCGACGCCGCCGAGCTGGCCCAGCTGCCTTCGGTCACCCAGCGCCACTCCATCCAGGTTGAGGATGGTTTCTACCTGGTCCCGATCAGCCCGGCGGAGCCGGCCGATTACGTCAATCACTCTTGCGACCCGAACGCCGGCATGGCCGGGCAGATCTCGCTGGCGGCGAGGCGCGACATCCAGCCTGGTGAGGAGGTCAATTACGATTACGCCATGAGCGACGGCAGCGACTACGATGAGTTCGAATGCAGCTGTGGGGCGGCAGACTGCCGCGGCCGGATCACGGGAGAAGACTGGCGCGACCCAGCGCTGCAGGAACGCTACGCCGGATACTTTTCGCCTTACCTGCAGCGCCGCATCGATCGGCTGCGAGAATAAGGTAACGAATCAGCGATGCGATTTTCATTATTCTCAGTAACGATTGCAGGCTGAATAGCAAGATCAAAAACTTGGCAATGGTACAATTAATTATGGCTAATCAGTTGTTGAAATACTACCGCGACCGCTGGGAGGCGGTTGAAGAAATCGAGCGAGAGGAAAATCGAAGATCGTCCATTCAAGAGCGATGGATGAAATTAAATGCGCTCTTGCTCATCGCCGAAGGATTGAATCTTACCGACGACGAGATCGATATGGAAGTCATCAACCGCTGGGCAAAACTCAAGGGCGCGGATTGAACTCTCCTGAAAATCTGGTACCTTTCCTCCCATCGCTGAGAGCGCTAACCAATCTACTGACGCGATTCGAAGAGCAAGGCCTCATAATCGGGGGGATTGCTGTAAGTTTGCTTGGTAAGCCACGCCTGACCGCAGATCTGGATGCCATATTCCTTCTTTCCGTTGATCAAATTCCTTCTTTCTTGGAAACGGCCACACAAGAAGGTATTTTTCCCAGGATCGAAAACGCAGAAGAATTTGCCAGAAAGAACCGCATTCTCCTTCTCCAACACGAAGAGAGTGGAATCAATATAGATATTTCCTTAGGTATTTTGCCTTTTGAAAAGGAAGCTGTCGATCGAGGCCAATTATTAAAAATTGGTTCTTTAACTTTACGGCTCCCAACTCCAGAAGATTTAATCATCCTGAAAGCCGTTGCTCATCGCCCCAAAGATATGTTAGATATTCAAGCGATCATAGACAATTACCCAGAAATGAATCGACACCGAATCGAATTTTGGGTTCACCAATTCGCCGAAGCGCTTGAGATGCCAGAAATATGGGCGGATTTGAACGAGATTTTGGCTCAAAACCAGTAAGTACCGGAGCCAATGCGTCTTAGTTTTAGGCTAAACTACATCTCTTACTTACTCAATCGGCTTTCTCCGGTACAATCTGGGCGCACTGTGGAGCAGAGGGATGCAATGAGGAACTTCAAATCAACATCGGTCTCCCTGGGAATTTTAATCGGCCTGGTACTGGTGGGGGTCATCGGCCTGGCGAGCGTCCGACCGGCGCTTGGGATGTCCGCCGTCCAGGTTGAAGATGCGCGGGCGCTGCTCCCTCAACTGACACCCACCGCCCCGCCTGCCAGCAAGATCTTCCTGCCATTGACCGCAAACGAAGATCCCCTTCCCGAAGTCGAGCTGCTGGCCTCCTGGATCGTCGATTCGTCCGGCACCCCCAAAACCGTTTTCCTGCCCTATGAGGATGTAAAGTACACGGTCTATATTGGCAATAACACGGCTTCGGACAAATGGGCGGCGATTGGATGGACGCAATCCGGCCCGTGCGGGGAAACCATGGTCGAATCGCAGTCCGTCAAGTTTCCACCCGGCATCACCAAGCACGAATTCGCCACCGAGATAGCGAACTGCCAGGGCATCCAATCCAACCTGATCGAAGTCACGCACAAACAAGAAACCTCGGCGATCAACATTCAACACATCGTGACCAGCCCATTCCAGAGTTTCGACATGTGCAGCCTGCCGACCGTCGCGCAAATGCAGACCTGGTGGAGCCAAAGCCCTTACTATACGATCAACCTGTATATCGGGGGCGACAGCCTGGCCTGCAAACCCCCAAATCTCAATTCGACCTGGCTGTCCCAGGTCTCACCGCAGGGCTGGATGTACACGCTCACCTGGGTAGGACCGCAAGCCCCCTGTACCGGTTTCAACCACCGCATGAGCTGGGACGCCGGGATCGCCAAATACGAGGGCAGCATCGAGGCCGACAAAGCCGTAACAGCCGCCAAAGCGCTTGGTTTTGAAAGCGACCACATCATCTATTACGACATGGAAGGGTATGCCAGCCAGGCGACGACCGCCTGCAAAGCGGCGGTTAACTCGTTCATGCAGGGTTGGGTCGAACGAATTCACGAGCTGGCGTTTCGCGCCGGGGCGTATGGCGGCGCGTGCAGCTCGCTGGTGTCCGATTGGTGGTACAACGCCTCGCCGCCGGATGACGTCTGGCTGGCGCACTGGTACATCAGCCCCTATTTTTATTCGAAAGATGCCCACGTCTGGAATACCCCCTGCGTGGCTAACAGCTTGTGGCCAAAAAACCAGCGCCTCAAGCAGTACGTCGGCGACCATAAAGAGACCTGGGGGGGCGTGGGACCCTTCACCATCGACAGCAACGTCCTCGACGGCGAGGTGGCCACCTTCCTGGCCTCACCGGCCGCCCAGGGCAACCTGCTCCCCGGCTTCCAACCCGAGTCATCTGCGGTCCCCCCTGAACTGCCGGCCGATCAGGCGCTGCGCGACATGTACCTGCTATCCCCGCGGGCGGGCTGGATTTTACGCGGCGAACGGCTGCTCTGGACGGAAGATAGCGGATCGAGCTGGCAGGATCGAACTCCCGAAGGGCTGGCAACGGATCACATCCTGGGAGTGGAATTCCTAGACGCCCGCCAGGGGTGGTTGGCGCGCCGAACGGCTCAGGCCGGCGGCCTCCCGGCGCTGTCGGTTCTGCGAACGACCGACGGCGGCGCCAGCTGGCAGTCCAGCCCGCTGCCGCTTTCCCCCGAAGATGCCCTCACGATCGCTGCCGCTTACCCGCATTTCATCGACTCCCAAACCGGCTGGATCGCGCTCAAAGTGCAAAGCGGGATCAATTTCAGCCTGGGGCGGCTGTTCGCCACCCAGGACGGCGGAATGACCTGGCGGGAACGCACGCTGCCGCTGGGCGAGCCGGTGCGCTTCGTCGATCGCAGCCACGGCTGGGTGGCCGGCGGGCCAGCCGGCGACCAGCTCTTCCAAACCCTGGACGGCGGCTTTACCTGGCAGGCGCAGCCCCTCCCGCTCCCGGATTCGGCCGGTTACGACGCTGCTTACCTAGGACTGCCGGGGTTCACGGACCCCCTGCATGGCCGCCTTCCGGTGACCCTGGCGGGCGGGGAGGCCTCCCAACTGGCCGTGTTCGAGACCTCCGACGGCGGCGCGACCTGGCGCCTGGCTGCAACTCAAGCCCTGGATGCCTCCACACCACCGGCCAGCGCGCTGCCGTTCAGCCTGGAGGCGGGCGGCGGATGGTGGGCAGCCGCGCCAAGCGCCGGGCGTCTGTACCACGCCGCGCCCGGAGGAAATGCACCCGTCGCGCAGTCCGCCGACGGTTTCACGGGCGACGTCCTGGCCCTCGATTTCGCCGACGGCGAGAACGGCTGGATCCTGGCCCAGGAAGGGTCATGCACCGGCACGAAACTCGCCTATGGCGAGCGCCAGCCCTCCGGATACGAGCCGCTGCGCTGCCAGTTGAGCACGCGCTTATTGACCACCACGGATGGGGGCAATTCCTGGAGCGAGTTGAGTCTGGAAAGATAAGAATCGTTTGGTGTTGTTGGCGGGCGTTGCCCGCCCACAACAACACAACATGGTCCTACGGAAGTAGCCAGCGCCCGCCCGGCGCTAAATACCACCCCGAAAAACAGGTATTTTATTGGTGTTTTTTTTTTTTGTAATTATATTATTGGTTTGTTTTTGTTGGGGGTCTTTGCCCGCCAACAACTCCACTACTTGCTCATACGTAAGAAGCCAGCGCGCGCCAGGCGATCATTCCCTCCCCGAAATCCTGGTCGAGTAGATGATCTTTCAGGCCGTTCAGCGAGCGCTTCTGGATCAGCAAAGCCCGCAGAATCCCCGCAGCGCGAATATCCCCTACCAGCTGGAATCCGACCACACGACCGTCCTGCAGGTATATGGTGCGCAGGTTTTTTCCCCGCCGCTCCTGCAGCACTTCTTCCCCCTCTTTGACTCCGACCGCCATGATGGGCAAACCCAGGTGTTTAAGGCTGTTCATCCGCTCCGCGCCCGTGTAGGGCAGGTCAAAGCCGGCAAGATTCAAACCGACGACCTTGCCCTGTTCGACAGCGTTGGGGAAGATAGCGTGCACGTACTTCTCACCGGTCAAGAGGTAGGGCGATTCGATCACGTCGCCCGCCGCGTAGACGTCCGGCGCGCAGGCGCGCAGGCGGTCGTCCACCCGGATACCCCAACCGTGTTCGATGCCGGAGCCATCCAAAAAACTTAAATTGGGTTTGACCCCGGTGGCGGCGATATACAGGTCGGCGCGCAGGACTTCGCCGGTAGCAAGCTGCACGCCGCCGGCCCGTCCATTCCCGATGAAAGCTGTCCCGCGGGTGTTCAATCGCACATCCACGCCGCGCTGGCGCATCATCCCCAGGGCGATCCCCGCAGTGTGCTCATCCAACATACTGCCCATGACCTGGTCGAGCATCTCGATCTGGGTGACCGCTACCCCCAACTCGCGCAGCAGCAAGGCGATCTCCATGCCAATGAAACCTGCGCCGACGATCAACGCCGAATGCGCCTGGCCGCTCCGCACCTGTTGAACGAGATCTTCGGCTGCGCTGAGCGATTTAAAGTTATATACCCCGGGTAGGTCGACTCCTTCCAGCGGGGCGTACAGGCGGCTGCCGGTGGCGATCACCAACCGATCGTAATCCAGCTTGCCCCCGTCTTGGAGTTCCAGCCTGCGCGCTACCGGATCGACCGCCGTCACGATCACCCCGCTGCGGTATTCAACGCCCATGCGTTCCGGCCAATCCTCCCCCCGCCAGAGGTGCGCCTTCGAGCCGGTCATAAAGTGATCCGCCATGGCTGGGGGTGAGTAAGGCGGGTAAGGCTCAGCGCTGAGCACCACCAGTTCCGATTGGCGATCGTGTTCGCGCAAAGCCTCCACCACGCTCACCCCGGCAGGCCCGGCCCCGATGACGACGATTTTCATATGCGTCTCCTTATCCATTTGCTGCACAAATTTCGTGGAGCGCAAACCTGGTCACGCCAGGGCCAGTTCGGCTTCCGGCAGGGGAATGTCCTCCGGGTCAAGGGCGGGCAGATTGAGGGCCGCACGTTTACGCTCAATGTGTCGGCGGATCAGCGCCGCGGCCCGGTCCGGGTCGGGTTCGACGGCAAAGGTGGCGCCAAAGACGCCCTCCAGGCCTTCGGTCAGCAGCTTGACCACGTTCGGACTTCCGAAGACCGGCGGCGCCGTACCCAGCACCGTGTAGATGCCGGAGGCGACCACGTATAAGCCGATCGAGACCGCCTTCTCGGAGTACCATTCCGGAGCGGCCCCGGCCAGCGGCAGCGCGCTGATGTCCACGCCCAGGTGATTGGCCAGCGCCGCGGCCAGCACCAGGATGCGCGTGTTGTCCACGCAGCTGCCCATGTGTAGCACCGGCGGGATGCCCAGCGCCTTGCAAACCGCGCTCAGGCCTGGTCCGGCCTGGTCGGCAGCTTCGGGAACCATCAGCCCGGCTTTTCCATCCGCCACCGCGGCGCAGCCGGTGACGACCACCAGGATATCGTTTTCGATCAGCCGTTTGGTCAGCTCGGTGTGGCCCAGGTCCTGCTTGATCTTGGGGTTATTGCAGCCGACGACGCCCACCGCGCCGCGCAGGTCGCCTTTGACGATCGCGTCAACCAGCGGCTGCGGTGTGCCGCCCAGCGAGCCCAGGATGGCCTCTACGGAAAAGCCCGCCATCACCGGGGTGGGTTTGCCGGGGATATGCACCCGCTCGGGCACACGCTGGGCGTAATTCTCCACCGCCGTGCGCACGATCTGCTTGCCGATCTCCAGGCCGCGCTGCGGGTCGAAGCTGATATGCTCGGCGCCGGGGAACTTGGCCTTGTCAAAGGTGCTGACCACCTTGGTGTGGAAGCACTTCGCCGTCTCGGTCACAGCAGGCATGATGCACTGGTAATCCACCACCATCAGTTCGACCGCGCCGGTCATGATGGAAAGCTCCTGCATCAGGTGGTTGCCTGCCATGGGGATGCCTTTACGCATCAGCACCTCGTTGCCGGTGCAGCATAAGCCCGCCAGGTTGATGCCCTGCGCGCCTTTCGCTTCGGCCAGCGCCAGCAGCTCGGGGTCTTGAGCGGCGGCTACGATCACCTCGGAAAGCATCGGGTTGTGCCCGTGTAAGAGGATATTGACCTGGTCATCCTTGAGCACACCCAGGTTCATGCTGGAGGCGACCGGTTGGGGCACGCCAAAAAGCACATCGGAGAGATCGGTGGCGATCATCGAGCCCCCCCAGCCGTCGCTCAGGCTGGTGCGAGCGGCGTGCAACAGGATGTTGACCCAATCATTATCGACGCCCATGTGGGTGCGGTGCAGGGTCTCGACGTTCTCTCGGTCGACGCCGCGCGGGTAGACGCCGGTCTTCTGCCAGATGTCCTGGCGGGCCTGCGGGGCGCGCGCTGCCATGGGCAATTTCTCGCGGCGCATGCCGTTATCTTCCATGTTCTCCCAGGCCAGTTCGGCGGCGATCTCCTGGTCGCTCTTACCGTCGGCTTGGATCCCGTACTCTCCGGCGATCTGCCGGAGCTTGCCCGGCTCGTGGATGGTGTAGACGTCGGTTTTTCCCTCGCCGACGTGATGCAGGGTCTCCAGGATATCCCGGCCGTGATCGGAATGCGCGGAGGCGCCGGCCGCGATCATGCGCGCCAGGTTGCGGGCGACGATGATGTCCGCGTCCGCTCCGCATACGCCCTTCTGGGGGCCGTCCCCGAAAGGATCGACCCGGCAGGGGCCCATGGCGCAGATGCGGCAGCTGGTGCCCAGGTTGCAGTACCCGCACTGGGGCTGCTGCGCCGCGAGACGATCCCAGACGGTTTCAATGCCTTCCCGGTGGGCGATCTCTAACATGGACCAGGTATCGGAATTAATGCTTTTTTGCTTGAACCCGTTCGAGGAGTGAGTGGGGGTCATGGCTTATGCTCCTTTCTTACCATCGGCGTTCAGGTTGGTGACCGCCGTTCCCCACTGCCGCCAGGCTGTCAGGCCAGCGGGAGGGGGAGCGAGCTGCCGATCTATCTGGCCCACCGCCAGGGAGACCGTTTCCGAATAACGCGTGCGCGCGGATTTGACCAGTTCATTGATCTCGCCAAATTCCAGCGCGCCGACCTTGCAAGCCTCGACGCAGGCCGGGATCAATCCCTGGCGTTGGCGTTCTATGCAGTGATCGCATTTGAGCGCCACGGCGCTCTTCTCCGGTGCGGCCGCTGCAGGATAGTAGGTGAGCACGTCGAAGGGGCAGACCATGGCGCACATGCCGCAGGCGATGCACTTATGCGCGTCGATCAGCACGATCTCGGGCCGATCGTGGGCGCGATAAATCGCGCCGGTGGGACAGGCGTACATACACGGGGCCGGTTCGCAATGCCGGCACTTGTTGGGAAAAGCAGTGTTCAGGGAAAGGCCGGGTTCGGCGTGGATGCGTGGCTTCGGTGCCGGGGTTTCAAACACGGCCCAAAAGAGGCTCCTGGTTTGCGAGTGAGCCACCGCACAGGCTGCTTCGCATTGTTTACAGCCGATGCAGCGCTCTGGATGGACGAAGACCGTTTTCATTCAGCCTACCTCCTTGCGGATGATAATTCGGCCTAATTAAGTTGAAGATGCACGCTTATGGAAGAAGATCGCTTGGCGAGATTGGCCCTCCTTTCAGACCACAGTCTGAAACGCTTGACAGAAGGCGACAGAAACTATTCCCCCAATTTCTATCGTAGCAAAGCCCACTGCGCGGTGAAAGTATCGATTGTCATCACCCCCCTGGAAGGATGTCATTTTCAAAACCAACCGGATCGATCCGGGCAGCTTGATGCCCCAGATGGCATGCATATCTGGGCCCGGTCGCTGTCCTTGAGGAGCAGCGGCAGGATCGGGCGCGGACGGAGCGTAAGCGCTAACGCCTCCCTGCCAGGCGATCGGCCCCTGGCGAACAGCTACCGGCAGGTCGCGGCAGCAATGTCTCCCACCGGCAGCAGTTGTTCTTCTCCCAGTGCCTGTATAGCCTGACACAACTGCTCGTCGCGCTCATTCTATGGTACAGGAGGCGGTTCGGATTGAAAATATTCAATTTTCCACTGGTTGGTTAAGCTGAGGTCAATCCCTGGCGATAAATCCGACAAGCTCAGGCAGGCGCGTTTGGTTGACTCCCTTCGACCCCTCATCTAAAATTGGAGAAACTCAAATTACGCTCCACCCAGGAGACTATTTAATGAGTAACAGCGCTCCTACCAACCAACAGATCGCCG